>JAYUNN010000020.1:0-33047 GCA_043761585.1 bacterium
AATGTCGAAGTATCTTGTATTTATCATCTGAAGTAAACATAGTGACTTAATCTTAGCATAAAACTAAGGATTAGTGTCATATGTGTTTAATACTGGACAGCTCGTGATATTGCTGTTTCGTATGAGCCCGATCTAGCAATTGCGATTACACATCTTGAACCGTTTAAATGTTTACCGCGACACACTTCATTAGCTAGAATTGTAGCTGATGCCTTTAAACTCTGCTCGCACGAAGAAATTCAAACTAGTGCTATACACTCAGTTAATCGCCTAGAAAGATTACATGCATTGCTTGAAGTAGTAACGGAATTAATTCCAGATGATCAGTGTGCTAGTTTTGAATCAGTCTTAACTGGAGTTTTAATTGATACTCTTACAGATGTAGTCAATGACGCTGGAAATACTTTTGATGAAATTAAAAAACTAGGCAGCCCAGATCCTGCGAGGCAGGAAGCAATTCTATCACAAACTACAACTGCCATGATTGAAGCTATTTTGACTGGACTCAGTTTAAAATAATACTTAGCGCCACCCTACTCAAAACTTACAAAATTACTTAGAAAAAATAAACTTCCTAGTTAAAAAACATTGAGGAGCTATTACCGATAATTTTGATTCAGATAATGGCGGTAACTACCTTGGAAAGTGATCTAGCCCTACTCACAAGCTCCTATGATACATTTTCAATGCTTTGCAGAGCCCGTAACGATAGAAATAGTGCATTTGTGGTTATTGTGATTAAGTATTTCCAGATAAACAAATTATCATCTAATCTATAGTCCAAAATACCTGAGCTATAAAAACCCAATATAAGGCAAAATAAAGATTTTTAAAATTAGATTTCGTAGAACGGTTTAATTATTTATGATTTTATATTGTATTTGATCTCGATTCGCAGAAAAAATACACATTGAACCGATATCAAAAAACTGACCCACAAAAGCCATCTTTAGAACTAGCTTTCAAACCCCCGTTTTAAACGATTTATTTCAAGTATTTTGAGCTTTTTAAAATCATCAATTCAGTTTGCTGAATCAAACCAAACAAATATTGAACCATTTTGAGTTGATTGGGAGGTGGTTTGGCAGGCTTGAGATAATTTAAGCTATTTAATATAACAGATTTAGCTCCATTTAGTTTTAAATTCTGGGCTTCTTCCACCAGATAGCTCGCCTCTACCTATATTCATTATTTCGTAAAAATTTAATGCATTCACAAGGTTTCTAGCCCTAATCACTACACCATCTGGATTGCATCGAAAACCAGCATCACCAACTAATTTCATTTCCCTACCCCAATTATTCAGCTCATCTTTTAATCCAGCCTCAACACCATCTATTTGAAAAGTAGCGAAATTCTCTTCATCTATAACAAGTGCAAACAGTTTAGCGTTTACAAATGGAAAATCAACACCTAAAGTATAAGCTACAATTCTAGCTAATTCCCTGAGTTGACTACTAACTATAGACTGCCTATCAATTTGTATTTCATCATAAATGCCAACCCTATCTTTTAGTGTAAATTCGGAAATGCGGAGCTCATTTGCACCATTTTTTCTCTCATCAGTAACATATAATTTACCTATATACCTGGGTTTATATAGAGGATTTACATCGAAGCTGAAATGTGTGATGAGTTCTTCACACTCTACACTGTAAAATGGTCTTAGTGTAATTTGTTCTATAATATTCCCCTTGTAAAACTCGAGTTTTGTGCGGCAGTCGTAAATTTGCGCAGGGGTAGACACTATTGTTATGTCTAGCTCAGGGTTGTATATCAGTGATAATGGTTTTTCTTGGTTTTCAGACATTTGAAAATTAATAAAAAATTTATAACAGACTTCATTGTAAGTTATTTATTAATAAACATAAAGCCCATTCGATGTAAACAAAAAAGCCCCATATGAGGCTTAAATATAACTAAAATTGTATGGTGGACCTTACCGAACAAATATTGAACCGTTTTGCTAAGATTTTGGATATTGTTTGGGAATTTGGAGGCAACCTAAATGGGTTTGATTTGAAACATTAACGAATTAAATTGGCAATTTTCAATTTAAATGGTATACTTAAAAAGTAATCAAAATACCACAAATTATGTCACTAGAAAAAGCAAAAAAAGCACTTGAAAGAGGTATACATGCTCGTCAATTAGCTTCAAAAGAAAAACCCAAATCATTTAAATTAGTAGTAGAAGATCAGGCATTCTTAAATGGTTTGATCAACCCTAACTATGTGAAAGAAGTTTTGGATGAACAGCTAAATCAACAAAGAAAAATAGATAATCCAGTATGGGCACTTATTAATAAGAAATTACAGGATTTAGATAGTCAACATTTCCTCTTGATAGTTTTTAAAGTTAACGGAGTGGATTACATGCAAAGCATTTCAAAAAGCCAAGATGGAGGAGTTTTTGTTACTGTGAAAGGTCGTGACAGCAACGGAAAAGAAGTTGAAAATTCTTGGCAATCGGCAACTGATCTAGAATTTGCATTTAAGCACCCAACTGGTTTACTGGAAAAATCAATAAAGAACCCTAGCATTGAAATACAAATAGTATTGCTTCCGATCTATAACCAAGAAAATAATACTCAAAATATTACCAGTAATAGATCACAAAGAGAAGAAGAAATATAATTCCATAAAACAAAAACCCCTTTATGAGGCTTAAATATAACTAAAATTGTATGGTGGACCCTATCGGATTCGAACCGATGACCTCCTGCTTGCAAAGCAGGCGCTCTACCAACTAAGCTAAGGGCCCAAGGTTTACAGGTGTTACTACCCTAATTCAAGAACATAATCACTTACGTGCTTGATATAGAATAGTAAACCCTATAAGCTTTTTTCAAAACTATTCGCCAACAAATGGTAATAATGCCATGTGTCTTGCTCTTTTGATGGCTACAGTGACTTTTCGCTGAGCTTTGGCTGACATTCCAGTTCTATCTTTGCCTAAGATTTTAGCATAAGGTGTCATAAACTGTCTCAAAAAGCTAACTTCTTTGTAATCAACTGTGCGACGACCTAAATATTCAAAAATAGATTTTTTATCTTTGATTTTGCCTTTATTTAAATTCCTGTGATCAGTAAACTCAGGTGTTGGGTTTAGCTTTTCTTTAGCTTTTTGGACTAAGTATTCAGTTTGATTGACGTTAATGTATCTAATAATATCTAAGTTGTAATTCAAATTTTTTTCTAAAGTGATTAGTTTTACCAAATTGACTTTATCAATGTCGAAGGTAGTCAAAACATAAAAACCAGACTCGTGAGTTTTGATTTTATATTGTAGTTTGCGAAGACCTTCTTTGTTGGTGACTATGTTAGTTGCGCCAATATTTTCCAGTACTACTTGGTTTTTATCAATAGTTTTTTGGATAAACTCCTCAGTAAAACTAGGTGGTAAAATGTAGTAAAGTTCGAAGTGTTGGATTAGATCCATTGTTTTAATTTCCATAATTGCTGTGGTGTATAATCTACAATTAACAAATGTAACTGCAAGCTAATAATGTATAAGTGCTACCTAAAATTTTGTCAAGTAAGTCTGGTTTTATAAGCAATTTTATTGTACTGTTTACAAAAAAACAAAGCTATGATATAATCCAAATAACTAAAGAAATATTCTTTAAATAAAACAAAAAGCTACCAGAAAATATCATACGTTTTGGAAAATAGTTTTTACATAAATACAAAGCGATAAATCAAAAATATATGTCAGATCAAAAGAACAAAAGTTTCTATCAAATTAACAATTTACCTAAATCTATAAGTAAGTCTTTTAGATTTGCAAAGAATCGACGTAAACGTGGTGGGTTTTTAGCAATGGCAGTTTTAGGTGTTTATGTTATGGCTGGTGGAGTAATTGGCTGGATCGCCCTAAATCAGGGTAAAGAAGGTCGCCAAGCTCAAGCTTCAGTTGATCAAAATGCAATTCTAGCTTCTTCAATCAGGCTTTTAGAAGATAAAAGTTATAGTATTGGTGATCGGGTTGACATTTTCATGACAATCCAAAACCCAAATCTGGTCACTGCGGTGAATGGTTTGAAACTCCAAATGCAAAGTGCTGGTGATAGTGTTGTTTGGGAAAACGCACATTCTGGAGCAATTCTCTCAGCTGATTTACCTCAGTTTTCAAATAGCAACGCCGTAGATAGTGGAATTTCACCAGTTGGTGACGTCTTTACTTTATCTGATATGGCTCCTAGCGAGCGAGCCGAGTACCTAATTCGAGGTCGTTTTGTCAAAGATACTAGCGATTATTTGGCGATTTCTGGTAAGCTTAGCTATAGCAACCCAGATGGCGAGCAAAGTATTTTGACCAATCGAGTGTTCACAAACATAAATATTAAAAATGTGCAAAACGAGACTCAGGTTTCATACAAACTCAAAGCCACTTCGGAAAATATTCAAACTGCTCAAAAATTTGGTTTAAATGTGACTAGAGCTAGTGATGCAAGTTCGAGCTCAAGCAACTCTGGAACTGTTCAGATTAGCTCTATCAAGACTGGCGAGTTAGTTTTAGATAAAACCTGCAGCTTTAATGAAAATAATATTTGCGAAGTTTCTGTGGATCAAGGTATAAGTCAAGGCGGCTTATATAGTTCAATTTTTAGAGACAGCGCTGGCCAGAGCAGCAACATTTTAAATATAAGCGTCAAAGGTCAATCTAGTTTTACAGTTTCAAAACTGGCTAAAGTGGTAGCTCCGCTGGGTTCAGCAAGTGTAAATGGTGTTTTACCGATTTATATAAACGATGTAGTGGACGCTAATTCAAAGCTTTCTGGTGATGAAACTTGTGTTGCTAATATTTTGGATAAAGATAGTAAATTAGTTTCCAAACTCGAATCCAAAGTAAATTTAACTAGTAAACAGTGTTATTTCTTACTTTCCGATATAAATCAAAACACAGATAAATCAAACTATTACTTCAATCTTGAAGGCACAAATATCAATCAAAGCTTAGATCTATCAAACAAACCTAGTAATCTTTTAAATATAACCAGTCCTACAAGCCTTACAAATCTAAGACCTGGGAGCGCTATAAATTTGACTTTAAATCTTAAGCCAGAAGTCACAGCCAAAGCCAGCACTGAAATCGTACCAAAATCAAATTTTAAAATAGCCTCAGATATGCTAGGTGCTCAAACTGGCACTTTTAGTACTGCTCAAGCTAACACAACTTCGGTAGATCCTACTGCTGCAAGCACCGTCAATCCAAACTCAGCAACTCAAACAACTACTGCAAATACAACTTCAGTCACTCCACCAAGCGCAGTTTCCGAAAAAACTGGAAAATTAAGTGTTTGGTATGTCGATACAGGTGAAGTCAAGGAATACTTTGAGATTAACGGACAGAAAATTGTCGCTAAAAATGATGTTTTAGATTATAAAATACCAGAAAATTTTTTCAATAAAGAAGGTTTGTATAAAGTAAAAATTGATTTTGATACCAACCAAAGTACAGATTGGTTAAACATTAGCTTTGGTACTTCAGGTGTAGGATATGTGACTAGTTATTCTAGCGCTATAAACCCTGACAGTCTAGTAGCTGGCAACAATATGGATTTCGTGGTCAATGGCTTACTTGATAAAAAAGGTGAAAATATTTCATTGACCGACCAATGTAATGCTGGAGTTTGGACTGGTATCGGTGACATCAACGAGCCTATTTTAGCTCAAGGTGCCATCTCTGGAAATCAGTGTGTCACTAGTATTGCTAGCCAAGCGATCACTAAAACTGGTCCTGCGGTTTTGGCCTATACTGGTAAAAGCAACTCAGTTGAATTACCTCAAGCGGTCCAATTTAACATCAAAGCTAACTCTGCAACTCAATTTGGTGATCTAAATCTATCTTATAGTCCAGCACTAGTTGGTTATTCAAATAGTATTTTGATTGGTCCGGTGACTGATAAATACGGTAACTTGGCGGATAAATCAAATCTTGTTTTAAGTGCTAAAATTGGTGACACTGAAATTTTAAACCAGGATGTAATCGTTCGCGATGGTTTTGCGCAGACATTAATCTCCTCCAGTGCAATGTCAGTGGCTGGTGACTTGAAAATCGACCTTAAAGATCAAAATAATAATAAAGTGTTTTTAAATAAAACCTTCAAAGTCATACCATCAACTCAAAACCAAAAAGTAGTTTTACCAAATTTTCCAACTATTTTAAAAGGTGATGAGGAATTTAAACTAGGTTTAACCGGTCTTGAAAGCCCGACACTAAATGCTGATTCAAGATGTATTTTAAATATAATAAAAAACTCAAAGCAAAAATTGAAAGTCGAAAATAAGTACGATCAAGCTAGTGGTAGCTGTAATTTCAAGCAACCTCTTGGGTCGCTCCGTGATGACAGTCACTTGATTTTAACACTCCAAATTGGTGATTTTACTTTTGCCGATGTGACTAAAATCGAATCTGGGAAGGCTGCTAACTTCTTTAGAATTTTTCCAGCCACGGTTTTAGATCCAAAAGAAGGTGTCATAGCTGAGCTTGTGACTACCCCGATCTTAGATAAAATGGGCTCCCCAGTAAATGATTTTCTACAAGTAACACTAAATGGTAAAGACCAAAAAGTGGTAATCAAAAACGGCTTAGCTAGGATTGGCTTAGCAGCCAGTGATTTTTCGGAAAAAGATATAAAAACCAATATTGTAGGTCAAAAATATCTTGATCTAGTAATCGACGCCAAAGCAAGTAACAATTCAATTAGTAGCACAAATAGCTTGCAAATATATCTAGGTGACCAAAGCCTAAGTAATACCAAGTGGAGCGTTGGGCCTACCAAAGCTAGCACTTACGCCCAGAGCGATAAACCAACCTATTTCCAATATAAAGGTAATAGCTGTGAGGTTTTAATCAAATCCTTTACTGAGCCCACTGTTCCAGTACCAAGTTTTTACTCCCAAAGCACTTGTTTAGTGGAGATAAATAAACCTGTTGGTGAATATGAGCTTTTGTTCATGAAGCGTGGATTGGTAGTTTATCAACAAAACTTAAGTGTCCAACCCGCTTTCCAAAACGTTGAAGTTTTAAACGACACTCAAGGTTATAAAGTAAAAATAAGTTCACCTTCAATCACTGATTTAAACGCCCAAATTAGTGATAATGGTAGAATCTACAACTATGCTGCAGATAAAGTTACTGGAATCATAAATGTAGCACAGCCTGGTTTTGATGTAAATAAAAATTATACACTTCAGGTTAGTTATACAGACCATACAGGTACAAACCAAACTTGGTATAAAGAAATTAGTGGTTCAAAATTAGTTGAAAATAATAAATAATAAATCAGCTTGCACAAACCAAAAAAATTAGTAATAATATTAACACATAAGTCAATTTAAGACAGATTTAAACCACCTCTATGCCAGAAACATTTCCCGATGGATTCCCCATGACACCAGCTGAAGCAATCGAGTATTCTTACTTTTTTTCCGAAACTGAAAAACAAGACTGGCGTGAATGGCTAACTACCGCTAGTAGCCAAGAACAAGCAGAATTAGTAGATATGCTGCATAAAATTTGGCTAGACAAACAGAAGCAAGCTGTACCAAATCAATTTGCAGCTAACACTTACTCACAAGCTCAGCCAGTGCAAAATTTCGACCAAATCAGTCCAGATCCTGTTAGCCAGTTTACACCACAGTCTGATTTTTACGACAATCATAGCCTAAATAGTGACCAATTCGGCGATCCATTGAATCATGTAAATGACTCACAAAGTGTTCAAAACACCAATCAGGGCATCACCACTGATCTGTCTAGCTTCAATTATGAACCAGAACCCGGCCCAGCTTTAAATCAAAACTCAAATTTTCAAAGCAATCCTGCTTTTAATCATAGATCTGCGATACAGCAAACTCCGCCAGATTTTGATTTTGATCATTCTTCAAACTTTCACAGTGAAATCAAACCGATCAGTGTTTCGAGCCCAGAAAAACACGACACCACAGAAGATTCCAAATCTACAAACCACATCGATGACTTCGATTTCAATTTTGACGATATTACGGCAGATGACTCAACTGATTTGAAGCCAAAACCACAAACAGAGGAGGAACAAAACACTGAACCTGATGATAAACTTGATGATCATACTGATGTTATCGAAAGTAGCGCCAATTCTACAGACAAAGACAATGAGATAAAAGATTTTTATCACGAGCAACATGAAGACGAGGTCACACCAATCCAAACTCCTAATCTTAAAAATGATACTTTTGATGAGGATTTATCCGATCAGACTCAGACAGAACCAAAACTGAATCCTAGCTTTAGTATTTCTAAAATTCGTGAGGGAGCTACTTCGCTCGAGTTAGATACATTGTATCAAAACTATCTAAATAATCGCAGCAGTTTATCAAGCTCAAAGCTCGACCACGATCACAGCTATGATGAATTGATGCAAAAAGTTATTTCGATTGTCTTAAACTTTGAGACCGTGGCTGATTATTTAGAATTTATGGTGACCAAGTTATCTGAAATGAATGAAACGATAATTAAACAAGCTGAAGAGATCGCCAATTTTAAGAATGGTCAAAACAATCACGCTCACGATTTAGAGCAAACTTTGAATCAAGTCCTATCAAAAATCCAAACTATTGAAAAAAATCAAAATCTCGACTTTGATAAATATAGAACCAGATTGGATAATCTTGAAATCCGGCACACTGGTCAAAAAAACAGCGCTTATAGTGAATACGATAACCTAAACACGCAAATTGATTTGCTAAAAAGCAAGTTAATTAAAATCGAGAAAGAAGTTGTAAAGACACCCGAGACAGATAAAACAAACACTTCAGCCAAATTAGTCACGACTATTCCTGTGCCAAAAAGTAATTATCAATCTCATTTACCTCTGAGCCAAAAACTCAAAGATTTTACGACTAAAGCTGATCAATAAAACTACTCAAAGTCAAAACTTGATACATCTCAAGCGTCAAAGTAAATAACACTGACAAGTTTGTAATAGCAGAGATTATGCTACCTGCCACAAAAAATTAAACCCCAAATGGGGTTTTTAAATTAAATGATTAGTTGAAATTATTCTTCTTTTGAAGCTTGGCCTTCACCACCAAATCCAGCTTGTAATAGACCCATCAGATCATCTATTCCACCGCCTTTTTGCATTGCTTCCATAGTTGCCTGTTGCACTTTCAAAATAGCATCTTCGAAGGCCTCCTGGATAGATTTTTGCAAAATTCTTTGAAATTCTGGCTTGATTACATCTAAGTCAATTTCAACATCAATAACTTTTTGCTCACCACTCATAATCACTCGGACTTTTCCATTCTTACTTGTACCAATCGCCCTTACAGTCGCCAAAATTTTTTTAATTTTAGTTTGTTGAGACATTAATTTAGCGGCATTTTTAGCTTGAGCAAACATAATAATTTAAATATAAAATATTTTATAGTAAATATACTATTACATGAGTCTGTTATTTTTGTCAAGAACTGCTGATCTTAGTTTTAGCCCTACGATATCTTTGAGAATCTAATCAAAGTCTTACTTAAGTGACATTTTTAAAAATAGTTGACAAAAGAAAAAGCATAGACTTTAATACCAGCATTGCTCCTAATGTGCTGTTAACATCATCAAATAATCTAGATCCATTTTTATAAACAATACTATATGAATAACTCTGTCTTTAATCAGTTTATTGTCGTAATTGCCTGTTTTACACTACTAACTGGCGCTGCTGCAATTTCACCAAACTCAAGTAATAACACGACTGCAAAAGCTGGTCAGTCTCAAGTTTCCCCAGCGGACGCTTGTCAGGGTGACGAGGTTTTCGACACAGTTTCTGAGGCTTGTGTTCTAGTCTTAAAACCTGGCGAAATTGCGGATTTAGACAAAGTACTTTCTGGTGGGATCACTAACGAAGATTTAGCTGCTAGAATAATCGCTGATGAAAATAAACCAAGAGTTGACCCAAATTCGCCAGAAGAAATTAAAAAGCGCGAGGCTGAATATGCAAACTCCAAAAAGCCAGGCAAATCAAGTGATACAGATTTAAACTCACCTAAATTAGCTGTAACTTCTTACATCGTAATCTCAAAAATAAAAACTACCGCACCCATAGTTTATTCCAATGGTTCTGATATACAAAATTCAGACTGGGCCTGTATTGGTTGCCCTATGAGAGCAAAGCTAGCTAAAGGTGTATTGCATATTGCGGGTTATCCAGAACCTGGAGAAAAAGGAAATAGTGTCATTGTTGGTCACAGTAGTGCCTATGCTTCTGAGTCAGGTAGCTACAAAACAGTTTTCGCGAAACTAAATGAGTTAGCCCCAGGCGATACTTTTGAGGTAAGATACAGTAACGGTAAAATCTTAAAGTATAAAATTTTTGAAAGTTTTGAGTTTAAATTAAGTAATGCAATTAGTAACAACCCATCCGCCGAAGCTACAGCCGCAGCCAACAAACGCAATAATCGCTATGGCGATAGCAGTGTTATCACATTGGAGACGTGTTGGCCAGTGGGAACCAACAAGGATCGCTGGGTGGTGCAAGGTAAATTAATTTAAAGTATTAAATTGGATCTATTTAATTGCTAGTAGGTTTAGTATGAAAAACTAGAACACGTATATGATACAAATATTTAGTCAACCAGATCTTGAAAAAACCAAACATACTGTTTGGCAAGTGTCTGTTTTGCCTTTTATTTTTAATAAAAATACTAATTTTTCACAAAAAACACTTCTATGGATCGCCGAGCACACCCTTGCTGGTATGGCAATTGGAATGATCAGTGTAAGCGCTATAGGAGTTTTAGCTTGGGGAACCACTAAGGATGTGACTCACTATTCTAGCATTACCGAAGCTGCTTTTAAAAAATCTAATATAAAAACAACCCAAACCACAAAGTCGATCAGTGAAAAATCTTTTTCGAAAGGAAATTTCCAACCAATAATTGTAGAACAGGATAACACACTACAACCACTGGATAAAATCACTTCAGGTAATGCTAAAAATTAAAAGCAGATAAAATAAAAGGCATAACTTGACTTAATTTATAATGTGAGTCAAAAATTCCCATATCATAAATAATTTTGCACTAATACGTTAATAAATCATATGTTTAAAGTTCGGAATATTTTACAAAGTTTTATATTTTTTAGTTTATTAGTTTTGGCACTCTGTCCGACTTTTGCGCTCGCACAGTCTAAAACAAATGCCATCGGTCTAGCTTTAGCTAAAATAAATCAGCTAGAAGCAGGTAAAACAGTGGGCGCAGAGGTTTATAATCCAGATCCGGCAAATATAAATGCCTATAGCACTAAAGTTAAAGTTACGCCAGATGACGATTTAAGATATCGCTGGGCAGGGTTTATAGTGGATATAAAAAATGCCAATACTACTGTCAAAGCCAAAAATGGCTATATAAAAGTTTATTTGGGTAAAGAAAGTAAAGAAGAAAATTTTATCACAAACGCAGGTGTAAATTTACCTATCAAAGACATTAAAGATAAGCTTATAGAAGGCGAAAATACTATATTATTACAAGTTGTAACAAATGATGGCAAGCCACTTGTGCCTACCACTGAAATCACTTTTACCTTTAACTATAATGCTTTAAGCACCTCTCCAGGTATGGAAATAGTTTCTCCAAAACCTGGCGCAGTACTATCCTCTTCTATCACCCAGGATTTTAATATAAAAACCCCAAATTTCACACTGGAAAATAATCCAATTGCGAAATCTAGTCCAACGAATGGTAAAATGGCAATATATTGGGATGAAGTCAAACCTGAAAAATTGATTGCAACTGTCTATAAAAATGAATTTAAATCTAGTGAATATGATTTTTCAAAAATTGAAGATGGTCTAGATCGCAAGATAATATTTGTTTTAAAAGATAGTAAAGATAACCCATACAAACCAAGCATAACCTCCAGCGTGACTGTCAAGTCTAATTTCAGAGGATCTATTGATATTGGACTACCTAAAATTACATTTGTTCAGCCTGATAAAAGCGCTACAAACCTAGACCTTTCAGAGAGCGATAAAATCTCAGTAAAAATTGATAATTTTGAACTGACCGATAATACCTCTGATAAAAAACCAGAGGACGGACATGGTGTTTTACAGGTCAGTTTAGATGGTAAAAAAATTGGTGATAGCCTAACTAAAACTGAATTTACCTTAGGTGAGCTCAATATCGGTGCACTAGAGAAAGGTCAAAAAGAACTAAAAGTTGAGCTAGTCTCCAAAAATTATGAAGCCTTAGTTCCTGAAGCCAAAGATAGTATAAAATTTAATTTTTTAGCTAATCCTATAGCATCAAGTGATAAAACTCAGAGTGATGCAGCCATTGAAGAAAGCCAAAACCCAGCATGGAAAATAGTAATTATAATACTAATTGTTATTTTAATTATAGGTGGAATTGCAGTATTAATAACCAAAGCTTAAACCATTTTATGTCATCTTTAAAAGAAAAATTAATTAGCAAAAAATCTATAATAATAACTATTATTTCTATTTTAGGTGTAGTAGGAGTACTTGGTGTTTATATTTACGCCAAAAATTATCAGCAAAATCAAGGCATTAAATCTGCTGAAAATGCCACTGAGATAAAGCCTGCTGATTCACCCATCAGCTCAGAGATCCAATCCCCTACCCCTGCCATAGAAACTCCAGTGGAAAATCCCGCACCGGCACCGGAAACCAATTCCAAGCCTACACCTGAGCCTGCGCCAACAACTAAAAGCACTGCGACTAAACCAGCTATAATAAAACCAACCCCTACCCCTAGTCCAGCTCCACAAAAACCTAAGCCTGTTGTAGAGCCAACAAAACCAGTTCAGGTACCCACTAATAGCTCTGAACCTAGTAATACAACAACTCAACCCATCAATTCACCAAGCCAAGACAGAGGTGCTTTTGATATTTAAATCAATTTTTTGACGCGTTAGCTGATATAGCTATTATAAAATCCCTATAGTTAAAAATTGCAAATTAAATTTCTATTTTTTTACTTATAGCATGATAAGTTTGCTAGTAAGTAGTTGAAAGATTCCTTAATCAAAATTTTCTACAACGACTCAATTTTAAGTTATAATAGGATAAATTAATATTAAATCAGTCGTATAACTCAAAAAGTACCCTTGTTTGAGCCGAATTGAGGCGCAGCAACTGGATGGAGTTTGGAGAAAATTAAAAGATCTGAGTTAACTTATCGAGCCGGGTTTCCAGAAAAAGTGAGTTCAAATACCCTAATAAAAAGTAAGGACAAACTTAAGTTTTTGATAAAAATATCTTATTTACAAGCTTTGGTAGTTGAAGTTTTTAGAGAATTGTGACAATACGGAAGTACAGCTTTCCCAAAAGCAAAAATCATATAATCATTTGATGTTTACAATGAGCAGTGCTGATTAGTTTTGTATACATAGAGATAATTAGCAAGGCCTTCTTGTGTGATGTAGATCTTTCTTATAAAACTTAAGCTTAATTTAAAACTCCACCCTAATTGGTGGAGTAATATTTTGAAAGTATTATTTCTTTGGATGTCGTTTACGCTCATTTGGATCTAAGTATCGTTTGCGGATTCTCAAATTCTTTGGTGTAACTTCGACTAGCTCATCATCACCTAAATACTCTAGACATTCTTCCAATGACATGTTCTTTGGCGGTGTCAAAATGATACCATCATCGTTTGAACTAGATCTAACATTTGACAACTTTTTACCTTTACATGGGTTTAGCTCGAGATCTTCGTCTCGGGCACACTGTCCGATGACCATACCTTGATATACCTCAACACCAGGACCTACAAATAAAGTTCCACGAGATTGGGCGTTATCCAAAGAATAACCCATTGTTGAGCCTGTTTCTGTAGAGACCAAACTTCCGTGATTTTGAGAGGAAGTATAATCTAACATTTGATCATACTTATCAAAAACAGTATTCATAATAACTGTTCCTTTAGAAGTAGTCAAAAGTAAAGACTTCAATCCGATCAATGCACGAGTAGCCATTCTAGCCTCATAGTGCATTTCAGTGTTTGCTTCATTTGGGCCAACATGAGTAATATCAGCTTTACGCTTACCTAATTCTTGCATCACAGTTCCGCTGTAATCACTAGCTACATCTACCTCAATAAACTCATAAGGTTCAGTTTGTTTACCAGTGGTCTCGTCATTTCGGAAAATAACCTCAGGCTTGCTTACTTCGAGCTCAAAACCTTCGCGTCGCATACTCTCAATCAAAACCGAAAGATGTAACTCACCACGACCAGAAACGATAAATTTATCAGCTGATCCAGAATAGTCAGCTACACGCAAAGCCACATTTGTTTCAAGTTCCTTATTTAAACGCTCACGGATCTGTCTAGACGTACCCAATTTACCTTCTTTTCCAGATACTGGACTGGTATTTACACCAAAGGTCATCTGAATAGTTGGTTCATCAATCTTTACGCGTGGAAGGGATTGATTAAACTCCGCTGTGGTGATAGTGTCACCAATTGAAATAGTATCAAAACCAGAAACATTCACAATTTCACCAGCTAAAGCTTCTTCAACTTCTTTCATACCTAAGCCGTCAAAAACCATCAAACTAGCCACTCGGGCCTTGATTACGCCAGTTTCTTGAGTTGCTTGAACTGCTAGGTTTTTAGAAATAGAACCGCTAGTAATTTTACCAACCGCCATTTTACCCTTAAAATTGTCGTATTTTAAAGCTAGAACTAAAATTTGCAGTGGGTTAACATTGGTGATGTCTTTGTTGTCTACACTTGGCTCAGGAATATAGTCTAAGACTGCATCAAGAAGTGGTGAAAGATTTTCTTCCAGCTTGTCTGGAGCTAAACCTGCTTTACCTTGTACACCACTAGCATAAATGATTTTAAATTCCATTTGCTCGTCGTTTGCACCAAGATCCAAAAATAAATCTTCTACTTTAGAAAGAGCTCTGGCTGGATTTGAGGCTGGTTTGTCCACTTTATTTACTACGACTATGACTCTGTGACCTAGTTCCAAAGCTTTTTTAAGTACAAACTTGGTCTGAGGCATCGGACCTTCTTGAGCATCAACCAATAAAATCACACCATCAACCATACGAAGTGTGCGTTCGACCTCGCCACCAAAATCAGCGTGACCAGGGGTATCTACGATGTTAATTTTATAATCTTTGTAATAAATACTTGCATTTTTAGCCTTGATGGTGATACCACGCTCATGCTCTTGATCCATGTTATCCATGATTAGATCACCCATTTGGTCTATGTTGCGGATTTCAAGAGTTTGGCGGATTAAGCCATCGACGATAGTAGTTTTACCATGGTCAACGTGAGCAATAATAGCTATGTTGCGGATTTTTTGTGACATGAAAAAATAAATAGAATTCTAAATTAGATAAAGTATTGGTTTAAATATTGATAGCAACTTACTATTAAATGGTTTAGGGTAAATCAATTACGCATCACTTCTTTAACTGATGCTGCAAAATAAACAAATCAACTTATTGGCTTAATAAACTAGTATTTTTGAGGTTTTGTCAAGCTGTGACTGTAAATTTTTCGTCTTTTCATATTGTGTTGAATTTTTTATATTCAATCTTCTCAACAACTATTTAAGAATAATTTTGTTTTTTAGAGTTTCTAATTTTCCAAACCCTAAAAGAGAGGGCAAATTACCCTCAAATATTATGTTCAAAAGGCTTAAATTTACTTTTTCTTAGCTTGCGACTTGAGAATCCTTAGAATCTGCAATGACAGCTTTATGAGCAAATTTTAAAACTCAATATCTGCTTTGATTTTAAGTGTGTTTAGACCTTTTATTTCGGCTTTTTTGACCTGATTTTGATACGCTAATTCTCATTTTTACAGCTTGCTATTAATCACAGCTTTTTTAACTTCAGTCCGGGCTTTTTTGACTATCTCAAGAACTTTAACTCGGTTTTGGCTAGCTTTAGTTCTTACTTCTGACCACTCAGTTTTAACCACTACAACGGCCTGAGATTTTGCATTTGAGAGCTCGTTGAGCTTTCGTTTGGGGCTACAATCGCAAACGTGAACACACTTGCTAGTGAATAAACCGCTACACAGCCGAATAAGACTAAGAAAGAAACTTTAGTAAATGAATTCGTATATAAAATGGAAATTATTAGTAAAAATTAAAACTATGAAGCTAGTTTCACATAGCACTACACTCAAACTCGTAAAATATTTCAGTGATTAAAATAATTTTTAAAATTACTTTATCTGCTTATAAATCTCATAAAAAGCCGATCTAGATACGCTACTGAACCTGGTATAATGGATATAAAAAGCGGTAACACAAAACACAGTACAGCTGCGACAGTGCTAATAAAACTGATCAAAATTCCTAGAACAGTCATTACGATAGGCAGCCAAATTCTGATATTTGAGTATCTTCGATCAAGATCTGAAAAGTCATTAACTTCTATTTTGGGTGTATTTACAATGTGTCGACGCATCAAAAACAAAACACCAGCAATTATCAAAACATGGCTTCCATACCACACTACTGCTAATTGATTTTGATTGTATAGCCCTAACAAACTGGCTGAAAAAGGTATCAGGGCAATCACCAATAAAAACAAAATATTGAGATAAACTAAGCTGCGATCTACAGTTTTAGCAAAAGTAGTTATCATAAAATGGTGTGACACCCAATAAGTGACCAAGACTGCAAAGCTGAGTACAAATGAGCCAAAAACTGGCAATAAATGCGCAAGTTCTGTCCAAATCTCAGTATTTGAAGCATCTAAAGGCAATTTTGGGATATGAATTTCCAGCACAATAAGTGTCATAACTATCGCAAATACACCGTCTGATAATCCTTCAATTCTATTTTTGTCCATAATTAATTTTAAAACTAATACAAATCTTGCTAGTTCTATCGTTTTAGTCAATTTTACAAAAGTCAAAACTTGGATATAAGGAGTGTGGGGAGTCAACACATTTTAAAGCGTATACAAAATAAGAGCTAAATAAAGATCGTAGGCGATAATACTTTGAGGTGTTTATGACTTGCTCTAAATCGCAATAAATACATTTACTTTAATTATTTAACTAAGTTTTGTAGTGATTTTTCCCAGGTAAAACCATCAATTTGGGTCGTGTCCCGTCCAAAATGACCGTAAGTACTAGTCTGACTATAAATCGGTTTTTTAAGATCAAGAAAATCGATAATACCAACTGGGGTAAGATCAAAATTATCATTAATATATTTTAAAATCTGTGCTTGAGACTGTTTTAGCTTGCCATTTAGACCAATGCTAATCGGGTCAGCCTTCCCAATGGCGTAGCTAAGTTGAATTTCAACTTCAGATGCCATGCCGTTTTCCACAATGTTTTTAGCCAAAAATCGCGCCATATACGCGGCGCTGCGATCGACTTTGGACGGATCTTTACCTGAAAATGCACCACCACCAACTCGAGCCCAGCCACCATAGCTATCAACTACTATTTTTCTGCCAGTTAGGCCACTATCAGCTGTCGGACCACCAATCACAAAGCTCCCCGACGGGTTAACTAATATTTTTGAATCTTGATATAGCTGCTCAAGTTCTAATTCTTCGATAACGGGCTCGATCACATTTTTAGTTAGAAATGAATGCAATTCAGTTTGGTTGGTGTTTGGGCCATGTTGGGTTGAGATTAAAATAGTAGCTATTTTTATAGGTTTACCGTTTTCATCAAAAATAATTGTAGCCTGAGTTTTACCATCAGGGCCGAGCAAAAAATTTCCTGTTTTTTCTAGATTCACACGGACAAAATGCAGTTTTTGAGCCAATCTATGTGCTAAAATGATCGGTATTGGCATTAAAAATTTGGTTTGGCCACAAGCATAACCAAACATGATTCCCTGATCTCCAGCGCCAATGTATTGCGAGCTTTGATCCACGACTAAATTGATCTCAGCAGATTGTTCGGAGATTTTTTGGATATATTCAAAAGTATCGGCGTTAAATCCCAGTTCAGGTCGATTATAACCGATTTGAGCTACAGTTTTTCTAGCGATGGCTTCAAAATCTAGGTTGGCTAAAGTCTTAATTTCACCAATTACGCCCAGAGTATTTCCCTTGACCCAAGTATCGATGGCAACTCTACTGTCTGGATCCAGACTCAAAGAGGCATCCAAAATAGCGTCGCTGACGGCATCACAAATCTTGTCTGGATGGCCCGCAGTAACACTTTCTGAAGTAAAGTAATTTTGATACATAAAAAAAATAGTTTAAGTTTAGGTTATAACTTTAACAAAATATTACTTGATTTCTCTGAAAATATAGCTAAAATCAAAGACCAAACCAAGGTAAATTTATAATTTTAGGAGCGACTCTTCTTTCTTGCCGCAGTGTTGACAAAAACTCAAATGCAAATACTTGGGCTTGTTGCAGTTCTGACACATATTATACTGATTTTTACCACAGCTGGGACAGTACATTTCGTGGTTGTTTAGCCTGAAGCTACAGTTTTGACAGCGCTGTTCTTGAACCCTTTTACTGATCTGGTTTTGTGAATTAAACCCAACTTTGTGAAAAATACGAATCAAGAAGTAGGCAAAAAGCGGGATGATCAGAATCAATAGATAGCTGCCCAAAAAAGCCAATTCGGCCAAAATAGGTACAATTACCCTAAAAATAAACTCAGCTAGAGCACCAAACTGCAAAAATTCAAAGATTTTAAATACAACTGGAATGAAAAAGACTATTAGAAGATTTGAAGTCAGTAAAAACAAAATTTCCTTATTTTTTCTTAAAGCCAGGTTATTTAAAAGCCAAGTCAGCAAAAATAATGGAATCAAGAAAAATATCTGTGCCAAAAAGCTAAAAATGCGATACTGCCATGTATAATTTTGATAAATGGTTTTAATATTTTCAAAATTTGAATCACTCTCGATATATTTTAAGAAATTTTGCACCGAATCTAAGCTTAAAATTTCAGCTTTGGAACTTTTAATTTGTTGATTTATTTGATCGATTTGGGTTTTATTTTCTAGAAGATCTTGCTTGGTACTAGCTGAGTCGCTTAAATTGATGCTATTTTCTCGACTTTGACCCGCAATGTTTTCTAGTAAAGTACTGTTATATTGGCTATTAAATTTTTCTTCTTTGAAATTTAAGTCCTGAATTTGAATTTGATATTGTGAATTTTTGTCCAAAAGTGATCTCAGCCTAGTGTCTTGCCTCAAAACTTCGGATAGTTGCGCGTATTTATTACAGTACGGGCTTGGCTGAGAAAATAGCACACCTCCCTCACTATAGCTTTGCGTAGGATATCGAACCAATTCGTCTAATAAATCAATCTTACTTTCAGTTTCAGAATTATTTAGGTTTCTATTCTTATATTTTGCCCAGCTACTATAGCAAAAATGGGCTTGGTCTGGGTTTTGAATGATATTTGTAACACTTTCCAAGCCGCTAAAAACGTTGAATAAAACAAAAATATCTACTAGAATTAGTATTATTAAAGAAATTTTATTTAAAGATTGAAGTCTGATTTGAGTGGCATTTTTGATGGTTTTACCAAAAAAAGCTTGTAAGTTTTTTAAAATATTTTTTGACATAATAGCGGCATGTTGTTTGGCGTTAGTTGTTTTGTCAAGTAAAATTAGTTTTTTACGAAGTTAATTACTGGCTCAAATTCGTATTTATAGCGGAAAAATAGTAGTTTATTCAGTGACACATTAAAGAAAATGACCAATTAAAAGTCGGGTTTTATAAAAAAGGGAAATAATGAAATGTTTTAAAATTCATGCTTAATCGACGCTTAAACGATTTAGTGGTAATTAATGCGTAAACTGACTAAAATCTCCTTGCACTAGTCTTATTTCTGGCTCGATCTCGATTCCGTATTTTGATCTAACTAAGTTTTGCAACGTAAAAATTAATTCTTGGACATCTTTAAACATACCGCCGCCATGATTTATCATGATATTGGCATGACTTTCTCGCATCGAAATATCGCCAAATTGCAGATTTTTAGAACCCACACTTTCCAGTAGCTTTGCTACTGGGATTTTGCCGCCATATACTATCCATTCATCGGGAATGTTAGCCAAGATTTCTGGCTTCAAAGTCGAAACCATGATGTTTTTGAAAACTGATCCTGGGCTCATAAATCCAATTGGATATACTTGATCTCGCTTTAGGGCGATTTGATTATAGTTTGCAATTTCTAAGCTAAAATCCTGAGTTTTAGTTAGTTTTAGCCAAATTCGAGTGATTAAAAAATTAGATTTATCTTTAAAAAAGGTTTGTCGATAACGAAAATCACACTTTTCTTGATCTAAAACTTGAATTATATTTTCCAAATTCAAAGTACCATGGCGAGCGATGCTGTGAGCTAAATCACTCAAATTTAGATATTCTACTTTCAAAACTACCGACCCAATCTCAGTGCCATACGCTCCAGCGTTACCCAGTACTGCGCCGCCGACAGTTCCAGGAATTCGATTTAAACTAGAAATACCTATTAGTTGAAGTTTCTGTGCCAAGTCGACCACTTTTTGAAGCTGTAATCCTGGGCTAAGCTCTAAAATTGAGTGATTTATATGATCACAGACTTGAAAACTCGTAAAATTAGTTAAATTTATGACTAATTGCCTAAAATGTAATTTTTTATCTTCGAATATCGTGTTCGAGCCACCTGCCAAAATAAAAAACGGTAATCTATTTCTAACTGCAAAGGTGATTGTTTCAATGATTTGAGCTGTGTTCTCGGGAAAAAACATCCATCTTACTCGCCCACCAATTTTGGAAGTAGTAAAATTGCTTAAAAGTTGATTTTCTAAAATTTGCATAAGTATACTCGCTGTTTTGACAGAAGCAATACTGTCAGGTATCCTTTAAAATGTCAAAGCGAAATTTACTATAATATACACTTAGTTGCAACAATTTTTTAAAAAAATATCATGGCTGGATTACCTCAAATGCCCTCAGCAGCTCCAAGATCGGCTCCCAGGTCTACACCTAGTGGTGGGAATTTCAACGCTCCCACTGGCATGGCTGGTGGTTTCCCAAACAGCACTGCAGATACAGGCGGTGCATACAATCAAGTTAGTGGTTTTTCAGAGCAGCAAAAAATCCAGCGATCGGTCGCTAAAAGTAAAAAAAATGCTGGAGTCCTCAAGGCTGTAAAAGTCACCAGACAACAGCTCGAAGAATGGTTAGCTCAATTTGGACTAAAACTCTTGACCTCTTCGGTGGAGCTACAAATGACCCATAATTTTTTAAATTCAAGTTATGTTATTTATCCTAATGGATCTAAAATTGCTTTACCGATGTTCTTAAAACAAACAGATCAAAATATTCAAAATTTGGCCCAGCAAATTAACCATCAAATGAGTGGAATCGCTAGTCACTTAGAGGTAATCGACCCAAATAGCACTCGAAATCCGTTTCAGCAACAATTTTATGCTGGCATGCCACCGATGACTCAAACCCAAACCATGTATCAGCCGCAGCCAAACTACAACCAAGCTTCACAGCCGTATCAAAATTTTAACCCAAACGGCCATCAAAATGCTTATCCGTCGCAGCCGATCCCACAAGCTAATCAAAATTATTATCCGGCTCAAAATTCGACCCCTCCTGGATATTATCCTACATCTAACTATAATCCAAATCAAAACTCACAACCATACAATCCAAATCAACCAAATTTTATTCAAAATAATTTTCCACAGCCACCGTTTGCTCAATAAATTTATCTACACTAAAAACAGCTATTTAGTAAAAAATAGCTAAATTTAGTCCTAAAAATTGCCATTGGTAGCCTTGCAAAATACGATTTAAGGCTTAATCTAAGATTTATTTTGCCCAACTTTGCGATAGGGACTTTTAGTCAATCGGCACCAAATTATTTCACTCTTTTTAAAAACTCTCTGGCTACTTCGATCTGAGACTGTTCTAGAAAATCGGTCTTCGATAGCGTCTCGGTGCTATAAAATCCGTCATCAATTTCCGCATTTTGTCGTTTTGAAAGATCTGTAATTTCCACTTCAAAACCATATGTAACCGAACAGACTTGATAGTTAGGGCCTTTAAAGTAGTGAATGATTTTACCACCTAGCTCCAGGGTTGGCTTCAAGTCAGTGTAGCCGAGTTCCTCGATGATTTCGCGCACTACAGCTTGGCTTGGGTTTTCACCAGGATCTACACCTCCGCCAGCCCAGGTCAGCATATTTAGAGCTGATCCTCGGTCGTCTTTGAGACTTTCCCCTTCTTTTGGCTGTTCAAGATCTAAGATGGTAGGTTTTTTAATAAACCCCATATACTTATCGTCCCCAACTTTTAATACACCAAGTGATCGCCGCCGAACGGGCATATTTTGAAGGTATTTTCCTAAGATCAAAGTGCCTTCATCAGGCAAGCTCTGAATTAGCTCAGTCGTAGCTAAGATAAGTGGTGAAAGCTCATTTAAATAATCATCTGGGCTCATATCAGCGTGATATTTACCTGTGATGCCACCTTTCCACATGCTCATCATCGGAAACCCAGGATTTAACTCACCGACGACTTGATCGGTCATCAAAATATGACGATGATTAGTATTTTCAAGTACTATGTCAGTAACTTCACCATTTGGAATGAAGTTAAATTGTGTATTATTTAGACCAAAATAAAGCTCATCCACGCCGATTTTATCGATTTGCTGAGCTATTCCTGCATAGATACAATTTGCATCGAGATAATAGCCTTTGATTTGACCACCATATTTGCGGCAAAGTTTTTGATAAAAATCCACTAAATCTTGATCAGTGGCCGACTCGCCCTTACCCACAATACGTCGGACCATTTGGCCTGGTTGCTCATCAGCTAGCACGCCCTGAAAGTAGCATCCAGTATCAGAAGCAAAACACGGCATTTTTTGATCATTTGGCAACGCTTCAAAATAGGCTTTGGCTTTAATATAAGCATTTTCCTGCTCGTCTTTACCATTTTCTTCAACTTCAAACTTTGCCAGCCCTAAATCTTTAGGAGTTACAATTTGAATTTTAAAAGTAGTAACTGCTTCAACTTGCTCTAAAATAAGCTTGAATCGTTCAATTTTACCCGGATTGTGAGTGGCTAAAAATATTTTTTGAATCATAAATATTTAGGCTTGGTTTATGTTGTTTTCGGCGGCACCATTTACCAAACCAAGTACCAAAGCTACCAACAATCCAGCTAGAAACTCAATTCTAATATTTAAAACTACTCCAGCCAAAACCACAGCTAAGCCATTAATTAGAATACCGACTAAGCCTAAAGTAAGAAAATTAAGCGGCAAAGTCATAAACTTTAAAATCGGAATTAAAGTCCAGTTTAGCAGTGTCAAAACCAAAATAAAAATGGCTGCGCTTAAAAAACCACTCACAGGAAAGCCATTCCCAAGCACCTGACTCATACCTAAAATAATTAAAACGTTTAAAACGAAACGAATGATCCAAGCCATAAAATATGTAAAATAAAATTTAAAAAAACAAAGTTATCATCAAAATATATCTATAATCATAAATGGTCAAGATATTTCAATATTTTCAAGTATTTATGGGCTAAAGCCCGCTACTTTCGTTTGATTTCAGACCAATTTTGAAAATTATTTTTGACATAAAATATAGCCCCAGACACCAAAGCACTCCATAGACCCAGATTTTAACTATATCCCAGCCTTGATACACACCCAAATAAATCTGCATGGGATAGTGCAGCTGCCAAGCAAATGGCGTCATAGTGAAAAACCCAGCAAATGGCAATAAATTTAGCGGAATGATCCAACCCGATAAAACCGAGCGTACGTTGAAATAGATATTATCTATACCCATAAAATCTCTCTTGTCAGCAATCACAAAAGCCAGACAACCCACAATCATACCTGTAAAATGATTTAAAGTGAAGGTGATTGGCAAAAATAAGAGCAAAATCCATAAAACTTCAAAATTGTACTGGATTTGAACTAAATAATTTACACAAATAAAGGTCGCGATCACAAAACCTGTAAACTCGATCAAATTTCTAAAAAGCCGTTTACCTACCATCAAAAAATAGTATAATCTCATAGTTGAAGTAGGCAAAAGTAAAACTCGGCTTAAAGCACCAGAAATAATATCGCCAGAAATAGTGCCCACAAAATAATTTTCAGCCAGTGATTTGTACAGTCGCCCGATCAAAAGATATGAAAAAATAGCTGTCGAGGCATTACCTAGCTTCCAGACATAGATCTGAGCAACAACCAAAATAACCGTGCCAAACATAGTTAAAATGTTGACTAAGCCACCAGCTTGAGCTGATTTGATGCTATAGCTAATCAAATATTGTAGTTTTTTGAATTCATGATTGATGGATTTTAAAGTCATATGCACTCTATCGATCAACAACCAATCGTGCAATTTTGTCTAGCTCCACCTCAAAAAATTAAGTTAAGACTAAACAAATTTCTATTTACATCTTTCTCAAAGAGCTTTATTTACAACACAAACCCCATATTTAAACAATATTTACACTGCACTTAGTTCGTTTTGTTGATCAAATCCAATAAGTCGATTAGCTCGAGCCCTTATTTAAAATACCGATACCCAAATTAAATGCAAAACCTGTCTTCTCTACTCTAATTTTTCTAAAAATACCTCGTTTGAAACGAATCACTGCACAACTATTGAAGCTCAAAATAAATATATAAGCGATCGTTTTTCCTTACCGGGCGAGGTTTTATAAAGTTCAGAAGTCCAAATGCCAGGACCAAGAGGCAAGTAAAAAATTGAAATCCCTGGTTAAGATATCTTGTTTTAGAAATGTAGAGATTTCCCAAATCTTGCAGCAGGAAAATTTATTTTAAGAATCAAAACTACGCCCCGCATACTCTCACTCAAAGTAGTTTGTCCCACTGAGCTCATCGGGAAAACACTCCTGAGTCGATTTTTTACTGCCTAAATCGTGGTCATATTCATAATTTTTTCCATAATTCAGATCTTGCATTAATTTAGTAGGTGCGTTTCTAAAATGCAGTGGCACAGGTAAGTTTCCGTAGCTTAAAACATCTTTTTTTGCCAGTTTAGACGCAATATAAGCCTTATTACTCTTTGGTGACCGAGCTAAATAATCAGCCAGTTGCACTAAAGCTACTTCGCACTCAGGCATACCGATTTTGTGACAGGTATCAAAGACAGCATTAGCCAAAACAAGCGCGTTTGGAGCGGCGTTGCCGATATCTTCACTAGCAAAACGCAGTAGTCGACGCGCAATATAAATCGGATCTTGCCCAGCCTGTAGCATGCGTGTAATCCAGTAAACTGCGGCTGAGCTATTGCTTGATCGCAGACTTTTATGCACCGCCGAGATGGTATCATAGTGCTCATCGCCACTTTTATCATATCTAAGATTTTTTTGGACACTTTGTAAGATCGATTCAGAACTCAAGAGCACATTGCTAGATTTTTGATTTTTTAGCTTTTGGTTATTATAAGCAAATTCCAGACTATTTAGTGCGAATCTTGGATCACCATTGGCTATTTGGGCTAGCGATTCCAGGGCCGCCAACTCCCCATCTGTTAGCAAATTTTCACTTTTTATTTGTGCATTTCCAGTTTTAAGATAGTTTAGCCCAAGCTTTAAAACCTCTAAAATATCCTGAGCGGTATGCGACTCAAATACAAATACGCGGCTCCTAGAAAGAAGTGGTGCAATTATTTCAAAACTGGGATTTTCAGTTGTGGCACCGATTAAAATAATTTGCCCAGACTCTACCTGTGGTAGCAAAGCATCTTGTTGGGCTTTGTTCCAGCGATGAATCTCATCCACAAATAAAATCGTATTTCGGCCGTAACTTTGATTTTGCTTGGCCGCCAGTAGTACTTTCTTGAGTTCTTCTTTGCCGTCCATCACCGCTGAAAGCTCATAAAACTCAGCCTTGGAGTTAGTGGCAATAATTTTAGCTAAAGTTGTTTTGCCGCTAGCTGGCGGACCCCAAAATATCGCACTAGAAATAATGCCACTTTGTAGCATTTGTCGAATTGGTGCATTTTCACCTACCAAGTGTTTTTGCCCTACAAACTGATCCAAAGAATTTGGTCGAAGTGTGGTCGCCAATGGAATATTTGTCATAATCCAAACTTAAGCTACGTGTGATTTTTTTGTCTATAAAGAATTTTAAAGCCCTACGCTTTCATTCTTTTTTAGTCCAAGTTTAAACATAATTTTACTTGCTAGAAATAGAAATACACTCCAAAAAAAGCCACCTGCAAAAACCATTAAAATCTGATTTAAGTTATATTTACCCAAATAAATCTGCATTGGGTGATAAAACATTAGCGCAAAAGGTGTATACTCAAAGATTGGATATTTTTCACTGATAAAGTATAGCGGAAACAAGCTACCGCTTAAAAAAGTGGTTAAAGTGTTTGATAAATATACTATCCCATAAAACTCGGTAGTCCAAAAAGCTACAAAGCCAATTAATTGTTCTAGCCCCAGCCTGATCAAAACCACCAATGGCCACAATAAAAAAAGCCACCCAACTGCCCAACTAAAAACTAACTTATCCCAAAATAGTAAAACAATTGGCAAAAGACTTACGCTATATGTAATTAGCATGTAAAACACATTTGAGAATGCGTTGAAAAACAAAAATTTGAGAAAATTCTGCGGTAAAATCAAATATCTTGAAATTTTGCCATCTTTTATGCTATTGCCTATAAACCAAGCAACTTGAGCCTCAGTCGTGGCTAAAAAAATATTTCCTAAAATCAAATAGTTGATTATATTGCCAGGTTCAGGCTGAATATAAGTAAAAATTACTAGTGACGTTAACAAGCTAAAAGTTTTGTTTAATGAGGTAAAAGCTTCATTCCAGAGATAAGTTAAATTTATCCTAAAAACATAAACCATTAATCGCAACCACTTATAATTACTACCTAGTAAATTTTCCATTGTCATAATTTAAATTCTATGAGTGCCTATTTAGAGGTTAATATTCTTGACTTCGCCTGATGTCCCTATCTAAATCTCGTTTTTTAATAGTTTCGCGTTTGTCATAGTTCTTCTTACCTCTGGCGACTGCGATATCGACCTTAATCCAACGACCCACAGTTTTAAACCTTAATGGCACGCATGATACACCTTTTTCAGTGATTTTACCTATGATTTCATCTCGTTCTTTGGGGTTTAGGAGCACTGGAATAGTTTTATTCCACGATTTCCCGAGTGCGTCATTTAGGGTTAGATTTATGAGATTTAAAATGCCACGATTATTAACTACATATGTGCCTGTGAGGTTGACTTTACCGTTGCGTATAGCTTTGACCGTGGCCGCGTCCATGACTAACCCAGCCTGAAAAGACTCAATGATGTGATATTCGAAGTTGGCTTTGCGGTTGATCGCTAAAATTTTCATATAAATATACTTTCAAACCTAAAGAAATTTACTTGAAGCAGGGCTAGAAATATTTTTGATGTGTAGACTTCAGTTAAATTAATAAAATAGTAAAAATGTGTTGAAGTCAAACTTAAACAAAAATCCACCAATAAAAGGCGGAAATTTGATTTGATCAACCAAAACTGTTATTTTAAATAAACAATTAATCTGCTCGAAGTCCTAATTTTGAAGTGATAGCTTGGAAGCGACGCTTACTCTGAGCTTTTAGGTATCGAAGTAGCTTTCGTCTTCGGCCAACCTGCATCAGAAGTCCACGGCGTGATGAGAAATCTTTGCGGTTTTTCTTCAAATGCTCGGAAAGCTGTGTGATACTATCAGTAAGAGTAGCAATTTGTACTTCAGCTGAACCAGTATCAAGGTCGTGAATTTGGTTTTTAGCAATTACTTTTGCTTTTGAAATTTTGGATGCACTTTTAGTTGTCGACATGTTGGAATTGATTTTTACTTTGATTTCTCAGTTAAAAAGATAAAATAACTTACTTCTGAAAGCTTGTCTGAGTTTCTACTTTTTGTCAAGAACTTTTGATTTACTTAGTTTAAGTTTTAAGTAGAGAAAAACTGCTCACAATATTAAATTAAGAATTTCTTAAAATTCTGGACTTAACTCAGATTTTAGTTCGTAGTTTAAATTTTAATCCAGATCTAAGTATTTCCTGAAAGTTTGGGCCAAATTTGTCAGTGTTAATCTTAGCCCTATGTTGACAAAACCAATATTGTGATCAAAAATTGAATAAGTCTGGTTTTTACTGTACTTTCTAGTACAAACTAAATAAAAATTTAAGTAAAAATAGTATTTCATGGTGGTCGTAGCTCAGTTGGTAGAGCACTGGTTTGTGGTACCAGACGTCGCGGGTTCGAGCCCCGTCGATCACCCCACTTTATACAAAATCCTGAGTTTAAGACCTGCTTTTAAAGCAATTAATTTAAAATCACCCTCTGCAATTTGAACATACACAAATATTTGAGAAATGCGATCAAAAAAATAGTCAAACAAGACTTATAATTTCAGTCTTAGAATAACAAATTTAGTTTGCAAGTGGTAATTTCATCATGAGATTAATTCGTTTACGCTGTCTTAGTACTCTTTAATCAAAGAATTACTGACATGTCTTCATACATATATATATTATTTATAGCACTGGCCTTTCTTGGTCTAGTTTACGGAGTTTTATTTTTGTTAAAAAACCAAAAGTCAGCTTTTACTCAAGAAGTAGACCTAGAAACTCAACCAGAATTTAAAAGACTTCAAGAAGAAAATCGCAAGCTAGTCAAGGAAATTAGTTTGTCTTTAAGTCAAGAAGAATTTGATCTTAAAATCAAGCAAGCAAGTGAAGAAATACGCAAAGATAAGCAATCTCAACTTGAGGAATTTAAAAAAGAACTTAAAGAGCGATTTGCTGAAAAAGAAGAAGATCTAAGAACGACAATTACTCAAAAATTCGAACTTGAGGCTCAGACCATTGTATTGCAAGCTCAAAAAGACGTCACAGAACGTATGCAAGGTGTGGAAAAGCAAGAGCAAGACATGCGTAACAGACTGCTTTCTTTGCAAGAAAAAATTGAAGCTAAAGAAGTAGTTTTAGATGATAAAATGGCAAGCTTGGCTATTAAAGCTGAAGAAATTGAAACAACTAAAGAAAAGTTACGGGAGATCAAAACCAATCTTGAAAAAGCACGAAACGATCTAGAAAATCAAATCAAAATTCAAGATGATGAGTTTAAAGAAACTTTGGCAAAATTAGCAAAATTACCATATCAAGAGGCTAAGGATTTGGTGCTTCAAAAGGCCAAAGAAGATATGGGTGTAAACTTGCTGTCTTTACAGCATAAACTTTTGGAGAAGGCTCAAGAAGATGCCAATTTTAAGGCCAGACAAATCGTAGCTTTAGCTATCCAAAGATGTAGTAGCGAAGTTGCAAATGAGTTTACTTTAACTACTATCAAGCTAAGTGATGATGACATGAAGGGTCGTATAATCGGCAAACAAGGTCGAAATATTCAATGGCTAGAAAAAACTTTGGGTGTAGAAATAGTTATAGACGAGACTCCAGAAATCGTGACCATCTCTGGATTCAATTCAATTCGCCGTCATATCGCCAAACGCACCATGGAAATGCTGTTAGAGGATGGTCGAATTCACCCAGCCTCGATTGAAGATTTTTACAACAAAGCACAAGGTGAAATAGCTGAAGACATAGCCACCAGTGGGCAGTGGGCAGTTGAAGAACTAGGTATTTATGATTTTCCACCAAAATTAATTCGCATCATTGGTCGTCTGAAATTTAGAACTAGTTACGGTCAAAATATGCTTAAACATAGCGTAGAAATGGCTAAACTAGCTGAGCTACTGGCAATTGAACTAAATAAGAGTTTTCCAAACCGAGTTCCGATTGATTTACAAATTGTTAAAAAGGGTGCGTTGCTTCATGATATAGGCAAGGCTTTAGATCAAGAAATAGAAGGAAACCACGTTGATTTGGGCGAAAAAGTTTGTGACACTTTCGGCTTAGATTGGCGTATTAAAAAGTGCGTCTCTAGTCATCATAACGAGCAGTACGAAGATTCAGAACGTGGTTTTTGTATCGAAGCTGTCGTGGTAGATGCCTGTGATAACATCTCGGGTGGTCGCCTCGGAGCTAGAAAAGAAGCAGCCGAAGCTTATTTCCAGCGCATGGAATCACTTGAAAAAATTGCTCAAACGACTCCAGGAATTACAAAAACTTGGATTATGAGAGGTTCTCGAGAGCTTTGGATATTCTTTGATACTGAAAAAGTTAGCCCAGATCGAATGCATGATATCACTCGTGATGTAGCTGAAAGAATCCAGACTGAAGCTAAATACCCTGGGGAAATTAAAATAATTGGTTTCTGGGAAGATCGAGCTATCGAGTGGGCCACTTAGCGAGACTATTTTGGCATTGATCTCATTTATAGGCCATTGACAAAATTCCAAAATTACAATTTTATTCACTCTAATTTGAGATCTCCAAGAGAATCGTTCTTTTGGAAATGCTCGGTGCAAAAAACTTGTATTGATTACCCTTTTGGGTCAAACAGTTACAAGTTTAAAAAGTATACCCCACTCGTGAGTTTGGGGGTTTTTCTTAGATTAGAAACCTCTAATTTTAAAATTAAGATAGATTTGTCTCTCATAAAATTATAATAGACTTTAAAAACTCTAACAACTGGACAAAATATTGAACCACTCTTCCTAATCCTTTCCCCAAAAAATACCTCGTTTGGAGCCGAATCACTGCACAATTGCTTGAGTTCGGGACAAAAAATATAGTGATGGCTTTTTCTTGCTGGTTGAGGTTGTGTGGGGTTTAGAAGTCCATATACTAGAGTGGAGTGGAAAATAGAAACGGTTGGGTTTTTGATAAAATATGTTGTTTGAAAAATTTTGGTTGTTGAGGCTTCGGCATACAACAAATAAATTCCCTAGCTCAAAAGTACTAATCTGACCTTAGCAAAATGATTAACCTGGTTCTAGCAAACTTGGTATGAATAAGATTGCTATATAAAATTTCAGAGTCGTTTTTATCCTTAACAAGGATGATAAGCACGGTAAAAACCACCACAGTTGACTTGACCAACTTTAAAATAGCAATAAAGATCTGTTTACCCACTATTATGGATTATTTTCCCTTGTTGAAATCAGTTTTTGGATTTGATTCACTTCGCCCAAGCCAAATCCCCGTGATCGAGTCCATTTTGGCTGGTCATGATACACTGGCAATTATGCCAACTGGTGGTGGCAAATCGATGTGCTATCAGCTCCCAGCACTATTGCTCGATGGTGTGACAATAGTAGTGTCACCATTGATAGCTCTAATGATGGACCAGGTGGCTAGTTTGCAAAAAAATGGTGTTGCTACTTGCTTTTTAAATAGCACTCAAACTGAGGTCGAGCAAATGGTTTTAAAGCAAAAGATTAAGGCTGGTGAAATAAAAATTGTATATGTTTCACCAGAAAAAATCTTAACTGAGGGTGGTAATTTTTTGAGGTTTTTAGCCACTCTTAAAATTGCTCTTTTTGCGATTGATGAGGCTCACTGTGTATCGCAGTGGGGACACGATTTTCGTCCAGAATATGCCAAACTTGGTATTCTAAAAACTAACTTTCCAACCACGCCAATCATAGCTCTAACCGCCACAGCCGACAAGCTGACTCGCAGCGACATTATCCAAAAACTTGGTATTTCAAATTGCCAGATCTTTATCAGCTCTTTTGATCGCCCAAATATAAATTACGCCGTAGCTCCCAAAAATGATGCTTATTTTCAACTGCAGCAATTTTTAGAGTCTTGGGCGGGTGAATCAGGGATTATCTACTGTTTATCTAGAAAATCGACTGAAGAAGTAGCTAAAAAGCTAAATTCTATGGGAGTTCTAGCAAAACCTTTTCACGCTGGTTTAGATGTTGAGACCAAAGAAGCCACTTACCGTGATTTTATGCAAGATAAACTACAAATTGTAGTCGCTACGATCGCCTTCGGGATGGGAATCGACAAATCAGATGTGCGATTTGTGGTGCATTGGAATCTACCAAAAAGTATTGAAAATTACTATCAAGAAACTGGTAGAGCAGGTCGAGACGGTTTAAATAGTGAGGCATTGCTACTTTTTGACGTGTCAGACTCAGTGCTGCTACGTTCCTTTATCCAAAAAGGGCAGCCACCTAGCCATTTACAGACAAAAGATGCGGAAATATTTACTAAGATTCAATACGATAAGTTGGACCGATTGATAGATTTTTGCCAAACTGGGCAGTGCAGGCGACGGGTTTTACTACAGTATTTTGAAGAAAAACTCTTGCAAAATTGTCAAAATTGTGACGCTTGCTTAAACCCAATCGATAAAATTGATGGCTTAATCCTGGCTCAAAAAATCTTGTCAGCTATTGCAAGAACAGGTCAAAGATTTGGAATAAATTATATTTTAGACATTCTAATTGGTGCTCAAAATGATAAAATCACTCAAAATCAACATCATCTACTCCCAACTTACGGCGTGGGCCAGGATCTTTCAAAAAAAGAGTGGAGTTTTTACTTAAACCAATTGATTGGTATCGGCCTAGTTGAAGTCAAATATGATGGTTTTATCAAAACTCTGGCTTTAAACCAAGAATCAAAAAGAGTTTTAGCAGCCGAAGTGGCGGTCGAGTTGGTGCAGTATCTTGAACTAATCAAAGCAACAAAACCGATTAAAACCAAGACGGTCTTTAGTCAGATGGGCGACACTGATCAAAATATCTTTGAGCAGCTGCGAGAAATTCGTAAAACCTTGGCACTGCAAGAAAAAATTCCTAATTTCATGGTTTTCAGTGATGCGAGTCTGATCGATATGGTGCATAAAAAGCCTCAAACTATCACCGAATTTGGGAGCGTTAGCGGTGTAGGACAACTGAAACAAAGAAAATATTGGCCAGCTTTTTCCAAAATTTTTTAAGCTTTTATCTAAATTTATTATAGCGGAAAGACAGATACATCAAGATGTATACTTTAATACACTAATATATGATAAGCTTGCTGAAGCGATATAAATCTCAACAACAAAATTAAATAAGGCTCTAGCATAGAACAATAATCTATGTTAGACTATGGGGATTATTAAATACAGTAAATTAAGCAATTATCAGATAAAAAAGATAATGAAGTG
>JAYUNN010000021.1:0-17396 GCA_043761585.1 bacterium
CAATGAATATATTTATAGATTCCTAGGTGCAGGTGTAGCCTCTGGAGGGTAGGGGGAAGGATTAGAAAGGAAAGGTAGGAAAGGAAGAGGAAAAGGAGAGAATTGGGGAAGAGAGTAAAGGAAGGAAAAGGAGAAATCTATAACTGCCTAGCTCTTAATCTTAATCTTAAGCTCTAAACTTTTACCCTTGGACTCTGGACTCTAAGTCAATTAAATTAGGAAAATATATTTTATATCAGCTATGATATATTCATGTTATATCTAACGAGCTTAAAAATGCATTTGTTGCTCAACTTAAATACCCGCGACATCAGTTAGCGTATCCCAACTTACTTAGTCTAATTACTCGCTTTGACGTCTATAACCTCAGTGCTATGAGCTTCGAGTAAATCCACTGTTTTATGAACTAAGTTCAAATTTTTTTCAGCCGAATCGTAGTTACTTTGAGCTTGGCGCATTTTATCACCCAGTTTCTTAAACTCTTCTTTAAAAGAATCTACGCCTTTTTTCACTACTTTTAGACCGGCCATGATTTCTTCAGCGCCATCTTGCACTTTTAATTTAAATTCATATTGGCGTATCATAGCCAGTATTGGGACTATAGTAGTGGGTGAGGCTGGATTTATACGATATTTTTGCAAAGCCTCAACTGTCTTAGTATCACCGACTACCTCCGCAAACATTGAGTCACTGGGCAAATAAATCAAAATAGTATCTAAAAAATTAGCTTTGTTGTATTTTTCATAGATACTTTGACCCATACCTACCACTGTTTTCAAAAAAGCATTTAAAGCCTGTTTTTTCTGAGTTGAGTCGGCCGCTAAATAATCATTGTATTTGGTAGCGGGAAATTTAGAGTCAATCCCGATTTTTTGTTCACCAACTTGAATAATAAAATCAATTTTGTCGCTAGTTCCTGGCACTGATCCTTGGCTGACCCAGTGCTTGGGGTTGATATACTCTGAAAGTAAGTTTTCCAGATATTTTTCGCCAAAACTGCCGAAAGCCTTGCCACTTGTCCGCTCAAATATGTTATTTAATTTATCAATTGACGACGTGGAATCAATCATTTTTTGAGCCATTCCCTGCATCTGAGTCAGGTTTTGGGTGATTGTTTCAAAAGATTTTAGGTTTTGGGTTAGATTTTCACTGAGTCGTTTGTCGAGCTCAGCCTGGATTTGTAGCAGGCGATCTTGGTTGGTTTTAGAAAGAAGTTCAAAGTTGGAATTGTTGGTTGATTGAAGTGCTTTAAGCTCTCTAGAGGAAATATCGAGCAAATTATTTATACCAGAAACTAGCTGACTCTGTAAATTTGCCTGAAGGCTGTTTAGGCTAGTTTGATTAGCTTGTTGGATCTTTTCAAAGCTCAACTCAACGTCTTTGAGTAAAACCTGGCTAGATTGCATTAAATTAGCTTTAGTTTCAGTTTGCAACGTTTGAATTTTATTCAATTCATCGCTTAAAGAGGTTTGAATTTTGACCTGCAGCTCACCAAAGCGCTGCTCTAACTGAGCTAGACTTGAGCTGAGCACTTTGTTCTGGAGTGTATTATTTTGATTAATCTGATCCAAAATCTGGCCTAAAAACTGAAATTGATTACTACTTAAGCTGCTAACTACTTGACTGATGATGTTGCTAAATTGTTCTTTAATTTGAGCTGGATCTGTGGCATTATTGTTGGCATTATTTTGGTTTTGGCGATACAAAAAAGCTATACCAAAAATCCCTAAAATACTTAGGGTTAGGTTTAAAATTAACAAGATTTCCATATTCACAAAATTTACGCGGCTTTAAATAAAATCAATTTAGTCAAAAAATAAAACTCTATTTCGGTTGTAAAATTTAACCAATATGCTAAGATTTTAAATCTATTTCCAAGGTCAAAACTTTCAAGATTTTCAGAAATTAAACTAAAAATAAATATTGTAAATATAAGCAAAAAGGGGATTAAGCTTATTAAATTTTTAAAGTCAAAACCACCAGTTCGCACCGTTTCAATTTTCTGGAAATTTGGTACAGCTTTGGGAGAATTACTAGCTAAAATAAAACTATTGTTGTGGGTATTATCACTCAAAACATTTTTTTGCCCGAGTGTGGATTTTGCCCAGCTCCACACCTGTTTTTCATTGTTAAATTGCAAGCTTTGACCGCTACTACTTGGATTAGCAAGGAGTTCTAGCTGATCAAACTGATCGATCTCCGTGCTAGTATTTTTCTTGAGGTTCTTCTCAAAATTAAGTGAGATTTTACCAGGATTTATTTTAGGATTTAGATCAAATACCGCAAAAGTTTTACTCGGAATTATATTGATTTTACTTAAAGTTTGATGTGCAGTGCTAGCGTTGTATTCAAAAAATAGGGCGGATGCGTCGATATCTGTATTTGAGTTATTCCAAACTTCAACTTGGGATTTTTCCAAACTAATCTCGCTAAATTGTAAGCCTTTATAATATTCTTTGTCTTTTGGAATTACTTGCAATTTTTTTGATATTTCGACGTTTTTAGTATTGATCTGCAAGTTTAAATTTATAAAATATGAACCAGGCTCTGAAATTTTCACCACTTCGTTTTTGTCTTGGTTTGATTCGGTATTTCGCTGATAAACAATTTTTTGATTTTGATTTAAAATTTTCCATTCTATTTTAGAAGTTCCCTCAAAACTTTTAAGATTTTGTAGATATCGCAAGTAAAACTCCTGATCCACTTCAAGTTCGCCAGTAATTGGCGACGAAATTTTTAGTTCAGAGTTATTTTGATCCCAATTGGTGATTTGGTCGGCATTTTGCGCTTGAGCTATATTACCCATACAGGAAATAGTTAGGGCACAAATAAAAAATATAAGTGAAATTGTTTTAGTCCAAAATTTGATCATTGATAGGTGAGTTGCTGGTTAAAAGATAGGTATAGATCACCAAAAAGGTATGTATTAAAATTACACTTAGCTTAATGATTTCGTCAAGTAATTATATCGTTATAGTAGTTTTTTTAAAGCTCAAAGAGTTACGTAGCGATTTCATTTCAAACAAAGTGATTTCTAAAGAAAAGAAAAAAGATGTGTAAGAGTTGGATTTAAGATTTAGTTTCGTTGTCGAGGTGTTAGGAGCTTTAAATTAAGACTATTTCCACTATAAACAAACAAGTTTGCTGAGCTAACTAAACTATTTGCACCGAAATATTTCACACCTTTACGTGCAGAAAATCGTTTGAAATTTACTTTTCAAGCTTACCTTATAACATCAAATCATGCAATACATTTTCAAGCCCATTGTTGTAGCTAAAAAGCAGCTATAATCTTAATCTATAATTTTAGTTTTATCTATGCTTTCAGATTTGAGTTTCTTGCCACCAAGATTTATAAAAAGATTGCCGTTTAAGTGGTCGACTTCGTGCAAAATCACTCTGGCGAGAAGGCCAGAAACAGTTTTTTCATGCTTTTTACCGCGCTCGTCTTGATATCGTACCCGAATACCTTGGGATCGCCAAATATCGTAATATTCATCTGGAAAACTCAAACAACCTTCGGTCATCAAAACCTGAGTCTGTGATAAAAATATGATTTCGGGGTTGATCATTACAAAATCCTGATCATTTTTACTATATACAATTTTTTTATTTTTAGATTTTTTCTCAGCATCTTTGTGTTCTTTAGCTAAATGGATAATGCAAAGTCGTAAATTTGCTCCAACCTGTGGTGCGGCCAAGCCGATTCCTAAACCCTTGACAGTTTGCCACATTTGATCAATTAATGACTTGATTTCAGGTGAAAGTGGAAAGCTAACCTGCTCATTTGGGTTAGTTAAAATAGGGTTTGGATAGGTAATTATTTTAAGCATTTGATGTGAGTTTATAGTTTTACAATTGCCCAAAATTTGATTTCTGTCAATCATTCTTTTGAATATGGATCAAAAACATTTTTTACCTGCAAAGGTCGTACGTTACAATCCATTTAGAAGTGTTTATTATGCTTCTAGGGGATTGATTTCAGGTTTTAGTCGTGAGCCAAATTTAGTCGCTCAAGCCATTTTAGGTTTAGCCTGTGCGGCTATTTTAGGCTATAAACAGCTGTATTTGCTGGCTATGATAAATCTCATTATGATGTTTTTCACGCTCAGCAGTGAGTTTTTCAATACCGCCATCGAGTCGCTGTGTGATTTAGTTCATCCAGGCTACAGTCCAGTCGTAAAACTTATCAAAGATTTGGCAGCCGCTGGGGTTTGGATGATTGCTTTGGCTTGGCTAGTGTTTTTATTTTACGCAGCATATAGATTGCTATTTTAGATTTTGCTGCTTGCAGTTTATTTACTTTCAGTCTTTATACCAAAAATATTGAAATTTACTTATGGCTATTTATATTTGCTGCGATCATGCTGGCTTTGAACTCAAGAATTTACTTGTAAACGCCTTTAAAACTCAAAATGAGTCTAATGCCACTAAACAATCTCAGGAAATCATTGATTTATCCACTACTTTTCAGGCTGGCGATGACTATCCTCTGGTAGCTGTAGATTTGGCTCAAAAAATGACTGAGCCGGACTTAGCTATCGCACTTTGTGGCACTGGAGAGGGTATTTGTATGGCTTTAAATCGATTTAGTCATATCCGAGCTGCTACTGTCAGCACTTTAAAAATAGCTACAATTGTGCGACAACACAACCATGCCAACGTAATTTGTTTACCGGCTCGAACTTTGACTCTAAAGAAAGCCCTTTTGCTTATAAATAAATTTTTACAAACCAATCCAGATGTAGATTCTAGGCATTGTCGGCGAGTTGCCCAGCTAAGTACTTTGAGGCTTTGATTTAGTCGATTCTAGGCTAAGTTTGCACTAATGATTTTTATAAGCTATGCTATTTTTCGAAGACTAGATTACCTTCCGATACGTGGAAAAATACGTTTAAAAAAAATTACCCGATACCTTAAACAGTGCCTTGAAACAATCAAAAGCAATGCTTTAGTAAAATTCTGAGATTGTGCTCTCAAGTTTGAAAAACTTATCTGCACTTCAAAAACACGACTTCACTTTTAAATCAGAGTGTCAATTTGGGTTTAAAAATCAGATTGTTTGATTATTGTTTGATTAAAGACGGGTTTTAAGGATTAGGTTTTTAGTCATTTTTCCAATTTTCCAACAATTCTTGAGGGTTGAAACCTCTATAAATCAAATAGTTATAAATTTTCTGCTTCAACTTTGGCTCAAGATTTGCAAAGTTTGCAAGCTTGTATTTTTGCATTACTTTTTGTTTTAATTCTAAAAACTGATTGATTTCAGGATCACCTATTTCATGATCGTGGAGCAAATCTTGTTGATATTTTTCCCAAGCCAACTCAAAATCACTTTCGCAGATTCCCTTGACTTTACATTTTTGTCTGATCCAGTTCTTACCTTTAGTTTTGTAGTAAAATGCAATATAGTTTTCAGCTATTCGTAAATCGTTAATGAAGTTTTTAGCGGTTAAATATTTGATCGCTTCAGTGACTTCAGCTTGGTCGTATTCCTTCAAAGAAATTTTTTGAAGCAGCATCGCCAAACTGTAATCTCGCTTGGCTAAAAGCTCTAAAAGATATTGAAGTGGATTTTGTTTGGACACAAGATATAGTATTTAGATTTGAAATGAGCTACTAATTTTTTAATAGATATAATAGGTGTTGACAAATGGTCTTACCTCTGTAAAGTTTAATCCTATGCCCGCAATGTACAATTACTGGACCTTTGTCCTGGATGATATCAAGTCCAGCCTCAGCCAAATTAACTTTGCAACTTGGTTTTCTAAGGTAGAATTTTCAGGTATTGTCAAAGGTTCTACCCCAGGCAGTCAAAAAGCAATCATAAAAGTACCGTCTGCTTTTTGCAAGAATTATATTCAAAAGAAATTTTACTCGCAGTTGAGAAACTCTATCCAAAAATATTATCCCCAAGTGTCTGATATTGATTTAGAAATAGATGAAAATTTAGTTCCAGTAGACGAGCAATCCAGTCAGAACGAGCTCTCGATCGAGGAAGCTCCGCTCAAACCTGAAAAGCCACAAAGCGTAGAAGGATTTGAGTTAAAGTTTGACATTGGTTCGAGCGTCAGCGTCAAGCGAATAGAGGATCAAAACAAGAATTTTCATTCTTTAAACTCAAAATACATTTTTGATAATTTTGTAATCTGTGGCTCCAACCAGCTTGCTGCAGTAGCGGCCCAAACAGTCTCGATGCATCCTGGCACAGAATACAATCCACTTTTTATTTACGGTGGAGTTGGGCTTGGCAAGACTCATTTGATGCAAGCTATCGGTCATCGCATCTTAGAAAACAACCCAAATTTCAAAATTAAATGCATTTCAGCTGAGAGCATGATGAATGAATATGTTTTAGCTTTGCAAACTCGTAGAATTCACGACTTTCGCAACTTTTATCGCTCACTCGATGTACTTTTGATTGATGACATCCAGTTTCTAAGTGGTAAAGAATCACTTCAAGCTGAGATTTTCCACACTTTTAATGAGCTTCACCAGCAAAATAAACAAGTAGTATTTACTAGTGACAAGCCACCGCGTGACATTCCTAGTATCGAAGCTCGACTAACTTCGCGTTTTAGTTGGGGCATGATCGTGGATATATCAGAGCCAGATTTAGAGGGTCGCATTGCTATTTTGCAGCACAAGGCACGGCGGCGAGGCATAAATCTAGATAAAACTGTAGTAGAGTATATTGCTGCCAATGTCTCCACTAACGTACGCGACCTAGAAGGAATTTTAAATAAAGTTTTAGTTCAGACCACCTCATTAGGGACAGATCAAGTCATAGAGCTCAGCTTAGTCAAACAATGTATCGCCAGTCAGCACATCCAAACTCCAAGTATTTCAGATTCAATTTCAGTTAAAGGTTATTACATTTCACCAAGTCGAGTGGTCGAAGTCGTAGCAAAGTTTTTCGACTTAAATAAGTCTGATTTGTTAGGAAACTCCCGCACAAAAGAAATCATGCTCGCTCGGCAATGTGCTATGTGGATTATGAAAAATCAAATCTCTATGAGCTATCCTTCAATCGGTAACTTTTTTGGTGGTAAAGACCACACGACTGTAATGCACAGCTGTAAAAAAATTGACAAAATGAAAGAATCAATGCAGTTTAGTAATCAGTTGCACGCTATAATCCAAAGCCTTAGAAATTAAATTATTTTATTCAAATCCAGTATCGCTACTGGGTTTTTGTGGTGTATTTGAAATGTTTTATCAAAGCGTTTTATTTTCTGCTATTTTTAGTTTTCAATCTGTTACAAAATAGTTGCAAGCGGTTACAATTTCAATAAGAAAGATCCAAAAAATTTATGCCAAGAACTAAAAAATTAAATACAGAAGATTTGAGCAAAGAGCTTAATCCAATTAGTTTTAATCCTGAAAGTGAGGAAGATGAGGCAGAAAAACCAAAAAAACGGTCTGCGGCTATTCGCAAAAGAATTATTACTGGATCGGCCACCTTAAAAAAAGTGCGAATTCCAAAAGTAACTCATATCCTAAGAAGGAAAAAAGCCGACGTGGTTGAAAGTGAAGACGGTCTGCTACTTGAAGATGGCTCAAAGGTTGAAGATGTCGAGAAAAAAACACGACGACGAACCACTACTAAAAGTCGTGAATTGGTGACTCGAAAAGGTATTTTAGGTCTAAATTTAATTTCCAAAACAGACTTAAACAGACAAGCAGCTTTGGATGACGAAAACATAGAACAGCGTGGAAATAGGCGTTACCGAGTCTCGGATGATGGTATTAAGATCAAGATGAAAAAGATTTCAAAACGTCGTCAAAGTAAATCAGCTGACCGAAAACTTAAGAAATTCATTGAAAATGATGCCAGTTTGTATCCATATTTTGATCTCTTGGATATTGAATTAAAAGCAGACATCATCAATATGATTCGCCAGGGAATTATACGTGGCTTCGTGACTGAAGATGAGTTAATTTATTTGATACCTTATCCAGAGGACGCTCTCGAGGTTTTGGAGGACGTTTTAGATTTGTGTGAAGACAGCGGAGCACCGTTACAGTTTGATAAAAGTCTTTCCAGTATTTGGGCTGAGCTAGACGATGATGACGTAATGCGCCAAAAGGAATTGGAATTATCTCAAAAACTTTCAGGAGATTTGGCTGGAGATATTTCTGGTGAGGAGCTTAAAGACGACGCGGTTCAAAACTATATTCGCGATATTTCCAGATATAAACTTTTGAGTAAAGAAGAAGAAGTCGAACTATCCAAACGTATTGAACAGGGGGATCAGGCGGCAAAACTTGAGCTAAATAACTCAAACTTGCGTTTGGTGGTAAACATCGCCAAAAAGTTCATGGGTCGAAATTTAGGATTTTTGGATTTGATTCAAGAGGGAAATATTGGACTTTTGCGTGCCGTTGAAAAGTTTGACTGGCGACAAGGCTACAAATTTTCTACTTACGCAAGTTATTGGATTACTCAGAGTATCACTCGAGCTTTAGCCGATCAGAGTCGTACCGTCAGACTACCTGTCCACATGGTCGAAACTTTAAACAAATACAAGAAAGAGCGTAATACTTTGGTGCATGAGCTGGGCCGCGAACCACTTGAAGAAGAGCTAGCTGAACGTCTCGATATTGATTTAGATACTGTGTATTACTTGAAAAAAATCTCTCAAGATACTGTGTCTATCGATACTGTTATCGGTAATAGCGACGACAGTGATACCACCATGGTCGAGATGATCGAAGATGAAAACACTGTCTCACCGATTGATGTAGCTAGTACACAGATCTTGCACGACCATATTATGCGTATCATCGACGATACCCTAGAGGATCGTGAACGAAAGGTAATTACGCTTAGATTTGGGCTTTTAGATGGTGTAGCTCACACTTTAGAAGAAATAGGCTATGTTTTTAAAGTCACCCGAGAACGCGTACGCCAAATCGAAGAAGTAGCCTTGCAAAAAATCCTTAAACATGCTGATAGTTACAAACTAAAAGACTTTATCAAAGGAATTTTCTTGGATCGTCAAAATAGCAAAGAGGAAGCTAAACAAGCTGCAATTTTGAGTCGAGTAGCTGCTAGACCAAAAATCACCTACGATGATGTTAGATACAGTCTTGAAGACGTGGTAAATATTACTGTAGATGAGGTTTTGCAAGATAACTCAAGTATGTTTTTCTTGCGCGGTGAGATGGGAACTGGTAAAACTACCTTTGTGCAAAATTTCTGTGAAAAAATTAAAACTATCGAGACAGCCAAATCGCCAACTTACGATATTTTAGAAGAGTATCATATTAGCTCTAAATCGCCACTAGCTAAATCTACACGCTTTAGATCGGTTGCTCATTTAGATGTCCACAGACTCGAAGACCCAAATGACAACGACTTGGCGTGGATCGAAGAAGAGCTTTCAGATACAGGTAAAATTGTATTTGTAGAATGGGCTGACAACTTGCTTAAAAAGAAGACCTTTATTGATTATTTGGGTCGCAAATTTACTATTATCAAAGCCGTGATCGAGGATTCTGAGCATTATTATACCTTTGAAAAGGAGTAATATCAACGCTTTTTGACAAGTTATTTGAATTAGGTAATGATACTTTCAACAATCAAAACCGATTATGCTTAGAATCACCGTAAAATATTCCGAACTGCAAAAATACTTGGCTATCGCTAGTCAAGTCAGTCCGAAAAAAAATGATTTAGAAATAATCACTTTCACCAAAATTGACGTCTTAGAAAATAGTCTAAAACTGGAATCGAGCAATATTACATTTGCGACTATTAGCCATATTCCACTTGAGGGGGTTTTGACAGGTGAAAAGTTTAGTTTTTTGATCAAGACAGATTTGTTTTTTGACTGCATTACTAGTTTTAGCGGCGAAATGGTGGATTTGTTGGTAGATTTAGAGTCTCATCAGATCACGATCAAAGTAAATTTGAGTAAAGCCAAGCTGCGAATCAATACTGATTTAGTCAAGGATTGGCGTGAGCTCAAGCCAGCTGAAGCCTCACTACATAAAACCGATTTAAGTATCGCTGGAGCTGATTTTAACCATCTCTCAAAACTAGCTTTAATAGCTGTAGGTCAGCCCAAAGTAGTTTTGCAGCCAGAGTTTTTAAATATTTGTTTAAATGTTGATCCAGTAAATCAAAAATTAGCAATTGTTTCTAGTGATCGTTTTCGACTTTCGCTAAACACAAATCCGCTAGTACTTTTAGAAAAAGATGGTATTTCAAAATTAACCGAGGCAACAAATTTTATAATTCCAACCAAGGTAATTTCATTAGTTTCTAGAGTTTTACCTGATACTAGTTCTTTAGAAATCAGTCTAAATACAGATGACGCTTGGTTCAAATTTGATAATATTGTGATTTATACGCAGTTTGTAGATGGAAAATACCCAGACTACGATAAAATTGTGCCGCAAAGTTTTAGTTGCAGTTTGCAAGTTGATAAAGGTGAGTTTTTAAAAGCTATTAAACAGGTATATTTCTTGTCACGTAATCAGTTTAATAAAGATATTACTTTTAGTGTCAGCCCGGCTGAAAAGACCATAACTATTACCTCAAAGTCTGATATTTTGGGTGAAAGTGAAAACCAAATTTCTATTTTGGAGATAGACGGCAACCAAGATGAGTGGCAGCAATCCTTCAATGCCAACTACTTTTTAGACTACTTAGCCCTAATAGATGACTCTGTAGTCACGTGGGACGCCAATCCTGGTAAACCGAGCGTACTTTACGGCAAAGATAACAAAGCCAAAGGTTTATATTTAGTTTGCGGCCTAAATAGATAGTGCCAACTCGATTGAACTTATAAGTACTACAAAATATTTATTCTTTAATTAGGTTGACATCTTCAGTGCTGGTGGTATTTCAAAAGATTTAGTCTCTGCAAAGAGGCATTTTTTATTTGAGCAAAATTATTTCGCCGTAAGCATTATTATGCTGCTTAATAGCAAAACCCAATACTTAGCTCGTCCCTTTTCCCTATCTTAAAGGGCTATTTTGCCCTAAAAATATCTCGCTTGGAACGGATGGATTTCACAACTGCTTGAACGTCATAAAAGCCAAACTTTCAGTATATAACTTGGTTTTATGGGTGAAGGAGTCGAAATGTCAGAGCGGAGTGGAAGGCTAGTAAATAAAATTTTTGGCACAAACGACTTGCTTTAGGAGTTTTAATGTCTTGAACTTGAGAAAATGTTTTATTGTGCCAAAATCAGCGATCTAATTTTTGACTTATTTTGCTTTTTTGATTACATTTTACATGTGATATATAACATAATAACCACTATCGACACTGGTAACTTGGGCACGCTGACTTATTTTAGCCTTGAAACCCTGCAATATGGTCAAGTGGTGCGAATATCGGTACGCAATAAAGTACTTTTAGGCATAAATATAACTCAAAATGAAAACATAGAAATACAAAAGAGGGGAGTCGTTCCTCAAACTGAGACAGATTTTAAAATCAAAGAAATTGCTGAAATTTTACCTTTGATACTCCCTAAAACTTCATTAGATCTGATCTTAAAAACTCACGCTTTTAGTTGGAATAAGCTTAGCAGTATAGTCGCAGCCGTTTTGCAGCCGTTTACATATTTTGAAAAAAAAATTCAACAAATCGCAAATAGTGATTTCGGTGGCTTGATTGATTTAAACCAACAAAGCCTAGAGTTTAATATTTCTACGAACGATCAGTCTGCTAATCAATCCATCGATATAACAGATAAAATAACAGATAAAACCAAATCAAAAGTAGTGAAATCAAAATTTGAAACCTACTATGAAAGCGATATTGTGTTTCGTATAATGTACCTTATACGAAATGAACTATTAAAAATAGAAAATACAGATATATCTAGTTTGGGTCAAATCCTCGTACTATTTCCGGATGTAGCCACCTTAGAAAGCTTGTATAAATACATAGAAGCTGACTTGGATAAATTGAGTAAAGATTTTAATCACGCTTTTGTTTTAAATAGTTACACTAGTAGCGGCTCCATAGTCACGAATCGCCGCACGGTTTTAAACTGTATCGGCTCTAAAAACACTCAAATCATTTTAACCACTAGATCGGGAATATTTTTGCCTTTCACAATGCTCACCAAGACAATTTTAATCGAAGAGTCGAATAACAATCTAATTCAGGATCAAAACTCTCTCTATTTCGATGCTAGGGACATTTCTTACATTTTGAGCCAAATTTGGGGCTGTGAGCTAGATTGGGTCTCACATTTCCCAAGTAGTCGCAGCTTAGCCTATAAAAATATACCAAAACCCCTGGATCAAGATATGCAAAATGCCGAATCTGAACAAACAAAAAAAATGGCAATCGGGAAATCAACATCGTTAAATTTAGAAAATACAAATTTGAAATTAGATTTAAAAACTTTGGAGCAAATATCTTCAAATATTTCACCAGATCTATCTAATGAAATTAAACCTCAAGAGTTAATTTCAGACCCAGACCTTCCAGAATATCCAGATTTTATAAGTGGCGATGAGTTCGATTTTCATGATCCAAATTTCAAAACCTCAAAACCAAGTATCCAAATTAATCAGAAAAATAGTGCGGTTGACTCGAATCATTTGTTTAGTGCGGCCACCGAGACGAATATTGAGGCTGCCAGTGGGCCAGTACTTTTTATCCATCCACGCCGTGGAAATTTTCGAATTACACAGTGTGGCTCTTGCCGTCATATTTGGTATTGCCCAAATTGTACAGCAGCACTAATCACTTACAAAAATGCTGACTTTACCAACACAAAAAAACTAGAATTGATTTGTCATCACTGCCAAACTAAAGCCGAATACCCAAATAAATGCCCAGAGTGTGCGAGTTTGGACATAAGCTCGTATTCTAGTGGCATTGATGATTTAGCTGAGTTTCTAGAAAAAACATACTTGGAAAAAGTAATTTTTAAAATAGAAACTGCAACTAAAAAGCAAATGCAAACCTTCCAATCTAGCCTCAGTAGTACCTCACCAGATAGTACTCAATCCCCTTTTTATCTAACTTCTAAAGTGTTTGACCCAAGAATCGACTATTCCAAATTTGCAAGTATTGTGATCATCCAAGCCCAAAACCTGGCCACTGGAGTAGATTATCTGACGACTGAAGAGGTTTATTTATCAATCTACAATTTGTACCTTGCACTTGGTCAATCCCCCACTAGCTTAATTTTTGACACTACTAGTCCAGAGCTAGAAATCCTGCAAAAACTCCTACTTTTAAATCACACAAATCAGAACTTTGAGGCTATTATAAAGCTTTTTGAGGGATTTATGACCAGTGAATTGGTGGTCAGAAAAACTTTCCATCTGCCACCTTATCAAAATCTGCTACTACTTTCACTTTCAGGTAAAGATCACGCTAAACTCAAGTCGAATATCGGGGTTTTTTATAAATGGCTCAAAGAAGCCACCTTAGATCTTCAGCCCGAGTTAGAAATAGTGGCTCCGTATCCAGCCAAAATGCTCAAACGTCAAGGTATGTTTACCTATCACTGCTTGCTCAAATATCCAAAAAATTTTAAACATCTCAAAACCTTGGAAAAAATAATTAAGCCTAAAATTGCTGATATGCATATGCAAGCCCGACTAAACCCAAGACATATATTTTAAACATCAAATTGTTGCAACAATTAAATATTTCTATGCAGAAAAAAATATTAATAATATTGCTTATTCTAGCGAATTTAGTTATATTTTCAAATTTGTGGCTTTCGAACTCAAAAAGCACATTGCCGGATAAAATACTTCAAACTAAAATTCTTAATAATGACTCTAATACAAGCTTAAAACCTTCGAAGATTGATACTTATACCCAATCTTTGGATGATTATAAAATCTATCGGTTAAAACTTAAAGATATCGTCAATTATCAAAATCCTAAGCAAGCTTTGCAGCAGCTTGAATCCGATATTAAGACTGAGGCAGTTGTGCAAAAAAATTGCCACAGTTTTACACACGCCATCGGTAACTATGCTCTGGTAAAATATGATTATGATTTGGAAAAAAGTATTGCTTTTAATTTAGATACTTGCGGTGGAGGTTATCTGCACGGTATAATTGAGGATTATCTTGAGAAAAATCCAGAAAAAAGTTCCCAACTTTACACTATTTGCACCAATTCTAAAAATGGCGCTTGTTTTCACGCTTTGGGGCATGGATTTATGCTTAAAAATCAGTTTGACGTCGAAAAATCTGTATTAGATTGTAAAACTTTAGACCTATCTTTACAGCAGGTTCGATGTGCAGAGGGTTTATTTATGGAAAATTTTGACTCAGCTAATTCGCCGGATAGTGACAAGCCTTTTTTAAACCGCTCAGATCCTTTTTATCCATGCTCGAGCCAGCAAAATCCGTATAAAAATGCTTGTTATTACTATTCAGGGCGGTACATTTTTCGCTTAAACCCTGACAAGGACACTGCCTTACAAACTTGCTTGAGTTTGACTACTGATATGGCTATGGCTTGTGTCAGAGGTATGTCAGCTGGAATTGTTAGGAGTGATCTAAATAATCCCGAAAAAATGGAGTCTGTGTGTCAAAGTGTTCCTAAATATTTTCAATCTTGTGTGGCTGGGGCTGTAAACTATCACATTTTTATGCTTGATGATAAACAAAAAACCCAAGCTCAAATGTGTGATAAATTTGTGAATTTTAGCTATAAAAAAACCTGCACCACTGAGGTACAGGAATCTAAGATAAATTTCGACGATTAAGCACGAGAATTTTTGGGCTCAAGTCACTTAATTTAAATATCTTGGATCAAAAAGATAAATATTGCCTTTAAGTTTTGCTTGTTGATTGATACTTGAAGTGTCCACGCCGAGCATAGATCCCAGCAGATTGGCTTTGGCAGATGGGCTAAATATATCTTGGAAAAAGTCAGTTTTTTTCTTGAGCGTCACAATTTGATAATCATTTTCTTTGAGCTGGCTTTCTTGAGCTAGCTTGCTTGATGCACGGCTTAGATTGCCGATTTCGTCCACTAGTCCTAGGTTTTTAGATTCTTGATTGTCATAGACAAAACCATTGGCAAAACTTAAAACTTTATTGCGATCAATTTTGCGACCATTAGCGACATAATCTACAAATTTATTGTAGGCTTTATCGACTTGAGCTTGTATAAAATTATTTTCATCAGCACTTGGATCTCTGGCTTCGGAACCGTAGTCCTTACTCGGAGCTGACTTATATATACGCCATTTGACGCCGATTTTATCATATAAACCTTGTAAATCTGGCACTCGAATAATCACCCCGATGCTACCCGATTCACCATATGGATTTGCTACCACATAGTTATTTTTAGATTTGGCTGTGATGTATACACCGCCGCTTGCTACTACTTTATCCCAGTAAAAAACGGTTTTTGGCTGATTCTTAGCAACCATTAAATCATTGATGCTATCACCAATTTCTTCGGCTGCAGTAACTTCGCCACCCGGAGTATCCATATTAAAAAGGACGGCTTTGACGTCTCGATCCTCCTTAATTTTTTTAAAATCTTTGGTTATTTGATCTTGATAAATGTTACTTTGTAATTCACTCAAGCTGACACCGTCACCGCCTGATTGGATTGTACCTTTTAGGTCATAAATCAAAAGTTTATTTTTGCTGTCTTTATTACCGTCAACATACTCATACTCTAGGGAATCGAGTGGTGCTTTAGTAGTTTTATCGATGGATGAGGCTGCGGCCATTCCACCCAAAACTAAAATGAAAATAACTATAAGTGAAATCAGTGAGATAAAAAATCCTGGAAGTGAAAGAATAATATAGGCTATAAGCCACCCACCTAGCTTTGGTTTAACGGTAATTGTGGATTGATTTTGCATAGAATTTTGTAAATTTGGAGTATTGATTGACATACTTTAAAAGTAATTTAGACATAAAATACTATTTTAACATACAATACTTATATGCTTTAGTCAACCCGATTCAAACTTACTGTAAACACACCAAAACTACTTTAAATACATTTTTTGATCGTTTGATTTACGAGACGTTTCTAGACTTTCTCACTCACTCAGTTTAGCAAATTAATTTTATATAAATGTGTAAACTAAAGTATTTGTGCGTCCCAGCCTCGTTATTACCAAATTTTGGCGTCGAAATAACACTTTAAAATACAATTCAATAATAACAACTTAAATTACAATTTATGATTTTACCCTCACTTTTAGAGTATAGTGCAAGTGATCTAAACAAACGCCTTGATCAGATAAATAAACTGGTAAATGAGGGACAGTTTTTTGAGCAGGTTTATCTCATAGATGATATAAATGAAAAAGTCCTACTTAAAAACCCCGCTGAAAATACGCCACTTTGCCTGCATTTAGACTTTGTACTTTCTCAATTTGCCAAAGATCGCAGCCCGATTTTATCTAGTTTGGGGCCAAATGAGATCATGAATTGTTTAAAATTAAAATTTCCCAAAACTGCACTTGATCTTTCGATACATTTGATGGGTGAACTCGAGGATTTACCAGCTGCTTGGCAATATTTTGACAGTCTGCGCAAACCTAAAAACTGGAAAATGACCTTATATTTACCTTATAATCAGGCTTCTGGATGGCGACGTAGCTTTAAAAAGTATAAAATTGGTGCTTGGCTCGACCTAACTCAATGGTATCAACAAGAAGCACACGATTCCAAAACTGATTCAAATCTTGGGAATTCTAAAAATTCTACCACTAAGATTTTTGATCTAAAATATATCAAATCACTACTGGTGATGACTGTCGTGGCTGGTAAAAGTGGTCAAAAACTAAGTCCCGAAATTGAAACTGCTTTGGGTAAAATATTGGTTCAAAATCCACAAATCGAGCATTTTATAGTTGACGGTGGGTGGGATAAGAGCAAAGCTACCAATTTTATGGCCAAAAATAAGCCTTCCGCAAAAGTAGATTTTGTGGCTTACAGTGGCTTTTGGAGAAATATTCCAGAGATTGACTGAATCAAAATTTGGTGATACGCTAAAGTAGTGTGTCAAAACAAAACCATCACAAATATAAGTGATCTAAAGGTATAAATATATGGATATAACTAAAATTCAAGAAACTCAATTTGAGTACAATTTCCACATTGGCTTGGATAAAGATCTCAAAGATAGCATGAGCAGTCAGTATGGTATCGCTGAGCTAGATATCGAAGACGTTTTCACAGATACTCAGCTCTCAAAAATCGAGGCTCGAAAGACTTATTTGTACGTATGTTTGCAATTTCCAGAATATGATCGCAGCATCAGGCAGTTTTTCATCAAAGAAATACACATTTTTGTCGCTCCGAAATTTCTGCTTTTAATTGATATGGCTCTAGCCTAGCATATTGAAAAAGTTAAGATAATTTTTAAATATCTTTAGGAGATCGTCAAATAATTCTTTTTCTGATTTATCCCATC
>JAYUNN010000022.1:0-6195 GCA_043761585.1 bacterium
AAAAAGGTCAATTGGGTATGTAGCTCAGTTGGTTAGAGCACAGCTCTTATAAGGCTGCGGTCGCTGGTTCAAGTCCAGCCATACCCACCAAGCAAAACTAACTTTAAACATTATTTTAATTACACAATCAAACTTATAAAATATGGCACATAAAAAAGCAGCAGGGTCCACCAAAAATGGTCGAGATTCCAAATCGAAAAGATTAGGTGTTAAAGTCTTTGGAAATCAGAGAGTAGCTAAAGGTGGAATCATCATTAGACAAAAAGGAACCGCATATCACCCATCTGATAATGTCGAGTTAGGAGCTGACTACACGCTTTATTCAACTGTTGATGGACTAGTTCATTTCTCACACAAAATGGTATCTGGCTTTACTGGAAACCTCAAAAATAGGAGATTTGTCAGCGTTATCCCTGATCAATCACTTGTCCCAGTCGAGGCTTAAACCCTTATAACAATTATAATCTTATCAAACTATGCCAGAGCCAAAAAAACGACATTCCAAAGGTCGTAGAAATCGAAGAAGAAGTCACCATGCACTTGAGCGAATTTATCTTGCTAAATGCATTAACTGTTCATCACCAGTTAAGCCACACGCTGTATGTCCAGTATGCGGTTACTATCGTGGTAAAAAAATAATTGACGTTAAAAGAGTCGTTGCTATTTTCAATTAGTCGACAATTAAATTTTCGTATATATTTCCCGATTTTATCGGGTTTTTTTTATGCATTAATTTTTATTAACTACTTATTATAAGGTCGCTATCCAACAACGGGCTCTATAAGTATTACTCAGTGTTTGGTCATCCGTAGTAAGTGGTTTAGCTTTAGAAAATTTCTTACTTTGGGATACGCATAAAGTCGAAATAAAACTCATAACTCACCCAAAAATAATTCTAATGAAATAAGCCTTACCCAAGCTATTTGACAAAAAATTTTAAAACCCAGACTCTAAGAATGTATGCAGAATTTTTTCTTAAAAACTCAACTAATTTTACTAGATCAAACCACGATGAAGGGTTAGTTTTGTTTTTAATTCATTTTTATTTCAAATTTAGCTCTCCAATAACAGGGGAGTTTTTTATTAGTATGTTTTACTTTTTAAAGATCTTACAGATATATGTCGCACAATATAATTTTTCAAACTAAATTCGGTTCACATCTTTACGGGACACATGGCCCAGAATCTGATACTGATATTAAAGGTATATTTATAGCTAGTTTGGATGATATAATCCTAGGTCGTGATCAAAAAAGTATTAACACAACTACAGGCGACAACGATTCTAAAAACTCATTTGATGACATTGATATTGAGCTTAAAGAACTCAGAAAGTTTATTTTTGATTGCTTAAATGGTCAGACCTATGCTTTGGATATGCTTTTTTCGCCCAATAGTTTCTGGATCAGCTCCAGTGAGATCTGGCTAGATTTATTATCGCATCGCTCTAAACTTTTATCTAAAAACCTTACCCCGTATATTAGCTACTGTCGCCAACAAGCTGGTAAATACGGGCTTAAAGGTAGTAGATTAGGTGAGCTCATTAGTTTTATAAAGTTCTTAGAAAGCCGAGATGAGATTTATTTGGGGCAAATTATTGATCTGGTTAAGTATAGTGAATACATCAAATTGGTTAATACCACCAACTTAACCACAAATTTTCAAGAACAGTTTTTGCAGGTTTTAGACTCAAAATATCAACTTAATCAAAAAATCACTGATATTCTCAAGCTTTTAAACCTAAAAAAAAATAAATATGGCAACAGAGCTGAGCTAGCTATGGAAAGTCAAGGTATTGATTGGAAGGCTATTTCTCACGCTTTTCGTTGTATTTATCAACTAGAAGAGCTGTTTACCACTAAAAATATAATTTTTCCACTAGCTCGTGCTCAGGAATTAAAATTGATTAAGCAGGGTAATTTGAAAGAGCTAGGTTGTGCTGATTTTGGGCAACTTCAAGATAGGCTGTATCAACAAATGCAATATGTAACTAACTTAGATACCGACTTACTTGACCAGCCTGATTTTGAATTTTGGGATAAATGGTTAATTAAAACTTACTTAAAATTATGACTTTTCAAGATGTACTGCAGCAAATCAATCATGCTGAAAATATTGAAATATTTGCCGAAAAAAACCTTTTAAAATTAGCCAAATCTGGAGATGGCCGCTATATTTTAAATTATGATGAACAAGGTTTGGATACACCAAAAAATTGGATTTCACATTATTGCCGAGGCTTGACTCTGGCTGGAAAACCGCAAAATTACACAGTAGTGGCCAAATCTTTTGATCGATTTTACAATTTAAATGAAAAACCTGAATATTTAAAAAGCCAAGATTCTATAGATTTCAACCAGCCTTTTGAAGTGCAATTCAAATATGACGGAAGTATAATTTTAGAATATCTTTGGAACGAAAAAAAATACATCAATACTCGTGGTAGCTTTGGCAATGGTCAAATATCAAGCCTAAGCTCAATGTCGTGGGCGGAGATTTTCGATGAAGTTAAAAATGATGGCGAGGACTATCCAGCGGAGGGTTTTACACATATTTATGAGCTATGTACGCCATATAATCAAATCGTGGAATATTACCAAAATCCTTTTATTAAAAAATTGGGTGTGGTCAAGCATGATGGCACCGAAGTCTTAAATGCGTTTGAAGGCTTCACTTATCAATGTAAAAATTTAATTGAAGTGTTTGAGCTACTCCAAAGTCTAAAACCAACTCAAGAGGGTTTTGTGATTGCGCAGTATAATCAAGCTTTAAATAAATATCAACGAGTTAAACTTAAAACCAAAACTTGGGTGGCTTTGGCTCATTTAAAACACTCAGCACTCAATACAGATTCTAAACTTTGGGATCTGATATTTGCTGGTGATTATGGTGATGTGATTTCCACATTCCCTGCTTTAGCGGATAAAATTGCTGAAAAACAAGTAATTTATGATGAGTTATTAGTACAAATTCAAAGTGATTTTGAAAAATATAAAGTAATTTCTGATCGTAAAGAATTTGCTCAAGCCATTCATCATATTGCCCATAAAGCTGTACTTTTTGCACTACTTGATGGAAAAAATTTAAAAACCGTAACTCAAGCTCATATTATTAGAAATTATGCCTAAAACTAAACTTAAAATTATACTCACCAAAGGGTTGCCAGCTAGTGGTAAAACTACTTGGGCTAAGGAATTTGTAAAAAATAATCCTGATTTTGTGAATGTTTGTAAGGATGATATCAGGAATATGCTCGGTCCAAATATCAAAGAAAATCAAGTGTTGGAAATTCGAGATAGTACTATCAAAATGTATCTGTCGCGAAATAAATCAGTGGTGGTTTCTGACACTAATTTAAACCCTATTCATATCGCCACGGCTCAGGCTTTGGCTGACGAGTTCAGAGCTGAACTTGAGGTAAACGATAGTTTTTTGAGTGTGTCGATGTTTGAGTGTATCAAGCGTGACTCAACTAGACCAAATAAAGTCGGTGCTGGAGTGATACGCCAAATGTATACCCAGTACCTCAAACCAAAAACTGAAATATTACCTCTCAACCCAGATTTGCGAAATTGTTATATTTTTGATATTGATGGGACTTTAGCTGTGATGGGGGACAGAAGCCCCTATGACTGGAAACGGGTCGGCATCGATCAGCCTCATCAATTTGTAGTTGATATTTATAAAGTTTTACTGCAATCTAAAAAAGATAATCCAGATCAGCGAATCGAGATATTTATTTTTTCTGGTCGGGATTCAAGTTGCCGCAGTGAAACTTTAGAGTGGCTTGAAAAACACGGTGTTACTGACTTTAAAGCTTTGTATATGCGGCAAACCGATGATATTCGAGCTGACACAGTCATCAAAAAAGAGCTTTATCAAACTCATATTCAATTAGAATATAATGTTTTGGGTATTTTTGATGATCGTGATAGCGTAGTCCAGATGTGGCGCCTCGATCTAGGTTTACCATGTTTTCAGGTAAATTATGGAGATTTTTAAACTAGTTTCAGAGAGCTTTGAAATTTTATACCCAATAAACAAAGCGAAGCTTTTCGCACTGATTAAGACATTAGACGCTGAGTTTTGATAGCATTATCGTGTTTTAAGTTTTGCATAGTGAGCTTCTTAAAACATAATAGTTAAACTTTAAAAAACCCACCTTTTTACAGGTGGGAATTTAGTTTAAGCTGATTGCGTTTGAGACTACAAGACTTAATTTTGAGTGCCTTCTTTAGTTCGTTTTGGTGAAAACTTAGCACCTTGTTTGTTGGTAAAGTTGGTGTAGTAGAGATATCCGAGCATAGCTACAATACCAGAGGTAGCCGCTGTGAAAATCTCAAATCCACCAGTTCTAGGAGTGTTGCCTTTAGTTGGAAGCGATATAACTGTGTACTGATCTGGGTTAGTGGTAGTAGTTTGGGTGGCAGTGGTGACTGTACCTGTAGCTTTAACTAAACCTAATACAGAAGTTAACTTGTTGACGCTGCCGCTTCCAGATGCTCCTGGGAAACCTGAAGTACTAAATATACCACCTGACTGACCGATAGTTGCAGCGCAAACACCATTTAGATCTGAGGTTGTGACTACGCTAGCAGTTGAGCCATCTGACATTACCAAGTCAATCTTACAACTTGCGTTAGCAATTGGCTTGTTATTACCATCGAGGATACTAGTGATACGTAGATCAACTGGGCCTTTGTTGATGTAGATAACTTTTGGTGTTACCACTAAGATTGCTTTGATATTCGTATTTATAGTTACTGTTACAGTTGAAGTGATCGGATTTGGGTTTTGATCGGACTTAATACTGATAGTGTTTGGGACTGTACCAGTAGCGTCACTGTTTACCTTGGCCTGGAAACTACCTGTACCTGTAGCTTTGTCAGCTAGGGTTCCGATTTTCCAAGTTAGAGTTTTACTTGCTGCATCATAGTTACAAACATTGCTTGGTGAGCAGCTACCATCGACGTAGCTTAATTTACCATCAAGAACGTCGGTTATGACTACATTTGTAGCTTCACGACCAGTGTTATTGGCGTAATTTACTGAGTAAGTGACTGTTCCGCCGACATTAACAGTGCTGCTAGAAGCTGATTTAGCTATACTTAGACCATTATTGATAGTTGGGACAGTGATCACGACAGTGGAAATGACTGGATTTGGGTTTTGATCAGACTTGATACTAGCTGTATTTGAGACAGAACCAGCTGCGTCGCCACTTACCTTAGCTTTGAAACTAAAGTTTCCAGAAGCTCCAGTGTTTAGAGTTCCGACTGTGAATGTGATGGTTTTGTTTGTGCTGTTGTAGTTGCAATTTGCTGCAGGTAAACAACTGCCATCTACAAAAGTAAGCTTACTATCAAGGACATCTGTGACTACCACACCAGTAGCACTAACTGTACCTGAGTTTGAATAGTTGACTGTGTAAGTAACTGTATCATTAGGATTTACAATGCTTGATGAGGCTGTTTTAGTTATATTTAAAACTGGAACTGCATTGATTACACCTTGAATTGGGATGATGACTTCATTTGATTTAACTGGTCCTGTTTCGGTAGAGGTGATTGTCGCTTGATTGATCACAGTGCCTGAGGCGCCTGAGTTGACTGAGACTTGGAAGGTTATATTTCCTGTTTGACCAGCTGCCAATGTACCCAAGTTTACAGTTAAGGTTTTGTTGGAGTCAGTGTAAACACAGCTGTAACCAGTATTTTGAGGGTTAAAAGCGCAACTATTAGTGATAAATGTGGTTTTACTATCTATCACATCGGTAATTACGACATTAGTTAGATCAGCAGCACCAGCATTTCTATATTGCAAAGTATAGTTGATGGTTTGGCCTGGCTGAACTGTGGTTTTGTCAGTAGATTTCAAAAGTGTGAGTGGGTTAATCACAACTAAAGTAACCACATTTGAATCCACTGGTGTGACACCTGTAGCTGAAATAGTAGCTTTATTACTAATAGTTCCAGTTGCACCACTATTTACTGTGGCTACAAAAGTACCACTTCCAGTAGCTCCAGCAGCAAGACTACTAATAGTCCAAGTTAGAGTCTTAGTAGCTGCATCATATTTACAGTTTGCAGCAGGAGTACAACTATCAGCTTTATAAGTAATTTTACTATCTAGAATATCTGTAATAACTACATTTGAAGCTGCAGTATTTCCTGTATTAGTATAGTTTAGAGTGTA
>JAYUNN010000023.1:0-125534 GCA_043761585.1 bacterium
AATTTGGGTTACAGTCCCACCTACGTTGATATTGTCTCCTGGGCTAAGCTTGTCGGTAGTATCGCCATAACCTAGCTGACCACTTCCACCATATCCCCAACATTTTACGTTGCCTGTAGTGAGTAGAGCGCAGGTGTGAAAAGCTCCACTAGCAATTTGAGTCACGGTTCCACCTACACTTATATCACCATCAGGACTAGGACGCACGGTAGTATCCCCGTAGCCTAGTTGACCAAGTCCATTATTGCCCCAGCATTTTACGTTGCCTGTAGTGAGTAGGGCGCAGGTATGATAGTCACTACCAACAGTCTGAGCTACTTTAACTGCATCAATAAAGCCAGCTCCGTTGATCGTAACATTTGTGCCACCGCTAGTTGGGCCACTATTTGGACTCAGGGTAGCCGCAACTACGGTGATACTGTTCCCATTGATATAAACTCCACTTCCAGAACCGCTAAATTGGCTTGTAAAGGTCCCACTTTCAAGACCAACAGGAATATTATTACAGACTAAAGTGGTGCCAGAACCGGTGACTGGGCAGTTGATTACTGTGCCTGAGCTCCCAACGCGTAGATTTACAGAGCCAGATAAAGTGTTTAAATTGACTGAGGTTGTGAGCGTACAGTTTACTTTCCCATTCATAGTTACTGATACTGGCAAGCAGTTCATTAATGATATATCAGAATTTGAAATTGGTGGCAAACTAACATTGATATCATCTCTATCCACATATGTGGTAGCACTAGTATCAAAACTTGATTGTAGTTTAAAGATGCCAGCGATACCCCCGACAGGAATATTATTACAGATTAAAGTGGTGCCAGAACCGGTGACTGGGCAGTTGATTACTGTGCCTGAGCTCCCAACGCGTAGATTTACAGAGCCAGACAAGGTGTTTAGTAAAACATTGGTATAAATGTTACAGCTTATGGTAGTGTTTATTGTTGGTGAACTCAGTGTACAACCACCAATGTATGAAATGTCGGAGTTTGAAATTGGTTGTACCGAATAGGTAAATCCATTGACTAAGGTGGCTGTAATCCCAAAATCATTTGTTAATACCACATTTACTTGCCCTGCATTGTGTGCTGGAGTGATAGCTGTGAGCTGTGTATTACTCACTACAGTGACACTTGTAGCATTTTGGCCATCAAAAGTCACTAATGGCACCGATGACGGAAGATTAAGATCGCCACCAGGACTAGTTCTATAACTTTGATCACCGTAGCCGAGTTGGCCACTATCGTTAGATCCCCAACATCTAGTAGTACCACTTGAGAGTATGGCACAAGTGTGACCGCGTCCAGCACTGATCTGAGTTACAGTTCCACCGACGTTGACATTGCCACCAGGGCTATTTGTATCGGTATTGTTGCCGTATCCTAATTCCCCGTCGCCATTATATCCCCAACATTTCACATTACCTGTAGAAAGCAGTACACAAGTGTAAAAGTCACCAGCACTGATCTGAGTTATAGTGCCACCGACGTTGACATTTCCAAAAGGAGTGCTTAACTCAGCATTGTTGCCGTAGCCTAGTTGTCCATTTGTTCCTGCACCCCAACATTTCACATTACCTGTAGAGAGCAGCGCGCAAGTGTGGGAATCACCGCCACTGATCTGAGTTACAGTTCCACCGACATTGACATTACCACCAGGACTAGTTCTATCGGTATTATCACCGTAGCCTAACTGTCCACCCCAGTTTGCGCCCCAACACCTGATGTTACCTGTAGAAATCAGGGTACACATGTGATAATTACCTGCACTGATCTGAGTTACAGTAGCACCCATATTGATATCACCTCCAGGACTAGTTCTATCGGTATTATCACCGTAGCCTAACTGTCCACTGCTATTATTTCCCCAGCACCTGACATTACCTGTAGAAAGCAGCGCGCAAGTGTAAAAAGCTCCTGCAGTGATTTTAGTCACAGTTCCACCGACATTGACATCGCCACCAGGACTATTTCTATTAGTAGTATCACCGTAGCCTAGTTCGCCGTAACCATTATATCCCCAGCACCTGACATTACCTGTAGAAAGCAGCGCGCAAGTATGCAAGTCACCAGCTGTGATCTGAGTTACAGTGCCACCTACGTTAACGTCGCCTTCGGGGCTAAGCTTGTCGTTTGTATCGCCATAACCTAGTGCTCCAAAGCTACCGTATCCCCAACACCGTACCGTACCAGTTGAAAGTAAGACACAAGTGTGATAAGCACCAGTGACAGTTTGAACTACCTGATTTTCAGAAGCAAACCCAGTTCCATCGATAGTAACATTTGTACCACCACTAGCTGAGCCATTATTTGGGCTGATACTAGTTATTTCCAAAGGATCAGCTGCCTTAGCCCTTTTATCGCTAAAATTTGATAAAAGACTCAATCCAAAAACGGTGACACCAACTAGTGCTATAGCTATGAGAGCTAGTAAAAACTTTTTATTTTTAAGCTTAAATTGTTTTAAAGTGTGTAACAAAGACATGTGTTTATTTTTTATTTTTATTTTGCATTTATTTTTAAATGTAATTTTTATTATATTTTATTTTTTATTTTTTGTCCCGTTCCTATATATTTTATTCTAAAGTTGCCATATATTTTGTTGGCTATATAAAAGAATGCACACTTTTCAAATCTCAAATTAGTTTTCTACCTCATTTAAGATCACCTAAATTCTCCAAAGTTAAACCAATCATTCAAACCGTCTCTTTTACTGATAATTTCATCCAAAATATCTTATTTGGAGCGGAAACATTGCGCGACCTATTTGAGCTTTAGAGAAATAGAAAAGTGATAGCTTTTGCCTAGCGAACGAGGCTTTATGAAAAAAATCTAAAAAGTCTAAATGTTAGCATGGAGTAGAAAATACAAAAGGTTATATTTTTGATAAAATTATGTTGTTATAGCCGTAAATAGGTCTTGGCTCCTTAAAGTAGGAAAAATATATTGAGTTTAGTGATTTTAAAGATAACTGGAACTTGAACTTTTATTCAAAAAAATGTTTTAGCGCCACCGACACAAATAGCGAAATAAATTAGCACTCTGTAGCCTCACTTGCCAAAATATAAAAAATAAACTAAGATTCTAGTACAAACTTGACTTACCTTTGTCTTGATTAAACAAGCCTGTAAAGGTTTTAAGAAAAATAAAACTAAAAACTTTTGTATTGACCAACTAAAACTAAATATTCATTACCTATGTCTATCTCTACCCCAGAATTTGATCAACGCGCTAAAAATGCTTTGGCCACGGCTCAACAAATCGCGATTCAGCTCGGACACAACTATATCGGTAGTGAGCATCTGTTATTTGGGATTTTGTCTCAGCCTCAAGATGGTATGCCAGTGCAAATCACTTTTTCTGAAAAAATGACTTCAAACGAACTTTTAGAGATGATCCGGACTGTCGGTTTTCCTGATCTAAGCAACCGTCAGCGTCAAGTCAATCGCAATAACGTCATCCCAGAAATAACCGAAGAGTTTCAAACTTGCTTGGATAAAGCTATCAAAACTGCCGAAGATCATAGCTACACTTATATTGGTATCGAGCATTTGATTTTCGGAATTTTGGACACCAAAGAAAGCCACGGCACTCAAATTATGAATTTGCACGGTAATAATTTAAGCAATTTAAAAGAAATGCTGGTTGTGCTATTCCAGACCAATTTACGTGAACAAGTCGTAGTTACAGATCAAAATAGCCCAAAATCTAAAACTAAACGCAAAAAAGATGACTCAGCGGTGACATATTTTACCCAAAACCTAAATCAAAAAGTCGAGAAAAACAAAGACTTTGTAGTTATTGGTCGTGATCGAGAACTCGAAAGAGTTATTCAAATCTTATCTAGGCGTGAAAAAAATAATCCTATTTTAGTAGGCGATCCAGGAGTCGGTAAAACTGCTATCGCCGAAGGTCTGGCGTGGCGTATAAACCAAGGCACCGTCCCAGAATGGCTTCAAAATAAGCGAATCTTGAGTTTGGATATGACTGCTTTGATTGCTGGATCTATTTTTAGAGGTGAGTTTGAGCAGCGTCTAAAACTCTTGATCGACGAGGTCATGGCCAGTGGCGATGTGATTTTATTTATAGATGAGATCCACAGTGTCATGGGTGCAGGTAGTACCTCGAGTGGCAGTGGTCCAGATGCGGCCAATATTCTAAAGCCAGCCCTAGCTCGCGGTGAGCTCAGTGTCATCGGTGCCACTACCGACGAAGAGTTTAGAACTATAATCAAAAAAGATGGTGCTTTTGAGCGTCGTTTTCAGCGAGTTCAAGTCGAAGAACCCAATAAAACCGACACTATTCAAATCATTTTGGGTGCTAAAAAACAATACGAAGCCTTCCACCAAGTCACTTTCCCAGATGATTTAGCTAGTGGTTTAGTCAATCAAGCTGAAAGATTTTTACCAGAGAGATTTTTCCCAGATAAAGCTATCGATATTTTGGACGAATCTATGGTCAGAGCTAAAATCTCAGCCGCTACTTTAGAAAAAAAAGAAGATAACAACTTAATCAACATTGAAAAGCAAATTTTAGATCTAATCCATCAAAAAAATCAAGCAATTTTAGAAGAAAAACTTGATCTCACTAAAGAATTTGAGGAAACTCAACGCGACCTCGAGCTCAAGCTAGGTGATCTAAACAAGCAAAGTCAGGAGCGCATAGCCTCAACCGTTGTCACCGAAGATATAGTAAACCGAGCCATCAGTGAGATTTCTGGAGTGCCACTAGTTCGTATCTCTTCAAGCGTTTTTTCACAAATCAATAATTTACCACAAATTTTAGAAAAACAGATTTTTGGACAAGAAATTGCTATCGGTGAGATTTCTAAAGCCTTAAAGCGTTCATTTGCTGGGCTTTCATACTCCAAAGGTCCAATTGGTAGTTTTTTACTGCTTGGCCCTACTGGTACTGGTAAGACTGAGTTGGTTAGACTTATAACTAAAGAGCTTTACGGTGACCCAGATAAGTTTATGCTCAAGCTCGATATGAGCGAATTTGCTGAAAAGCACTCACTGAGTCGTTTGATGGGCTCCCCTGCTGGTTATGTGGGCTATGATGATGCACCACAGCTAACCGAATTTTTGCGTAAAAAACCTTATTCCGTAATTTTATTTGATGAAATTGAAAAAGCGCATCCTGAAAGTCTAAATATTTTGCTGCAAATGCTTGAAGAAGGTAAAATAACTGATTCTAAAGGCAGAAGTGCCAGTTGTAAGCACACCCTAATTTTCATGACCTCAAATCTGGGTAAAAATCAATTAAATCGATTTGCCTCAAAGCTAGGTTTCAAGCTAGGCGAAGCTAAAACATCAGCTTTTGAAGATGAGTATGTTGTCTTGAAAGAGCAAGTCATGGAAAGCGTGCGCAAAGCTATCAAGCCTGAAATACTAGGACGATTGAGTAAAACTATCGTATTTAAGCCTGTCACAACCGAAATCCTGGAGCAAGTAGTTCAAAAAGAGCTAAATTTATTGCAAGAACATCTTTTGACCCAAGGCAAAACTATTAATTTTAGTAAAAATATCGCTAAATATCTAGTTGAAAAAATGGATAATAAGCCAGAATACGGTGCTAGAGAAGTTAAATCTCAAGTGGAAAATATTGTAGTTGATGTGTTAGCTCAGCATATTTTAGACGAGCCAGATAATTCACGCTTTAAAGTCAAGGTTGAAGATCAGAAAATTGTGATCGAGTCATAAAAATAGATCGCCCTAAAACCAAAACCACCAGAGATTCAAATCTGGTCACTAAAATGGGCTTAAGAAATCTGTCGCGGGTTTAAATGGCTTTACTGACAAAGTTTTACGTCGCTCGATGCTCCTTGAGTATGTTCTTTGCATCTTGAGATAAGTTAAACTGATTGCCTTAAATCCTGGAATTAAAATTGACTTAAGGTTTGACAATTTTTAAACCTTTGATTATGTTGTGTCCATGACAGTTCGCTTAAATTAGCGTCAACTTCAAATACAATACAACTATGTCTGATAATACTCCTAAAATGGACGGGATAAACACCGACCAGTCCACTACCACAGAAACTATCAATACCAGCACTGCAGCCGAAACAAAAGCAGATATCAAGAAAAAATCCAAAAAAGGTTTTGTTTATACGGCAATTACCTTGGGGGTTATTCTCTTACTAATTTTAGGAGCTACTTTTATCAAGTTTGGAACTCAATCAATCGTAGCAAGAGCCTTAGATGCAACTGGTCAGCACCAGACAGCTTTTGGGTTAGATTTAATCAACACTCAGGGCTTTGGAACTATGTCAAAAGCTGGAGCTGTAGATATTTCTAAACCTGAAACTTGTAAAAATGTATGGGATATTAGTAGTTTTAAAAGTACAGATTATTCTGCAATAGCTGGTAGCACCAACTTCAAAATTGAACCAAATAATTCAACCTTTAAGAGTAATTTTAGTTACGAAGGTTATCTTAAAGGTAATTTAAACCTAAATGACGCGGCGGCGGATATTTTTACTGATCAAAAGTTAGTTTTAGATGCTGATTTAATCCAAAAAGGTCTTGGTACAGCTGGTGCCAAATCTTACGGGGTAGTAACTCTGGCTGGTAAGGGCGAATTGCTTACCTCAGCCCGAGATGCTGGCTATATCAATCTACTCAATTTAGCTTTAAATACCAAAGATTTTAACGTTAATGGTGGCTTAAATGGCTGGTATAAACAGGATTTTGCTCTAACTGATGATCAAAAGGCGGGTGTCAGTGACATCACCGACGTAATCAAGAAGAACATCAGTGTTCGACCTGATTCAGTTTTGTCAGCTGATTCGTTACAAGCAATTTACACTTACTACTGTTCAGGTTTAGAAAAAGTAGAGTTTGGAGCACCAAAATCCATGACTTTTGGCACTGGAGACTATACGAAAACTAAATATGTTAGACCGCTTTCAATTATCTTAAAACCAGATGCAAATAAAATTTATTTGGATAAACTTCCAGATTTAGTTGATAAAATTGGTAAAGATATTACTTTTAGAAACTATGTAAAAAGTCGCTACGATGATTACCTTAAATACGGCTACGGTGTCATGAAATTAAGTGGAAATATGTCAGATTCTAAGCCACCTTCAAAAGCAGATTTTGACAAACAAATCGACCAACTTTTTGACAAAGAGCTTACTAAAGAAGCCGTGATTGACTCATTAAATAAGAGTGGCATTCAAGCTACTGAAGAGATGTTTACTTCTTCAAACAAAGCTATGGAAGTATATTTAGCTATGGACACCCTCGAACCATACGCCCTCAACTCTATCCAAAGTGTTGTCCCGACTCCTAAATATCTAGAAGCCACTGGTCTGAAAACTGACAATCAACTTTATGGATTAATTAAGGATGGATTTACTTTTTCAGCACAGTACTACGACATGGCTATTGGAAATAAAACTCCAAAAATCGAGACACCAACCCAAGCTAAGCCATTTTCAGAATTTGGAAGAGATCTGGGGCAAACTCCTGCAGCTCAAACAATCCAGCAAGAAATTCAAAAACAAGCTCCAGAGCCTTCACCATATGATATTCAGGGTGATCCTAACAGCGGTAGAATGTACGACCCAAGCTTACCAACTGAGCCGACACCAGTAAATCCAAACGGTAAAGATAACTCAGTTTTTCTTCCTCAGACTCCAGTAATAAATAACTCAGAATCATTGTAGTCCAAACTAGAAAATCAAATTAACCACCCTTTAATCTGGGTGGTTTTTTTACTTAAAAGTAAAATGTTTAAGAAGTAAATACCCAATCCATCTCTTTTCCATCATCTACTCAAAAATATCACATTTGAAGCTGAGCAGCAGTACAATTGTATAAACCTTGAGGGATAGGCACAGCAAAGTATACCCTCATAAAGTGAGCTTTGTGGGCTTCGGTGGTTCAAATGACAAGGTGGAGTCGAAAAAATAAAGAGGTTTATGTATTTAATACAATATCTTATTTTAGTGGTTTTTAGAACTTATGTTTCTAAACCCAAAGTAATTTTATAATCAAAAATTTAGTACAAATGGTGAGATCGTCTCAATATTGAATTTTAATTCAAGCTAACTTTTTTTACTGTACAAAAGGCAAAATATTCAACCTAAAAATAACTTACAGCTTGCCTCAAAGGATTCTTTTTTTTCCAATTTGCTCAATATTTAAAATATTTAAGCCTGTCCTTCAACCTGCATTTTCCAAAACTTTTGATACAAATTGGGCTTACTTTCATTTAATAATTTTGTGTGAGTGCCTTGCTCAATTAGCTGACCCTCGTCTAAGACGAGTATTTGGTCACAGCGACTACAAGTAGTCATACGATGAGTGATAAAAATTACTATTGAGTTTTGCTTAATCTCGTGTAAAAGATTTAAAATTTGGTTTTCCTTAAGTGCGTCGAGTTGATTTGTACCTTCATCCAAAATTACAATCGGTTTCTTTTGTAGATAAATTCGCGCAATCTCAAGCAGTTGATTCTGACCGCCACTTAACTCAATACCCTCACTATAAGTCACGTCCAAGTCATTTATAGCCGACTTCAAACCGACTTTATCTAACGCCGCCCATAGCTGCTCGTCACTAAATTGGACACCAGTTGGATTTCCCAGATTTAAGTTTTCTCGAATGCTAAAAGAGTCCCACACAAATGTTTCTTGTTCCAAGCCAGAAATATAACTCTTCCAAGCCAATGGATCAATATGTTTTAGACTGTGTCCGTCAATCAAAATATCGCCACTGGTGGGATCAATTGAACGTTTTAAAAGCTTGGTAAAAGTAGTTTTTCCAGCTCCATTATAGCCAACCAAAGCATAAATCTGACCTTTATTAAATTCTACAGATAAATTTTTTAAAATTGGTTTATTTTGATTAGCTTTTTGAAATATTTTCTCAATTTCCTCAAATTCTTTCTTTAGCTGAGCTTTTTCCCATTGATTTATGCTATTTTTAGTGATGGTTGTCCAAGCCTTAAACAACCAAATTCTAATGAAACTTATTTTAGTATTTGATGTTTCGGCAATATCTGGTGCTTTAACATCTTCTAGCCCCAAAAGTCCGAGCCTGGCCTGCATTTGCTTGAAATAATCAATTTCCTCAGTAAAGAATTTAGGATAAGTAAAGTTAAGGTTTTGGATTTGGATTTTTTCAATATCAGCTGCAGAAAATTGCTGAATATTATTGTAATCCAGTTTTGGTTTAATTTTTAAAAGAAAATCGATACGGAAAAGCTCGAACCGAAGCTCAACTATGGTGCGAAAAATTGAACCAATATTTTGTAAAAATCCTTTTATACGGCTTATATACAAGTCAAATACTACAAAGGTACCGATTTGGATATATTTTTGAATAACCAACCAAGCCGCAATCATAGATGAAAGTGCTTGAAGTGCATTATTTAACAAATTCTTAGCCAGTTCATAGCGGCGATCTAAATTACTTTGTTTGTACTTAAGTTCAAACCATTCACGCCGACGGACTTTATAATTGGCGTAAAGTTGATCTATCCAGCCATTAGTTAAAATTCTATTAAAATGCCAAACCAGACGCCAGCGTATTTCTGAACGCACGTCATTTTTACGAGTTCCAACCAATTCAAAACGGCGCCAAGCATTATTTTGAAGTAAGTCAAGCCCCATATTTAAAATTACACTCAAAACTATTAGAGATAGCAAAAGTGGGTGTATAAAAGGTAAGATTGTCACGATAGTTATGAGCGAAACCACCAAATCTATACCAGTTGTAAGTAGACTGTTGATCTTATTCTCCAAGCCATCAAAATTATACTGTAAATTTCTGATTAATCGTAAATTATTTTCACTAGCTAAAAACGAGGAGTCAAATTTAGTTAAAAAGTTGTTAAATTTATCCTCCAAATAAGCGTCACTTTGCTGATTTAAAAGATCTAAAACGTTGTCTTTCCAGTATTTTAAGACACTGTCTAAACTTTGCAAAACTAAAACTAAAAGTACAATTGAAGCAAAAACCTCAAAAGTGCCATTTAAAGTATTGTTTAAATTTAAATTACTAAATCCAGAAGTGCTTTTTGAGCCAAAAATATTACCAAAATCTGTCCATTTTTCAGTTAAAGCATCAACTTGAAATTTGATAAAAATTGGATAAATTTGATACAAAAAACTAGTCCAAGCTGTGAGCGGTAAAATAATCGCCAACTTTTTAAGATATCGAGACCGATTATCAGAAATAAAACTTATAACTTCTGGAGAAACACGCAGTATTTTAGCCAGAAACATGTAAAAATACTTCATATCTAAGCTATTTTAAGATTTTAAAAACTCTATTTATTACTAAAAAATTGCTTGACTTTGTCTTCCAGGTTTTCACCACGCTTGATTCGAATATCAGGATTGATTCCTTTTTCGTTGATGGCAGTACCTTTTGGTGTGAGCCACTCCGCTACAGTAATTTTGATTTTATTGCATCCAGAAAGACTATTTATTTCCTGCACTACACCTTTACCAAATGTTTTTCTACCAATTATTTGAGCCACTCCAGCGTCTTGCAGTGCTCCAGCTGTGATTTCCGAGGCTGAGGCTGTATTTCCGTCGACCGCTACCAAAAGTGGATAATTAGTTAGACTGCTATCTTTTTGAACGCTACTTTGAGAAGATTTTCCAGCTTTACCTTGTTCTTGTACCACCACACTATTTGGCTTTAAAAAATAAGAACTCAGCTCAACAGCTTGATCTAATAAGCCGCCGCCATTTTGCTGTAAATCTAAAACAATGTATTTATATTTCGGATTTGACTTGATTTGACTAGCTATAACCGCCATTTGCGAGTCTAGTTCTTGACTAAAAGTTGAGACTTTGATCCAGGCTATATCATTTTTATCTTCAAGAGTAACAGCATCTTGGTGAATTTTCTCGCGATTTATATCAAACGTAAATTGGGTATAAAGTGTGTCTTTATCGATAACGCTGCTATTTGGGCGATCAACTACCAATTTAACCGTGGTTCCGGCTTGGCCTCTAATAGCGTCGATGACTTTGCTAAAGCTGAAATCGTCTACATTTTGACCGTTTATAGAAACTAAAATATCACCTTTTTTGATTCCACTTTTAGATGCTGGTGAACCATCTAAAGTATTATCTAAAGCAATGTAATCTTCATTTTGCCTAAAACTAGCACCAATCCCTTCAAAATTTTGATTCAAATCATCTTGAAATTTTTGAAAATCAGAGCATGAAAAATAGGTAGTGTATTTGTCGCCCACACTCGCTACTAAACCTTGAAGCTCACCTTGTTGCATTTTTTCAGCACTTGGTAATGTTCCAATATATTTATTTTCTAAAAGCTTTAAAGCTAATTCTTTCTCTTTTGCTAGGTCTACCGGTCCCGCTAACGCTTTTTGCGTATTATCTATAAACGCCGTAAAGGGCTGATTTCTATTTACTTGCTTGAGTGAGTTTAAAAGTGTAAAACCAGATATTAACAACAAAAAAACTATTAAAACTAGATAACCTAAATTACTTTTAGCGTATACTTTGGTAGGGTTAGGATTAGGATTAGGAATCTGTATTATTTCGGTTTCTTTCGTATCGTTTAAACTTGAATCCAGATTTGAATTTAGGGCCGGCTCTGAAAGTGTAGAGTCATTTGTGATGTTTTTCTGATCAGACATATTTTTTGAAGGTTTTGTGGAATTTAGCCATATATTCTTGCCAAAATTTATTTAAAAACTGGCGAAAATATATACATTAATAAATTTAGATTACTTAAAAATACCAAATCGGTCAAATCAAAACGCCAACTTTCAAGATAAAATAGTTTGACAAAGCCTGTTTTTTAGTTAAACTTTATAAAATTGGGCAATTTAGAGCCGATACTAAGCTTAATACTTAAAAGTCATGTTTTAGCTGTATTATTACGCCATAACTCAACTTTTAAATCTCAATAAGTATATTCTCAAATCAAAAAAACTTTAGTCTGGCGGTGAGATCGCCCTAACCACACCTACATGACAGATTTATTTTGGAGATTTTCTATCAAGTCTTCAGCCTCGAACGCTAAATTAGTTGAAAACACACTCAATCAATTTAGCTTTAGCAAAATTTTAACTCGAGCTAAACCTAGTGTAAAATTTGTAAAAAAAATAACAATTTTTGCAACACTTTTGATAGTTTTGACGTCAGGATTTTTAGACCTATCAAAAAACCAGGAATCGAATGCTCAAGCTGCAGGTTTTGGATCGTCTTGGGCTTCCACCATCAACAGCATCTCAAATGTGAAAACTTCTACAAAAAATCCTAGCCCGAAATACAGCTATCAAAATCCATTTTTAGAATATCCAAATCTAAATCAAGCCTATCTAAACGACCCAGAAAACACTGTAAAAACGGTCGCTAAAATTGATAAATATATTCAGCAAAATCGAAGCCGCGATAGCTATGATACTTCAGCAAGCTCACCTGTATCAGCAGCCTTCTACTATGAAACCGCTATTAAATATCATGTCCCCATCGATCAGATGTTAGCTGTTGCTAGATCAGAAAGCAGGTTTGGAACTGATTGTTATTCTGGCGCGGGAAATCCTACTAGAATTTGTTTGTATAAAAATATTTTCTCAATCGGCCTAACTGAAAGCAGTAGCCTAGGTTTTGAATCTTGGGAAAAAGGCGTAGAGTCATTTGGAAGATTGTACCAATCTAGAAAAAATCGCGGTTTTGATGATTGCCAAATATGGAGTATATACAACCCAAATGGCGATTATTGTGGGAAAATACTAACTTTAGCCAGCACAATTAATGGTTACATTAGCAATCCCTAAAATCAAAACCGCAACAAGCTATAAAAATTCTAACACAATTCTCTTGACAACTATTCCTAAAATCAAATATTACATGTAGTATACATACTTTGGCTAAGAATACCAAAGTGAAATAAAATAAGTCCATCCTGCGACGGTTACGGACAGTGTCAAGGTTATAAAAATTATGTTTACATCTAAAACATCCTCTTACAGATCTGACTACGGAAGCAAAAGTAGCGACAACAGTTCCAGCTCGTTTAAGCAAGTACCTGCTGCTAGAATTAAAGTTATCGGCGTAGGTGGTGGTGGTGGTAACACCATTAAACGCATGATCGAAGTTGGAGTTGAAGGAGTTGAGTTTTGGGTAATGAACACCGATCTTCAAGTTTTAAAGCAAATTCATGCTGATGGCGTAATTCAGTTGGGTCCAGAAAGTGCGCGAGGTTTGGGCGCAGGTGGCAACCCGCAAGTAGGTCAACAAGCTGCTGAAGAGAGCATTGCTGAAATAGAGGCTGCCCTCGCTGGCGCAGATATGGTTTTTATCACTGCTGGAATGGGTGGCGGTACTGGCACAGGGGCCTCACCAGTGATAGCCGAAGTCGCGAAACGCATGGGAATCTTAACTGTAGGTGTAGTCACTAAGCCCTTCAATTTTGAGCGTGAACAGCGTATGCAGCAAGCTGTAGAGGGTATTGAAAAGCTTAAAGCTAATGCCGACGCAGTAATCACCATCCCGAATCAAAAAATATTGCAAGTCGCAGAACGAAATACATCAGTATTTGAAGCTTTTAGACTAGTTGACGATGTCTTACGCCAAGCTGTACAGGGAATATCAGATTTAATCAACTTTCCTGGTGAAGTCAATCTTGACTTTGCAGATGTGCGCTCTATTATGACCAACGCTGGAACTGCTTTGATGGGTATGGGCAAAGGTACTGGCGAAAAAGATCGAGCAGCTAAAGCGGCTATCATGGCTATTGATTCACCACTTTTAGAGCTTTCAATTGATGGAGCTAAAGGCGTCCTTTTCAATATTACCGGTGGTAAAAATCTTACAATCTTTGAAATTGAGGAAGCGGCCGAAATTATTAATAAATACGTTGATCCTGAAGCTAGAATCATTTTTGGAAATACCATTGATCCAAACCTAACTGACGAAGTTAGAATAACAGTTATTGCCACTGGCTTCCCTAAAGAAAAAGAAATGGAGCTTTTAAATCCAAAGGGTTATACCAAGCGCGATGATACAGGTGGTTACACTCCCCCAAAATTTACTTCAAATGCACGCCCTGTGCGTCATGTAGACCAAGATAGAGCTAGTATCCGAGATGAGTATTACACAGGAAACTCTCAAAACGATAATTTTACACAGAAAGTCGCGACTAACTCTGCATCAACCACAACTACTGCATCCACTCAAGAAGAACAAGATATGCTAGATATACCAGCATTCGTACGTCGTAAATTAAATAAAGAATAGTTTAAAACTAAGAGATAATTTTGTTAGCAATTGAAATTACAATATTTACAGCGTAGCCTTAAAATGTAGCACTTGCAAAATCTTGGTACTACCCAAGCTGTAAGGTAGTATCTTTTAATCTTTGCATATAAATGTAAATATCTAAAAACTAGAATTTAGCAACCTCTTGCAAAAGAGGTATTTTTTTACACACTTTTAAGTAAAAATAGGTGATGGCAATACTCAAATAATTAGCTCCTGTATCAGCACTAGTCTGAGCTTAAAGCAATTTTCAGAAGCTTGGACTGTCTTTAGTTGAAAACCTAGGCATGCAAAACTATTCATACAAATTTAGCGACACTGAGCTTTAAAACCTCAATTCCAAAATTAGATATCAAATCCCTCTCTTCCCTAAAATAAACACTTCACTTGGAACGGATTAATATTGAGCTGACTGTTTGAGCTAGGAAAATTATATAAAGCACGGCTTTGTCTCATCAGGCGAGATCTTGTGGGGCAAGGAGCTCAAATGCCAGAGCGAAGTGAAAAATAAAAGTTGTCAGTTTTTTTAAGGAAGGTACTTATTTTAATAAGTTCGCTAATGAGTTTTAAACAGCTCATTAAACTTAAATTTTGACGCATACTAAGTATCGATTAGTGCCCCCTTCTTTATCCTGTTCAACAAAATCAGAAATTAAATTTAAATTTCCAACCGTGAGTAAATCCTGAACATGATCAACACTAAAATAGTGACTATAGCGATAGCTTTCAATAACATTAGTTTTACCTAGAACCATTCGCCATTTTAAAATATTATCACCAAATTCTAAATCAAAAGTATCTAGATTAAATTTATGATGTAAAAAATTGATAATTTCTTGATTTTTAAGATCTAAAACCTGTCTTCTAAGCCTAGGAATATCTAAATACTGAAAAACCGACCAAATTAGTAAATCACCTGCTTGAATCAGGCTACAAATATTCGCCATAAGCTCCAAGCGTAGTTTGTGGCTTGGAATGTGGTGAAATATTCCAAAAGCTGTGATTAAATTAGGTGTAATACTTAAACCAGAAAACCAATTAACATTTTCAATTAAATCATCCTGAATTAAGTCAAGTCTCTCCAGATTCAATCTCACGAGCTTTGAATGGGCCAATTCTAAATTTGGCTTAAAGTTATCTACACCGATGTAAGATTTTAAAGCTATTTGTTTTTTATTTAAAAATACACCAAATCTACCGTCACCACAACCGATATCTAGAACATCTAGCGGCTCAGAAAGACTTTGTATATAAAAGGTAAGCTTGGTCCCAACCTAAACGATAAATCCAGTCGGTATGATTTAAGTACTGATAGGTAGTCTTATAAAAATCAGAATTGATTTGATTTAAGCTTTGTATGGTTGAAGATTCCATATTAGAGTTACTCAGTTTAAATTAGTAATTAAGATATGCTAAACTTTTTGTTTTTTTGGTAATCCAACACTTTTATATTCGTTAAAATAATTTTTCTAGAACTTAAAACTGCAAACTATGGAAATGCGCTGATCAATAATACCCAGAAAATAGTATTAAGTCACAAAACTTTCCACTAATAAGTCTGGTGATTGGAATGTATGCAGAATCAAACTTGCCCATAATAAACCCACAATAAAATATCTAAACTAAAAAAAATTCCCAATGGGGAAATTAAAATACTTTTTGGAGGAGAGACAGGGATTCGAACCCTGGGTACCTTTCGGTACGCCTCGTTAGCAGTGAGGTACTTTCGACCGCTCAGCCATCTCTCCACTAGTTAAAAGTTTAGTTGCAGGCGCTATACCTAACAACTAAAATCTAATAACTTTAAACATTTTCGTCAAGTAAAATTGATAAATGCTATTTAGCAACTGCTGTAACTTCACCAACTAACGATGTGAAAGCATCAAAGTCACGAATTGCTAGTTCAGAAAGCATTTTTCGGTTGAGTTCAGTTTTACCTTTGATTAAATTCATAAATTTACTATAACTCATGTCGGGATTGACTAAAGTTATAGCATTATTTAAGCGAACGATCCACAAAGCTTTGAAATCTCGTTTTCGATTACGTCGATCACGATAAGCGTAGCTATCAGCATGAAGTAGAGCTTCTTTAGCTTGTCTGAACTTGGTGCTTCGTCCATGAATGAAACCTTTGGTACGTTGTAATACGTACTTGCGATGTTTGTGTGCGGATAAACCTTTTTTTACTCGTGACATAAAGTGGAAACTTGGAAATTTTCAGATTAGAAAAGGATATACTCCAAATCTAAATATGATTATTAAATTTTAGCAATTTTAGCGTATTTCTCGTCAGCTTTACTGAGGATGTTATCACGTCTGTGTTTCATCATACGCTTTGAGCTTCGTCTGATATTAAAGTGGCTTTGGTTATTTTTTCTAAAACTTCCTTTACCAGTTCCTGTCAGCGAGACTCTTTTTTTTGTAGCTTTGTGACTTTTTGGTTTAAACATAAGATTAGTTTATAAAGTCCATAAGTTAAGTATTACAAAGGCTTGTGACCTAAGTAAGGTTAAAGTTTTGAACTATGATTTAAATTTAGTTTCTTCAAAAACCTCGTGTTTTCTGGTTAGAGGATTATATTTTCGAAGTTTAATTCTTACATTAGTACCTTTAGACTTACCACTAGATTTTGTAGTAGCGTAGCGATAAACAGCTTTTTTGCCATTATCTAAAGTAACGGTACTAAGTAGCCAGATTTTATTTTTTTGTGCAGCCATATCTTAATGTGATTATTGTATTAAACTTAATTAAGCTACTTTTGCAGCTTGCGGAGCCTGAGCCGCTAGTTCAACAGCTTTGACTCTAGCTTCTTGTCCAGCATTATAGCTCTCAGCTACTTTCTCTAAGAAAAAGTCTACGAAAGCTCTAGAATAAGTATTTGATGGAATAAGATAATCAACTCCCAGCGGATTTTCATTGGTATTTGCCAAGCCAATTACAGGAATTCCACCAGCTTCTTTAACAGCTAGGTCATCTTTAGTCGGATCTAAAACTAGAATAGCAGCAGGTCGATTATTTTTCAAATTAACTAATCCACCAAAAATCAACTCTAGTTTTTCAATTTTTCGATTGATACTCAGACGTTCTTTTTTCTTTAAAGTAGCAATCTCATCTTTATCATCACGAAGTGCCTTAAATTTTGAGAGAGTTTTCAGGGTTTTTTTAATAGTATCCCAGTTAGTCAGGGTACCACCTAACCAACGCCATGAAACGAAAGGCATACCTGTACCCATCTTAGCAGAGTAAGACACTACTAAGTCACTAATATGCTTAGAAGTTCCGACGATTAAAATTTGTCGATTGGTTTCACCCAATTTATAGACAAAATCTAAGGTCTTATCTAAATTATCCTTAGTTTTCACTAGGTCAATAATGCTCATGCCCTGGCTGTAACCAAAAATATATTGACTCATTTTTGGAAAAGTCTTGGATTTGCTTCGACCTTTGTGACAACCTCTTTTAAATAAATCAATTAAACTAATTGCGGTCTTCATATTCTAAAATATTCTAAGTGTGGACAAGGGCTTTTGTCAAGCCACAGGTCCGTTAATATAAGCTTACTTTAAATTAACAGTTGCACCAGCACCTGATAACTCAGCTTTCATAGCTTCAGCGTCTTCCTTTTTGATGTCTTTAGCAACTTCAAAAGGCGCACTTTCAACCATAGCTTTTGCATCAGTTAGACCAATGTTTAAGATATTTTTGACAGCTTTAATTACTGCAATTTTTGACTCAGCAGGGACTGAAGCTACTTCAACGGTAAATTCAGTTTTTTCTTCAGTAGCTGCAGGACCGGCAACAGGACCAGCCATCATCATGGCAGGAGCAGCTGATGCAGAAACGTCAAATGTTTCTTCAATTGCTTTTACTAATTCAGAAGCCTCTAAAAGAGTAAGATCTTTAAGTTGATCGATAATGGTTTGAACTTTGGACATAACAAATTATGAAAAATTGTTTAATAAATTTATGAAATAAAATAGAGAAAAACTATTTTTGAATTGCGTTAACACCTCTAGCAATGCTAGTTGGAACTTCATTGATGCCGATTGCGATCTTAGCAATGATGCTATTTAAGCTAGAAGCAACCATAGACATGGATTCTTTGTAGGTAGGAACCTTTGAAAGAGCTTCTGTCTGGGCTGGATCCATGAATTGACCTTTGACGACACTGCCGTAAACATTAAAAATGTCTTTAAATTCGTCTTTAACAGAACCCAAAACAGTTTTAATTACAGCAATTTCATCACCACCTGGTATCACTTGAACATAGGTTTGACCATAGGTCTCGCCCATCTCAATACCCTTCTCCTTAAGCGCAAGCCTAATTAGAGTGTTTTTAGCAATTGTTACTTTTACACTACCGTCATCCATACTGGAACGATAGTTATAGTTTGCGATTGCTTGCAGTGGGGTTTTTGCACCATTGGTGGTCAATAAAAGCACAGCATCCTCGCTAAAAATTTGGCGAAGTTTGTCTAATATTTCAACTTTTTTTTGCTTAGTAACAGCCATAGATAAATGGGTTGGCCAAAAATTTCTCAAAGAAAAACTACCATTGTTGGTAGCCAGAACAAAAACTTAAAATTCAAAATCTTTAAGCTCAATAAAGGATAAAATATCCGATGTAAAAGTCTATGTAGATTCCTTGATTTAATAATTATTTGCTCTCGGCGGGATTTATTTTAAAGATTTCTCTTATAAAACCTGCTTTCTCCGAACTTGTTAATACAGAGTGTTTTATTCTATTTTGTCAAATATTTGACTAAACCAGAGTATCAAAATAGCCTTTAAATTATTATGATCCAATCTTCTAATCCTAAAACTAATGCTAAAAGTCCCAAAACCTCTGGTAAATCTGGTGTTTTAAACAGCACCAAATCTCAAGTTTCTAAAAGTAAGATCGATGAAACTTTGGAAGAGCTTTTAGACGATAGCAGTGATATAGAAGCAGCTAAAAATCTTCGGCCAAATCAAATTAGGGATTATATAGGTCAAAGTCAGTTGATTAAACAACTTAACATTATATTAAGTTCAGCTAAAATTCGCGAGACGCTGCCAGACCATCTTTTATTTTACGGACCTCCAGGGTTAGGTAAAACTACTCTTTCTAGTCTTATTGCTAATGAGTTGCAAGTAAATTTTAAGATTATTTCAGCTCCCGCTATCCAAAAAAGTGGTGATATTATTAGCCTACTTTTAAACCTTGAAAATAAAACGGTCTTATTTATAGATGAAATTCACCGACTTAAGGCGCCAATTGAAGAAATTCTTTATACTGCCATGGAAGACAAAATGGTAGACGTCGTCTTGGGTAAAGGCCAAGGTGCGATTTCCACCCGCATGGAATTGGCTGATTTTACTTTAGTTGGTGCCACCACCAAGCTTGGTAAGCTTTCCAAACCGTTGCAAGATCGATTCACCACTATTTTTCAGTTGCATCTCTATGAACCGAGTGAAATTCAGCAAATTATTGATCGTAACATTGATATTTTAGGCATTAAAATGGAATATACCGCTATGGTTCACCTAGCCAAATACTGCCGTGGAACGCCTCGAGTGGCCAATAATTTACTGCGACGCCTTCTCGATTTTCAAGTAGTCAATCAGCTTGAAATTATCGACAAAGCTCAAATCGAAGAATTTTTACAAGAACTTGGGATTTTTGAAAATGGTCTGACTCGTCAAGATATGCAATACCTTAAAGCTCTTAGTCAAAACGTCAGCTTAGGAGTTAAAACACTGGCTGGAATTTTACTCGAAGAAGTAGATACTTTAGAGGAAGTGCGCGAGCCTTATTTGATTCACTTAGGCTTGATCGACAAATCTGTAGAAGGTCGCCGTCTGACCCTGAAAGGTCGAGAATTTGTTGGCATCATCGGACCTGATCACAGCGGTCGAAGTTTATGGTAAGAACTGGGTCAATTGGTGAAGTTTTTGATAGGAACAGGTGGATATAATTGATATAACATTAAATATAGTTAAAATTGGAATCGAGTTAATACTATTACGCCGTGTAAAGCATAAGAATATTTGTAATAATCAAAACAAAATGTACAAATCGAATTTAAATTGGGAACTATAAGAATTTCTCATAATTTCTCACATAAATAAAAAATGTTAAAAATATTATTGTGTTATTTAAAATCTTTAACCAGACTATCAATTTTCAGTATTAAATCCACGTTTGCAAATTTTGAAATCGTACAAATTTATAATTTCATGGACCTAGTTTTTATATATTCTTATTGGAAAAATACTTATTAGCACTGTCTGTCAAAATCACTTATATATGCTCCAAAATCTCCAAAAATATCTCAAGCAAGCCAAAATCAAGGCGGAAATAAAGTTTACAGGTGAGCGTATAGAAAAAACTTTTAAAATTTTGGGTGCAATTTTGCTCGTTTTAGCTATTCTAATCGGGGCTTACACCAGGCTTTACGGTGTATTTGCGTACAATCAATTTCGCGACGATCAAAGCCGTGATGCTTTTGTGTATTTGGAGATGAGTCAAGGCAAATGGCCTACTCTCGGCCCAGCTTCGTCGGTAGGCGGCTACTCACTTTCACCGATTTATTATATTTTAAACTATTTGGTTTCTTTTGGTTCACTTGATCCAGCCTGGCAAGCTTTTCCAAATTCACTGTTTGAATTTTTGTCGATTCCACTTTTTTTCTATTTTTTACTTTTACTTTTAAATGGTTTAAAGTCAGGCCGCAGCTGGCTAATAGCAGGCTTTGCTACACTTTGGTGGAGTGTTTTTTTTAATGATATGATTTTTGGTGGCATGGAGTGGAATCCAAGCTCGATCCCCTTTTTCATGCTAGCTTTTGTCACTATTTTAAAATCTGCCATTACTTCAATTAGTATTTTTAAAGATGAATACACTTTAAATCCAAATTTCAAATTTGTTTTAAAACCAGTTTTACTGTGGGTTTTGACTGGATTTATCACCGCCATTTTAATGGCTTTACACTCGACTACTTTGCTCGTGATTCCAGTTGTACTTTTTTTGGCTATTATTTATACAGTCTGGAAAGACAGATTTTATGCTTTTCCTGTAGTTTCAGCTTGGGTCGCAGTTTTGCTGGCTCATAGCACTTATTTTGCAGGCGAACTCGGTCGCAACTGGCACAATACTACCACTTTTATCCAACTAGTTTTACTTAAGCGTGGCGATAATGGTTCAATTCCTATTCCGCACACAGCCTTCCAAAGAGTTAATCGCGTACTTTTTAACTATTTAGATTTAGGCGATTTTGGATATTTTGACAAACTCTCTTTACCAGATATTAATCGATTTTTTTTATCGATTGTGTTGGCATTAGCCGTGATAAAATTTAAGGGTAATCGCCTACTTTGGGCTATTTTATGGGCAATATGGCTACTATATAGTTTTGCGGTATCAAATTTTTGGAGCTTCGTTTATGTGTACTATAAATTTCCAATTTGGCTCTGCCCGATCATTTTTGTGGCGGTAATTCTAAATTATTTTGATCTCAAAAAGCTTAGAGAATGGATTTTAGTTGTTGTAGTGTTGATATTTAGTTTAAATTCGATTTACTATAACACTCAGATGGCCAATATAGTACTTGATAGTCGTTTAAATTCAAGCCAACGCGCTACTAATACTTATGATATGTTGGTCGGTTTAAGCTCTCTGGCCGATCAAAGCATAGTTTGTGCGGATGACTTTTTCTATCAACCTTTAGCATACATCGCCAAGGCTAGACTACCACAAAAATCACTGCAAATAGTCAGGCTAAATCAATGCCAAACCCAAAATAATGTTATCAAAATCTATCCCAAATTTTGGCAATGGGATGATCTAAAAATGCACCCTGAGCCGCCACTAGATCAAAATCAAATCACCAAAGTGTATTTTGAAAACGAAGCCGTTTTGTTTTATTTGAGTCGGTAATTTCTAAAAAGTTACTTTAAAATCTTGAATACCAACTTTGCGAGGTGTTATATTTTATTGAAGCTCTGGTTGATTTTGGTAATGATTTCAGACTGTATTCGAGAGCTCAACTTGACCATTAAACCTAGGCCTCAAAAAACTATTTTTTGTTTTTCACCTCCAAAGAATATATTTATATCGATAGTAAAACCAAACCCGTGTACCAAAGTGGCAAAATAGGTTCTGGAATTTGACTTTGGGTTAGCCAGCTTTGATCATCCAAATCTACTTGGTTGACTTGGCTAAATACCTGATTTAGACTGTCTATATCAGGTTTGGAGATATTTGATTTGAGTAATTCTTCAGCCTTTTGAATTATTTCAGCCCCAATTTGCTGATTACTCATTTTAGTTTTTTCACTCAAAATAATCATCGGCACAAAGTTAGGGTTATGCTCGGTGTCAATTAATTTTTTATCATTTTCAGTATATTGACCCACTTTTTCAACATTACCGTGATCAGCAGTGATGATTAGATCGTGACCGCCCTCCACGCAAGCTTTAATCAGTCGACCGAGTTGTAGATCCAAAAAGGACATAGTTTGAGTCGCGGCATTTATATCACCAGTGTGGCCGACCATGTCAGGGTTGGCGTAGTTTACAAGAATATAGTCATATTTCCCAAGCCCGTTTTCCAAAATATAATCAGTAACCTCTTTGGCTTTCATTTCAGGCTTTTCAGCGTGACTAGCTACTTTGTTTGAGTCAATAACCACCCAATCTTCACCTTCCCAGTTTTTATTTTGGCCACCGTTCATAAAATAGGTCACGTGATTGTATTTTTCAGTCTCGGCAATATGTAGCTGAGTTTGATCTTGATTTGAGATATATTCAGCTACTGTCTCTATTACGGGTTGATTTTTAAAAACTGGATGATAACCATTTTGAGTTTTTTCCCGGATTACTTTTAGCTCATTATTTAGGTATATTTCATGGTCTATACAATAATCATTCATGGCCAATATATCGAGTTTTAGATCAAATTCCTGATTTATATCACACAGCATTTGAGACATTTCTTTCATGCGGTCGGTACGGAAATTGATTAGCCAGACTGTGTCATTTTTGGAAATCCCCACGTTTTCACTATTTAAATTAAACGAAGGAGATATATTTTCATCAAAAATCTCAGCTTTATAGTTGAATTCAGTTGAATTTTGTATGATATCTTTTATTCCCAACTTTTGCATGTCAACTTTAGGTAAATTCCATTTGTCAAACCAAATATCTGAATCTAGACTATCACCATAAAAAAAAGACCATTCGTGGTTATTTTCACGGTAAACCTCAAAGGAGCTAGACCCGTTCCCAAAAACTTGCTTTAAATTCAGATTATATTTTTTTAGCAATCGAATCAGGCTTTGGTTCAAACTTATGTGTTGTCTATAATTAAAATCTGAGCAACTCCAGCATTCAGCCTGGTCAAACATCGGCAAAATACCTCGAACCACTCTCTCCCAGTTACTATCCCGATCCATAGCGTAAAACCTGCCACCGAGTGAACCTAAAAATATTTTACTCTCAAAAGGTTTTATTTTAGACTCGTATTCTTTGGCGAAAAAATCCCAAGTCTCTACCAAACTCTGTCTATCACTGTCTCGACCATCAGAAATCAAATGCATCACTATTTTCTCAGCACCAGACTCACCAGCAGCTTGTATAGCTCCAGCCCAATGACGCAAATCAGAGTGAATTTGACCGCTAGAAAAAAGCCCAACTAAGTGTACGGTTTTTGATACATCATCGGTTAGAGCTTCACTTTTTTTAGCTGCAGACTCAAACTTTGCGTTCAAAAACTTTTTGGGATCAAAGAGCTGATCTGGAGCGATATTTTTATCTAAGCTGAAAGTGTTTTGAGCAGATTTAGTTATTTGATAGCTAAGCTGCGGTACTAATTTGAGGCCGCCGATATTCATGTGACCTACTTCACTATTTCCCACTAACCCAGCTTCTTGACCTACATTTTCACCATCAGCGTTTAAAGTAGTCCAAAAATAGTTTTTCAATAAAAATTTAAAGTTTGGCATGTTGGCCAAAGCGGCGGCGTTATTTACCGATTTTGGGGCTAAACCAAAACCATCGAGAATACATAGAATTTTAGACATAATTTTTTTGTTATATTTCAAAATATAATTGATTTTTAGTTTATAGGCAATCTTTTCTTATAAAATAGTCCAAAAAAAATCCAACCCTAAAATATTGGATTGGATTTAAAAATTTGTCTAGTTTGTGCCTAGTTTTTTAAGTTGTAATTTATTTACCCTTAAAGATATAGTCTGCGACCGCAAAAGCTACTAAAGCCATTAAGGTGCTAATGGCCAAAGGTACAATAGTTGCCTGATTTAAATTGACATTTTCACCGCGAAAAATTTGATAACCAATTGAAAATATGACAAAAATTATGCCTCCAGTTAAATATTTTAAAAAGCTCATATGATTAAAGTTATTTGATAAAAAGAATTGATCTATTTTAGAAATACTTTGGCTTTGGATAAATGTCAAGTTTTTAGATCTCTTTTTAGATGTAGCTATTCCCATGCCGAGCTCAAATCATGTCATGATTGTAATCGGCGCCGAGGAGCATTTGACAAAACCTTTGTTCTAGTATTTATTCTATGTTAGATGCCTTTTTAGCCTGAAATAGGTTATTTAGTGTGAATATTTCACGGCTCACCTCTGGAAATTTGGAGGAAAGCTGAAGTTTCAAAATCTAATTTGTCCGAGTGGTGGAACGGTAGACACACTAGCCTTAGGAGCTAGCGCCGCAAGGTGTGGAGGTTCAAATCCTCTCTCGGACACCAAATTTGTGGATCAAGCTCGTAGAGTTTATTAAGTTTTCAAAAGATTTTAAAGCAATACTTTCTAAGTATTTGTGAACTTTACAAACTTTAAGCAGCTTGCTATCAAACATATTTAGCGGACGTGGTGGAATGGTAGACACGCCACCTTGAGGTGGTGGTACTCGCAAGGGTGTGGAGGTTCAACTCCTCTCGTCCGCACCAAAATCACTTTAAACTGCTCTTAAACTACCTTCACAAATCAGAAAATAAATTAACATTTTTATGGCTAAAGCAAATACAGTTATCACTTTCAACAACAGTTCGGTTATCACTTGCGGTGCATGTGGTTCAGTTTATACAGTCGGAGCTACTTTTGAAACTTTAAAAATCGATATTTGTGGCAACTGTCACCCGATTTATACAGGTAAATCAATTTTAATCGACACAGCTGGACAGCTTAAAAAATTCCAGGATCGCCAAGATAGAGCCGTCACAGCAGGTCAAAAGCCTGAGAAAAAAGTTCGAGCAAGACGCACTTTCCAAACACTTGAAGATATGGAAAAAGACGCAATTTAGAACTCAAAAGCTAAGTTTAGCAATTTCATTAAAGTTAAAATTACGGGTTATTAGCCCGTTTTTTATTTGCTTCATTCCAAAAGTTTGAGAAGATCTAACTACTTAATTTGGCTCCATCCAATCAACTCAATATCCAATGCTAAACGAAAAGTTCACATAACCAAAATTTTTTAGTTATTGAGAATAAGATTGTTCTTGATCCAAAATTCAAAATATTACTTGATAGATTTTGCCTACGTTTATCAGGAATGTCGACGTTGATTACTGGAATATTTTAGTAGAAAATAGTAGCAAGAAATTATCCTATATAAGTAACGTTTAATACCTTAAAACAAGGCATTCTAAATGATATAAATTATAAGAGGGTATTCTCGGTAACACAAGCTGTGAAAATTTTACGAAGATTTAAAGTCTAAATAGATAATATTAGCTACTGTAATAAAATTACATTCAGCTTAATTAGTTGCTAATATGCTTTGTACTTTAACGTCTAAATCATGGACAGCGTACCTTAAATTTTGTAGTTTGGCTCAATATATTACACCAAAACTAGCCTAATTAAATATTTTACTAAAGCCCATTGCCACTTCATCAAACTTTAGCTTAGAACCAACTTTTTGAGTGTTGTCGATTTTCAGTTTGTTTGGAGTGGTGATTTTTGGTGTAGTTATAGGTTTGGATTTTTTTATTGAGGTATTTTCGCTCGGTCTGGAGACTGAAGCTGTGAGGGGAGGAGTTTTATCATCTATAGCGTCGGCCGTGGTAAAGACCTGTATGCCCACTAACCCACCAGGAGTTATGTTAGGCGATATGATAGGATCTCCCGCTTCCTCCAGGTTTGAACTTATAGCTATGCCAGTGTAGACAAATTGATCATCTAAAATATTTGATAAGTGGCTCGGGCTATTTAGCCAATTGGAATAAAGACCATCAACTCCACGGGTTGAAACCGCAAAATTTTCACCTTCCAAGGTTGGTAGTGGGTTTAGCCCTAGGGCTTTGGCATGGACTGAAAAACTACCGAAACCTGGAATAGTATGAGTAGGGTCAGAAGAGCTAATAAAAGTCTGGCTTGTATACACGGCACTAACTCGACTTTTGGCTATGCCAGCTAATTTTGAGCTATATTTTAAAGCAGTTTTCCCTTGGGAGACACGATAATTGTTGATTTTAGATAATAGTGTGGCAGCAAGTGAATCATCAAAGACAGGGCTAGCTGCCCATGTTTTGACCACTGAAAATAATCCTAAACTTAGTAAAATTACAACTAGAATTGTGTTTTTGAAAGTCATAAACCTAAGCCAACTATTTAGTATTTTATCCAAAAATTTTAGACTTAGTTTCTCGATCTATGTACCAGCGCGGCAACTGATAATAAACATCGTAATTCATAGTAGAAAAATCTGGTAAATTTTCTTTCAATCCAAAAACTTTTGGGGAATAATTGAACTCTTCTTTGCCTTGAGCCAAGGTCATAGTAACCATAGATTCAGTTAAAAAGTCCGCAAGTTTAGTCTTACCCGGGTCAGAAAATTTACTGTCACGATAACCTAAAAGCAAGTCTTCCAGGCTATTTAAATCGTTATTTATATTCGCCGCCACTAAGTTTCTAGATTTTTTACTAAAGAGATTGTACACATCCGGGCTGGCTGCGGTTATTGGGAAAAGTGAAATTATGGCACTGTTGGCAGGTTGTCTGTCGATTTGGTCTGGCTCGACCACGTCTACCACAAAACCAGCGTTTCTAAGAGTTTCTTGAACTTTATCAGAAATTTTTTTGTCTTGATTGTTAGCTGATAAAATCAAGCTAATTTGGCGGTTGCCTAAAAAGATTTTTTTACCGCCGTTGCCTGCTTCAGAATTTTTCACGGTGTAAGTTTTTTTATCTATATTGGTAATAATATCGGTTAAGTTTGACCCGCAATCAACATTAGAATTGGCTTGTAACTGAGGCGGTAGCATCATTTTTGACTTATCAATCTGAATTAATGCAGTTTTTGTAACCTCATCCAAACTATCATAAAAATTTGATTCGCGAAGTGAACACAATATATATTTTCGCAGATTTTTATTGACTAAAAAAGTTCCGTTTTGTGCTTTTAGAAATAGGGAATAATATGTGTTTGAGGGAATTACTTGTTGATCGACCCCTAGAGCCTGGTGAACCTGGTCCGAGGAAAGCCCAGAATCCAGTGAAAACATAGTGGAGCGATAGTAAAAACTGGCCTTGTTGGCTAAAAAGGAGGCTTGAAGTGAATTTTTGTCGCTGTCACCACTGGACTGCGGGTCGGTGGAAAGATCTTGATTAAATTTGGGATATCGCTGAAAAATATAATTTTCAATATACGGCTCACTATCGGGTAAATTTTGATACTTATTTCTAGTTAAAATTATACTTTGAATCACTCCCGTTCTTGTGTCTATATAAGGATTTGGTCTTTTTTCTTGTGATGGATTACGAGGATCCACGATAGTGCCTGTATCGCTAGTTTGGAAAGTGTAAAACCCAGAACTTACTTGTGGAAATTTGGAGGCACTTTGAGCTATTTGAGAAATACTTTGATTGTAAAAAATATCTCGCGGAATTGGATTGATATTGGCGTTGTAAAGCAGCTGTGGTGCTGGCTTGGGTGAAATTAGATCAAAAGTGTTTTTTTGGCCATCAATCACTTCCAGTGTGATATCTTTTAGATTGGAACTAAATTCAATATTTGCGTCCTTATCCTGAAGTTTTTCAAAAGTAGTTTTAACGTCCTCTATAGTTATAGATTTACCATCCGACCATTTGATGTCATCGCGTAGTACCATTCGCAGTCGCCGAAACCGATTGGCGGGATCGGGATAGTCGCTATCAGTCCATTTCGGAGCCTGGCTCAGCAATATTGGAACGATGGCAATGTCTTTATTTTGCGAATTAAAATTTGGTAGTATGACTCGATATAGTGGATGATAGATCAGAGCTGTAATACGGCGTTCGTAGTCCGAGTTTGGAGTCAAAAGTGGGTTAAAGTTGGCAATGTCGGCTCGATTTAAGCCTAGTAAACCCTCTTCAAGATAGCCTGTGCGAGCTGGAATCAAATAACTACTTTCGTGATACAGGGAATTATAAAAAGATAGGCTACTAAAAAAGCTTATTATCAGCAAAACAACTAAACTTAGTCTAGCTGCATAGGATGAAAACTTGATGGCTTTCCAAAGGTCTTGCGGCTTTAGAAATAATTCCCATTGGATTGGCCAAACTAATCGCCAAATTCGACGATAGGCAATTCTAAAGTTTTGCAGTATCTCTTTGGGTTTATTATTTGGCATGGAAATAAAATTTTATTCAAAGATATTAAGTAAGCTATAACATCACCGTCTAAAAGTGTCAAGATTACATTTGGGTCAAAGTAAGCAGGGCTAGAATCAAAATTATATAAGTAACTACGTTGACAAAGCCTAGGTCTTGGGTCTTAATTTTTTAGTAATCAAAAGTCATATGGGTGCCGTCATTGCTATCGTAAATCAAAAAGGTGGAGTTGGAAAAACCACGACAGCCGTAAATTTAGCAGCTAGTTTGGCCAATTTAGGTTTTAAAGTTTTGGTAATCGACCTCGACCCACAAGGCCATGCGGGTCAACATTTGGGTATAGAAGTCAATCAAAAATCTGGTATTTTAGAGGTTTTACAGAAACAAAAACAAATCTCTGAGGTAGTTTTCGCCTCGCCCCACAAACAGGTCTGGGTAGTGCCCTCAAATGTCAGTTTAGGTCAGTTTAATCAGCAAAGTCCAGTTGGTTTGCAATTTATGTTGCGTGAGCCCATAGCTCAAGTCAGAAGCAAATTCGATTTTATATTTTTTGACTGCCAGCCAAGTCTAAGCCTTCTAACTTTAAATGCTTTAAATGCTTGTGATGCAGTCATTTTGCCGATTCAAGCCGAATTTTTGGCTTTAGACGGTTTGTCGCAGTTGATGTTAACAATTCGTGAAATAAAAGTAAAAATGCATCCAAAATTACGAGTTTTAGGGCTTGTAATTACTATGTTTGATAAACGTAACAATCTCTCAGAAGAAGTACGCCAGGAACTTATAACCCATTTTAAAGCTGATTTGTTTGAGACCGTAGTGCCCCGAAGTGTGAAATTAGCTGAAAGCCCTTCTTTTGGACAGAGTATCGATCAGTATGACCCTAGTAGTCCTGGGGCTAAAGCCTACGCTGAGCTGGCTAATGAAGTTTTGCAAAGATGTCAAAAAATCAATCTTGGTAACTAAGCAGCCGATTTGATAAGTAAATAGGAGCAATAGCTAATTTGCCAAGAATAAAAAATTTATTTATACTTAGCTAGCTTTATAATCGAGCTTTTATTTGCTTTAAACTATTCTTATTTGTCTTTAGAAAACACCCATTTACCTTTAATCATCCTATTTGGTCCGCCAGGTAGCGGCAAAGGTACACAAGCTGACCTAATTTGCAATGATTTAGGAGCTTTAAATTTAAGTATTGGAAACAGTGTCAGAGCCTTTATAAAAAAGTATAATCACCCCGATTCAACAGAACTTGAGCTGGCTCTAAGACTAAAGCAAAAACTTAATTCAGGTGAATTGCAAGATTTTGACGATGTCAAATATATAGTCGAAAGAGAGATTAAAGACAGCATTGCTCAGAAAAAAAATATTTTAGTCGAGGGACTACCTCGCACCCAAGAGCAGGCAGAGTGGCTAGCAGAGTTTTTTAGAGAAAGTCATGTAGATTGTCTGTTTTTCCATTTCATCTTACCTAAAGATGTGGTTTTTGAGAGACTTAGCCACCGTTTTTTTGCGTCTGGTAGTGACATCCCCTACTCATCTTATGCGGTGGCTTTGGAAAAATGCCCACCAGGTAAACTACCTACTCAAAGACAAGATGATCAGGATCTAAACATTATTAAGCATCGCTATGAAACACAATATGGTAACTGTCAAGCTGATATTATCAAAACGATTAATAGCTGCGAAAACGTGCAAATTATAGACATTGATTCCACAGCTACGCAATTTGAGATTTTTGAAAAGCTTAAAAGTGAGATTTTTGAATTTAGCCAAAACTCCAACACTCGGTAATAGCCGAGTTTTTTACTGGGTTTTGAGACTTAAAACAACAAATCGCCAAATATTTTTACATTTTTTTAGCTAATTTCAACAATTATTTTTAGCAATCAATTATATTATGGTTCCAAACATTATTTTACTTGATGGGCCAGTAGGCTGCGGCAAAGGCACTCAGGCTCATCTTTTGAGTCAAAAATACGGTTACTATCAATTTGGTTTTGGGACTGAGTTACGGGATTTTGTGAGTCAACATTCGCAAATTCCAAGCAGCCCAAATTTTAAAAAAGCTATCGAAATCGAGGCTCAGTTAAACCGCGGTGACAATGTCTCAGCTGAGGATTTGTTTTTGGTAGCTGGGCATAAAATTGAAGCTTTGATCGCCACGAACCAAAAAATAGTAATCGACAGTGCTAAAAATATTGAAGCTTTAGAGTGGCTAGCTAAAACTAGTGAGTTCCATAATTTAAAAGGCTTATTAATTCAAATGCATTTGACTTTAGATATTTCGCTGGAGCGACTCAGTCGTCGTTATTACGCTCCAAATCTCAAAGATATACCTTTTAATAGCTATGAAGATGCGCTGCATCACTGTCTTCAGGGTCAAACTCCGATTAGGCGAAGCGATGATCAAAGTCAGGATAGAATCTATCGTCAGTATGAAATTTACGCCAAAAATCAACAAAAAATTCAAGAAATTATGCTTTTAAATGGTAAATTTGAGTTTTTAGAAATTGACGCCGCTGGTGAAATTGATAATATTTTTAATAAAATTTCAAAATACATTGAGCTCCCGAATGCACATTAATATCTTTGTTTTTGTTAGAAATCTAATTTTCAGCTAACTTTCTTATATTTGTATCATAAATTTACATCATAAAACATAATCCAAATATTTAAAATAATATGAACTATATTTTAACCGCTGACGGCGGAAGTCGCGGCAACCCAGGTCCATCAGCTTACGGTTTTGCAGTCTGGAAAAGTGAGACGAGCATTTTAGACAAACAGCAAATTTTGCGAATTTTGGCAACTGAAAATCCTATTTTTAAAGCTGGTAAATACATCGGTCACGCTACCAACAATCAAGCCGAATGGAGCGGTTTAATCGCGGGGCTGGAGTATTTATCGCAAAACCAGAGTGATCTCAGTGAGATTTTTGTGGCTTTAGATAGTGATTTAGTTGTAAAACAAATTAGCGGTATTTATAAAGTCAAAAATCTTGGTTTGCAAACCTTGTTTATACAAGCCAAACAGGTTTTAGAATTATTTAAAGCTAAAAATGCAAATTTTCAATTTTTACACATCTACCGAGAGTTTAATAAAATTGCCGACGCTGAGGTAAATAAAGCTTTGGATAGTTTGTAAAACTCGACAATTTTCCAATATTCGATCTTGAGTGCTAGCCACAAGGGTTATTAAGATAGGCAAAACTACACTTCAATCGGCGAGCAGTTGTTTTTGCAATTACAACACCAATAGAAACTACTCCTAAATGATGTAAATTAAAGTAGTCATACTCCAGCGCAGATACAGTTTTTTGGGTTCAATCTTACCGCCCTGTTTTAAGTTTGGTTTAAGAGAAAACCCCCGTTTTTTATCCAGATTTTAAACTTTAATTTTTAAGTCTTAAAATCGTAAAAAACTTGTCTAAATTGTATTAGTGTAGTAGGCTAGTATGTCGTGCTAAATACAGCAAAAAGTAGCAAAATAAACACCAATTAAAAATATATATGAAAATAAAACTTCCGAAATTTTGCTTCGGTGCTAAAATAGATAATAAAAATATTTTAAGTCTTGATTTTTGCCGAAGATTCAGGCCTAACATGGTCAAGATTGTGGCGGTTTTATTTTTAGGAATACTTAGTTTTGGAATCGTACTTAGCAATTTGGGTGGCGTATTTAATAATTTTGGCAAAATCGCTCAAGCCTCAGGATCGCCAACTATTAGCTCAATCACACCAAATTATGGCTCACCTTCCGGTGGTAACCTAGTGACTATAGCTGGTACCAATTTTTCTGATGGTGACACTCAAAGAATCATAACAATCACCAATCCAGCTAGTACAATCACAAATTATGAAGGTAATTTTACACTTGATACTGCTAGCTTGATCACGGATGGTAAACTACGTGGGGACTGTGGCGATATTCGCATCAAAGATGCTGACGGCAACACTGACTTAAACTACTGGATCGACGGTCAATGTAACAGCACTAACACCATAATTTGGTTTAAGAAACCCAGTTTAGCAGCTGGAACTAACACTGTAGTTTTGAGATACAATTCTTCGAGTTTAACCAGCCAAAGTAACCTCGCCAATTTTAGTTTTGGGCCAATTTTAGGGGGAACAAGCAACAAGCTCTGGTTGAGTGCCAACAATATCGCCACTGCAAATACTTTTAGACCAAGCTTTATAAATCAAGTCGGAGTATCTATAAATGGTGGTGATATTTCAAAAAACACTACGACTGGCTGGAATAATAGTGGTTTGACCTCAAGTGAAACTATCAATAGTGGCAACGGTTTTGTCTCAGCCAAAGTAGACACTGGCTCATCGAGAATGATTGGATTATCGAAAGGAAATAGCAACTCTGACTACGCTGATATTGATTTTGCAATTTATCCAAGTGGCAATAATTGGGAGATTTACGAAGGTGGAGTTGGTGTTGGAAGTAGTGGCCCATACACGAGTGGCGACACTTTAAGTGTAGAAGCTAGTGGCAACAAAATTTTATATAAGAAAAATGGTGCAGTAGTTTATGTTAGCTCTACTACTCTAACCTCAAACAACTATCCACTACTGATGGATACTGCCTTTTATGATACTGGCAGCCTCAAAGATGTACAAATGTGTATCGGCATCTGTAATAGTTCAAGTGTAGAAACCCTCTTGGATCGAAGCGGCAATAACAATAATGCCACTCAAGATACTGGCTTAAGTAGACCACAATTAGTCACTAATTACCAAAACGGTAAGCCAAGCATTCGTTTTGATGGTGTCAATGATAGTATGACTACACCCTATATGGTGCCAGGTGGAAGTAAAGAAGGTTTTTTCGTAACAAAATTTAATAGCCTTACAGGTCCTGGAGGTAGTGAAGGCCTAACTGGAACTCAGGCTGTAGGTGCATATTTCTATCTTGGATCAGGTGGTACCACTGGAAAACTATATGCCGCCTATGGAAATAATACGGTAATGAACGGAATTACCACCCTGCAAACTGCTACAAGTTATTTGCTAGGTCTATATGCTGATTCGAATAACGCCTTTTTGAAACTAAACACTAGTACTGAAGCCATTGGATCCAACCTGTCTAGCAATACCTCCAACTTACCATTTCTAATTGGTAAAATCGCAGGCCAATACAATCTAAGCGGTGATATCCCTGAAACATTGATTTTTAATACCGCATTATCAGGTCAAGATAGACAGGTGGTAGAGACCTATCTAAATACAAAATACAATCTTTATGGTAGTAACCCGAGTGTGGCTATTGCTGCGGAAAATAGATCTGTGGGATCAGTAAGTTTTGGGGGAAACCCAGGTACAAATCTAGTTTTTGTAAACCCTACTCAGTTGTCCGTCAAAGTACCAGCTTCATCCCTAAGCGGAAATGGCACAGGTAGTGTAGCGGTGGTAGTTACGAATCCAGATGGATCTTCGGTGACTCTCTCTGATGGCTATAGCTATGCTGCACCAGCTATTAGCTCTGTCACTCCAAATTCAGGTGCTACTACGGGCGGCTATAATGTCACAATTAATGGCACGAATTTTACGCCTAGTGGCTATAAAAAAAATGTTACAATAAGTAATGTGGGCCAAGTTTTAGTAAATAATAATACTAATTTTTACCTCGATACAGCCAGTCTAGTCGCTGCTGGAAAAATGAAAAACGATTGTGGTGACTTGCGAATCAAGGACAGCGATACTGTGATAGATCTTAACTACTGGATTGAGTCAGGCTGTAATACAGACAAAACCAGTATTTGGGTAAAGGTGCCTACCCTGCCAAGTGGGAATAAAGATATTTTTGTCACGTATGGTGAAAGCAATCTAACCACTGAGAGCAATTCTAACAATTTTTCTTTTGGCCCGATCTTGTATGGAAGTAGCTTAAAATCTTGGTTGGCTGCAAATAGTGGCACCAGTTCCACTACAGACGGAGCTGCAATTTCATCTTGGCAAGATAAAACCACAAACGCTAATAATTTTACCCAATCAACCCCATCTAAAAATCCTACTTTTACTCAAAATGCTCTAAATGGTTTACCTGTTGTAACATTTGCCGCTAGTAATGGTCAAACTATGACAAATAGCACAAATTTTGGAGCGCCTTACACGATTATTTATCTCTCTAGACAAACAGGTGGCGCAAATCAAAGAGTTCTTTCAGGTGTAAACGATAATTTTTTACTTGGATACTGGAATGGTGGCCGCAATCAGCTGTATGACGATTCAGCAGTCAGGCTTACTGGTGCCGACCCTGCATCAGATACAAACTGGCGAATCTATAGTGCCAGTGGTAACAATGGAAATGCAAAACTTTGGGGTAACGGCACTGAGCTGGCTTCTGCTGGTGGTAACTGGAGTGGGCCAAATGGAATTAGCTTAAATGGCCAACAAGCTGCAAGTGAGTTTTCAAACGCCCAAATTGCCGAAATTTTAGTCTTTAACTCATATCTCAGTGACAGTGATCGTAATAGCGCGCAAGACTACATAAATACAAAATACAGAATATATGGTGATATTCCCGCCACTACAATCGGCTCCGAATCAGGCTCAAATGGTGGTACTATCACTTTTGGAGGAAATCCGAGTGCAAGTGTCAAAATGATAAGCTCTACTCAGTTCACAACTACAGTCCCAGCCTCAACTCTGTCTGGAAATAAAACTGGAAGCGTAGATGTGGTGATAACCAATCCTGATGGGCTCAGCGCTACACTAGCTGGTGGTTTTACTTATGCTGCACCCGTCGTCACTAGTATCACACCAAATATTGGACCCAACAATGGGGGTACTTTTATAACTATTTCTGGAAGTAATTTCACCAGTACTGGAACTACTGCAGTCACGCTTGGTGGTCAAAATCTCACAAATGTTAGTTTTGTAAATCCAAGCGCCCTTACTGGCTACGTACCAGCCGGGTCAGGCTCTCAAAATCTAACTGTAACAAACAGTGATGGCTTGAGTGGAACGCTAAATAATGCTTTTAGCTATGGCTCGAACGGTGTGCCAAATCCAATTGTTGGCGCGGTGATTTCAGATACTACTTTAGAATTTGTTCCATTAAGTTGGACAGCACCCTTTAACGGTGGCTCAGCCATTACCGATTATATTATTAAGTATTCCAGTGATGATTTTATGACCGAGACTATTTTCAATGAAGGTGTAAATAGTAATACCAATGTCAATGTAACTGGTTTGACTCCTGGCCTAAACTACAAATTTAAAATAATTGCCGTAAACAGTATCGGAAATTCGCTCGATTCAAATATCCTAAATCTTAATGCTTTTAACTGTGACACCAATTTAAATGGAGCTGATTTTACCCCTGCAAATGGTAGCACTTTATCTGGTAGGTATTGTAATATTGGAACTTTCACAGTTTCAAATGGATTTACTGTAAATACAGCAGTAGGTAGCAGGGTAAAAATCTACGCACAAACTGCTAATATCGCTGGTACACTAAGTGCTAACTCCCAAGGTTTCCTAGGTGGTTATCAAACTGGTAATAGTAGTGGCGATGGACTAGGTGCTGGTGGTGGTGTAGGTAATAGTAGTGGTGGAGGTGGAGGTGGTTATGGTGGAAATGGTGGTAGACGTTATTCTACTACTGGTGGACTAGGCTATGGTTCGGTTACTGAGCCAAGTGATCTTGGTAGTGGTGGTTCTGCTTATGCAAGCTCTACTAGTTACCCTGGTGGCAGCGGTGGTGGAGCTATCAAACTAAATGTCACTGGAACACTGACTAATAATGGTACTATCTCTGCTAATGGACAAAGCTCTACTAATTATGGAGGTGGAGGTAGCGGTGGTTCTATCTGGATCAATACTGGCACTTTGGCTGGAACTGGTAGTATTACTACAACTGGTGGTAGTAACCCTGGTGGCTATACAGGTGGTGGAGGTGGAGGTAGAATTGCTCTTTACTATCAAAGTAAGACCTTTTCTGGAAGTGCTACGGCTGCTAGTGGCAGTAGTGGAAGTACTGATGCCTTTGGTGGGGCGGGAACTGTGTATGAACCAAACCAACCTCAAGCTGGGCTAGCGGATGCACTATTTTCTCCAAATCCGAATCCGGTCTCAACTTCAAGCACTTTTACAGTGCAAATTACAAATCTTAAAAATACTTTTGGCTACAATTTATTTAGTGGGACTTGTAGTGTAAATATTACTGGTTTGGGTGGTTATTCTCAGAGCTACAGCGGTACTGTAAATACAGGTATTTGTACTATATCTGGGACCTATCCTGCACCTACAGTCTCTGGCTCAGGCTACACTGCGGCTCTTTCTGTGACTGGAAGCGGTACCACCGAAACTAAAAATGTAAATTTTGATGTCACCACCGCAGCCTCAAACAAAGCTAAGCTTGATACGGGAAACCTACCTGTGTATTCGGCCCTAACTATATCCCCAAACAATCCGTTAATTGGTACAAATTATACAATTACTGGAAGTGGTTTTGTGGACTCAGCCAATAATCAATCTTTAAACGGAATCCCCTGCGCTATCACTATAGTCGGACCAAATAGCTACTCAAATACCTTTAACACTTCAAATATAATCGGTGGCAACTGTGCCTATAATTTTGATGCCACTACTTTACCCAAAGTCCCTGGTATTTACACTGCCAAGATTTCGCTACAGGGAGATTCGGCAACTTTGACTACAAATACTGTAAATTTCAACTATTATTTTGATATTTATCTCAGTAATGGAGCTGGTTTTGACTCTACTGGTAAAATCCCTGGGACTATCACCTCAAGTCAAAGTACCATCGTTTTAAACGATCCAAATCCGATTTTTACGTCACCAGTAATCAAAAAATATGACAACTCAAGTCTGATTCCAGTTGGGACTCCATGTGCTATCTTGGTAACCATCGGAGGCGCAACTGAAACACCCTACACTTCTAGTATCGACGCTAATGGTCAATGTGTCGTAAATGTACCAAATACTAGTTTTACCGCAGGCTCACTCTCAATTCGTAACCGAGTCACTCTTCAAAATACCGACTTTTACACGAGCCCCAACACAGCAATTTTAATTCAAAATTTCCCATCCAATAAAGCCAAAGCTGATGCCACAACCGCCACAGCCCCGAAACTAACTAGCCAAACTAGTAGCCCAACACCTACTTTTATTGGTCTTGACTACACTTTATCAGTGACAGGCTTGGAGGATTCATCGATAGTAGCTCGGCCACTAAGTGGACTAAACTGTAGTATCATAGTTACTGGTCCAAATGGCTACAGCGACACTCAAAATATAGCTGTCACAGCTGGGGTATGCGCCAAAACCTATTCTGGAAATACTCCCCAAACCCCTGGGCAATATAGTTTTAAAATGCAAGTTGCGGGTGATAGCGGCACTACACTAGAGACTCAAACTTTAAATTTTAACCGCTATTTTAACCTCAAACTAAGTGGTGGCACAGCTGGAATCAGCGGTAGTATCGGCGGATCCACTAGCTCGACCTCAAATCAAATTTTACTAAACACAGGCACTGTTTTGACCTCACCAGTAATTCGTAACTTTGCTGAGACTGGCAATATCAGTGGTTTGACCTGTCGAAATGTCCTAAAAATAAACTCTGGCAGTGATCAATTTTATAATAGCACTTTAAATGGCTCTGGGCAGTGTGTCACCAATGTCCCAAGTGGCGATATCCCGGCTTTGGGTACAGCCTATGTCAAAACTCAAATCAGCGCTATCAATTCCGATTACAACCCAGCTTACACTTTTGAAAACTCAAATACTGTAACCCAGATTAGAAATGTACCTACAGCTAAAATTTGTGTTAGTGACACCTTTAGAGATGACAACAAAAATGGCGTCAAAGATGGCTCTGAACCCCTACTTTCTGGAGTCATAACCAGACTAAAAGATGCCTCAAATACTACAGTTTTATATACTTTAACTACTACAGGTAGTGGTCCAAATTGTTTTAACAATCTCTTTGATGACACTTATTATGTCCAACAAGTCTTGCCAACTGGTGGAATCTTACAAACTTCAAGCCAAAGTTACCAGGTCGTTCTAGGTGTAGGTGCGACCGAAAATCGCAGTTTTGGTTATAGTGGTGATGCGGTGATTTGTCCAACCCAAAGTTTTATAGATATAAATAGCAACGGTGTGTACGAAAATGGTAATGGTGATTATCTCATGCCTGGACTAGTCACAGATTTATATCTGAGCTCAGATTTAAATAATTCACTCCAACAAATCACTACAAATTCAGCTGGCACCAACTGTTTTACGGCTCTAAACCCTGGAAGTTATGCTATTGTGCAGTCTGCGCCAGTGGACACCACTTCAACTACAGGAACTATAATTGGTGGAAAAGTAACTCAAAATGTTACCTTAGTTTTTGGTACAAATCTCAATCAAAAATTTGGTTATACTATAACTCCCTCTCAAAAAGCTAAGCCACAAAATAATCCAAATCAAATCAAACCAGTCTATACTAGTATTTCCGAACTGACCTCAATCAATACTAACTATAATGAAAAAGCCTTTGTAAATTATCCAGCTTCGGCTTCGGTCACAGGCTTGATCGATAGTAATACCAATCTACCCCTAAACTCAACAGGAACTTGTAGCAGCACCTTTAGCGGACCATCGTTCCCGAGTCCAATCACGGTCTCAGCTCTAAACGTGGTCTCAGGGGTATGCACAGTCGACAATACCAATAATGCCAGCGTCATACCACAAAATGTGGCTGCCGGAAATAGCGTTACTTTCACCGTTAGTGGTCCAAATGGAGATCTAAGCAGTGATTCACACAGTTTTGAGGTCTTTAGTGGCAACTCCACTATCTGCCCAATAGTTTTTGCCGATTACAATTTAGATGGTATCAGAGACTCAAATGAGCCATATTTAAGCGGTATCGAGACTAAATTATACACCAATAATGGAGCTGACTTACAGCAAACTATCCAATCAAACTCACTAGGAACAAGTTGTTTTTCGGCTCGAGCATCGGGTATAAACTACAGTTTTACGCAAACGGCACCAAACGGCACCAGTCTAACTACTGGAAACATGACTCGAACCAGCTCCCCTTTCCCAGAGACTACAGTAAACCAGTACTACGGCTACAAAGGTAGCAGTACCATTACTCCACTTGCTTTTAGAGATGATGATCGAAACGGTGTCAACAACAGCGAAAATGCTTTAAATGGTATTTTTAGCGCTTCTTTGAAAGATTTTGCTGGCAACACTATCGCCTCAAACTTAAACTTAAATGGTATCAATCAGTTTACAAATCTGCTACCAACCACAGTTTTAGGTGGAAACTATATCGTGCAAGTAAATACCAACTCTTTGCTAACCACAAATACCACTAATAACAATCCTGCCACCATCACCAATTTAAGTGGTGGATCAAATCAAAATCAAAGTTTTGGGTTTGCCAGTGACGCTAGCATCTGCCCAAACCCAACCTTTGGTGACTATAATGGTAATGGTAGCAAAGACGGCTCTGAATCCAATTTAGACGGCCTTCAAACCCGACTTTTGAAAGCATCTGACGGCTCTGAAATAGCTACTTTAAGTACAAATGGAACGAATTGTTTTAATGCTATCATCCCAAATGACTATATTTTAGAACAAACTCATCCAACTGGTGCAGTTTTAACCACCACTCCTGGCACTCAAAATTCTGGTAAAACCACCGTTTCTGTCACAAATGTATTTGGCGTAAGTAGCGCTCAAGCATTTGGGTATAAAGGTAATGCCACAATTTGCCCAAGTTCAACCTTCCAAGATCTCAATAAAAATGGCATTAAAGATCAAGGTGAACTAGAAATATCTGGATTGACTACGGTTTTAAAAGATCAAAATGGTGCTGTGGTCCAGACAATTACCACAAATGGCAGCAACTGTTTTACCAATCTTTTGCCTGGAAACTATCAAATCGTACAAACTCCCCCAAACAATTCTACTTCCACCACCGCTGGTACGACTGTAAATGTGAGTGTAGCTTCGGGTGAGACAAAAAACCAAGCTTTTGGTTATAACGGCGAACCGTTAATTTGTCCAGTAGTATATCGCGATGACAATAGCAATACTACTAAAGACGCTGGCGAAACTAGTTTAGAAAATTCAGTTTTGACTTTGAAAAACTCTGGCGGCACCCAAGTAGGAAATACAATTTTATCCAACGGCACTGTGCAGTGTTTTGAGCCAGTGACTATCGGTCAAAACTTTACAGTCACGGCTACCACCCCTAGTGGTTACACAGCTACTACTGCTTTGACTAGTGATGTAGCAGCCAATTTCGGTCAAAAATACACCCCAAGTTTTGGTTTCAACGGCAACGCTACAGTCTGCATCACCAAATCTTACTACGACACAAACTCAAATGGCGTGTTTGATACTGGTGAAAGTCCGATTGCTGGCCTAACTAGTAAAATCCAAATAAATGGTTTTAACTCTGATTTGCAAATCGTCACGACTGACTCAAACGGCTCGGCTTGCTTTAATTCTTTGCCGCCAGGACAGTATAAAGCCATCCAAATAATCGCCGCTGGTACAGGCTCTACTACAGGTGGAGATCAGGTTTTCAGTCTAACCGCAGGTCAAAATAAGGATTTAACTTTTGGTTATTCTGGATCTGGTGCGATCTGCGTAAATCTCTACAATGACACAAACTTTAACGGGAAAAAAGACGCCAGTGAAGGCTTTATTGAAAATGTGACAGCTCAGCTGTACCTTCAAAGTAACTTACAGACACCGATCGCTTCGATAGTCACCAATTCTACCTCAAACGTCTGTTTTACGGCACTCCAAGCTGGCAACTACCAGGTTAAAATAGTCACAGCTGGTTACTTGCAAGACAATAATTTTACCTCAACAACTGGTGGTAACACTCAAAACTTGGCTCTAATCGGTGATAATAGCTATTACTCGACACCACTTTTAGGTTTTACAAATGATCCAAATGAGCTCAAGGGTGCTTTAAATGGTTTAATTTTTGTAGATCGACAGGAAAATGGGATTATGGATCCACGCGGTAAAGATGGCTCAGAAATCACGGTTTACGATAATGACGTTCCGATTGTAGAACAACAAGTCAATTTACTCAAAGACATAGGTGGCGGTGATTTTGCACTACAATCGACTCAAATCACAACTGGAACTGGTGAATTTAGTTTTATCGGCCTTGATCCAGGTGTATATAAAGTGCAAATCGTCAACGGTGACGGCGTGATCGCACTTGCGACCGATCCAGCTGAAAGAATCCTAACGGTCACCACAAATCAAAAACGCTACGATTTGTATGGTTTTCAGTACACTGCCAAAATCTGTCCAAGTATCTATGTGGATAAAAATAACAACGGTGTATTTGATATCGGCGATACGGACCTAATCCAAAGTGGTAATATCAATGTACAGCTGGAGTATCAAAGTTTTGACGGTACTCAGATCTATGGTGGCGGTAGTCCAAATGGTATCACCTTAAATGCAGCCAATCCGTGTATTACCAAAGTACCACCACGAAATTATAGTTTGAAAATTGCCAGTTCTAATAATCTAACTTCGCTATTTGATGCCAATTATTTTAATCAGCGAAACCCGGTCACCAATCCAACCACTACTATTTATTTGGGAAACACCACTACCCCTAGTATCCGATACTACTCAAACGCTGTGACCACACTCTCTTCAATTTATGGTAAAGTCTGGAATGATAGACCTGTAACTGCACCTACTATTGATCTAAATGGTAGCGATGACAAAACTGGAACAGAAAATGTCTTAGGTAAAACCTACGACCGTAATTACGATAATGATTTCGGATATCCAAATCTAAACCTATCACTTCGAAAATGTGGCTCAGTTCCTGGAGAAACTCAGCTCGAGGTAGATGCCTGGAATGCGGCTATGCCTACTACGACGACTGACAGTAATGGCGATTATACTTTTACTAATATCCCGACTGGAGCCTACGCCGTGGTAGTAAACACCCCTGTCCCAAATCTAGCTCAAACCACCACCTATGGAATAGGTACAGGTTGTAACTTATACAATAATGCGTACAATATTTTCTTTAATAGCGTGTATGCGGACGGTAGCATCGGTGTGGCCCCTGGATCCAACCAAAAATATGATGTCATTTACTATTTCACGCCTAGTGTAGATGTAAAACTTTGGATCGACACAAACCAAAATGGAACTCGAGACGCTTGGGAAGATCAGTATTACTGGAATCCATATCTTGCGAACGCCGACCTGCAAAATAACAGCGGCGTAGTAAACATGGATCAGCTCAAATACTTTAAAAATGGGGTTAATAATTTTAGTCCATCAGTAGTACCAGATACTTATGATCTAAAACTCTTAAATACTCCTGGAAACTCAAACATTCCAAATGATTATAATATTATAAACTCGGACACTCAAACTATAAACACCACTACAGGTAGTGTCACAGCACAGTTTGGCATAAACCCAACTAAAAATTCCAGCTTGTCGGGCAAAGTATTTTTGGATCGAAATAACAATAATATCTATGAACCAGATGGTCAGGACGGTAATGCTAGCACGACTTTTGATAACGATATAAAATACCCTGATAAAACTGTCAATCTGTACTATGGTTACAATCAAAACCAGTTTAAAGTCAGTACGACTTCGGACTCTGAAGGCAACTATCAGTTTAGCGGTTTAGCTGAAGGTCTGTACACTGTGGTAGTAGGCGACGCTGCACCGAGTGGGGCTGGTTGTGTGGATTGTGCGGTGACGATTGGTCTAAATAAAGACACCAACTACGCTCAAAATCTGCGTTACAACTATAATGGCCGAGTCAGACTGATGAGTTTTTACGACACTATCCCAAACCTAACTCGCGATGATGAGTTTGAGATTGATGTAGCACAAGGTACTTTTACACTGATAGCTCCCGATGGTACCCAGGTTGGGGCGCCAGTAAACCCAGTTCTAAAAGATTTTGATCTGTACTGGAACACGCACTATCAGTACCAAAATCTATCACCTGGAGTTTACACACTTCAATTCAACGACTTACCATCAACTTTGCGTGGATACTCCAATCCTCTGACTTTCACTGTGTCACCCTCACAGACTCAGCAGCTAGATTACCCTTTGACAGCGCTCACAAATAATACTATTCACGGCGACGTCTTTGTAGACAAACAGCAAGGATTAAATCAAGGGTTTAACAATTTATTTGATCAAAACGGTGGCGATGGAAATGCAGCAATTTTATTTGATAACGATGAACCACTAACCAACACCCAAGTTACGATTCAAGGACCTTTGGGTAACTACACTCTAAACACTGGTGCGGGACAAAGCTACAGTTTTGCAAATATACCAAGTGGAAAATACAAGCTCTACAAACTAACTAGTGGTGGTGGAACTGCAGTTCCAAATTTGGTACTAGATAGTGCAAACACAAGCCTTTCAAGTCTGGCTGTAAATTACTGGAACCAAATTAGCTGGGTCCAAAATGCCACAAATGACAGCCGTAATTTCACTTACCAATACACCAATCAAATCTCAACTTACTGCTATGATGATAAAGATTTAAATGGCCAGATTTCATATTACCCTGACTCTGATACCACTGATCGACGACTAGCAAGCTGTAATTTTGAGATCGAGACCAGTAGTGGTGAAAAAATACCACTAGATTCGATCACCTACTATACCTCTGATCCGAACGGTCAATTTAGCTACAAGCTGTACTATAAAGCCAATCTTCCATCTGGTGCTTTCATTTTGCGAAATACTGATAGCCAAGCTACTACTACTGTCACAAATTTCACTAGATACGAGCCTTCGACCCTAAACTACGGACTAACTAGAGAAGTTAGCACAAACTTTGCAACCGGAAGTTCGTATCAAACGAGCCGATTTAATCTGTTCTTGAGCCTACGGTCGATCAACACCAACAATGCCTCAATCATCGGTCAAGTCTTTATAGACAGAAATAATGACCAAATTTTCCAACCTGCCGGCCAAGATGGTAATCCTGCCACACTCGAAGATAACGACGTCCCCCTAAACGGTGTTTTACTTAATTTGAATCAAAACCCAGCCGCGCTAAATAGAAGCACTCGCAGTGATCAAAATGGCAACTATCAAATCACTGACTTACCATCTGGAATATTTAAGATATTAGTTGACTTAGTTCAAAAGTAATATTAAAATAAGAGAAAATGACTCTAAACGAAATTAAAAATTATATTTCAAGAAAAATAGCTATTATTTTAGCTGTGGTCATAGGTTTTGCTCTGCTAAATATTTTGAGCTTCAATTTGCCTGTGCAGGCTGCCTCGACCACTTTAGGCAGTGGTACAGTCTCAATCGACAAATACTATGTCAGCGCTAACACCGAAGTAAAAACCTTGACTACAGCTCAAGGCGACTTTGTGACAGTTCGGCTGCGTTACCAAAATACTGCTTCTATTTCAGATCAAGATGTGGTTTTGAGTGACGCTTTGCCAAGTCCAAAATTTGAATATATTCCAGGTACTTTGAAAAACTGCCTAATTAGTAGTGCCAACTGCGCGACTCTAAATGATGGTTTGTGGAGTGGCCTAAATCTCGCTACTTCCACTTCAGCTGGATTTTATGGTTATAGCGGCGCTGCTCCAACTGGAAATCTGGAATTTGGTAGATCAAAATACGCACATTTAGTGACCTGCTCGCAGCCCAGCGGATCAAAAGAAAGTTTTATCCAGTCGATTGACGATACATCTATTTTCGCAGCTAGCTGTGGCTCTGTTTCAGGCTCAAGTGTGATCCAGGATTACAGTTCAATCCAGATTTTAGGGCAAAGATATTTACACCAAACTGTGTGTGGTTTTAGTGGTGGTGAGAAAGAGATTTTTACTCAAAGTGTGGATAATAGTGCTAGTTTTACTCCTGATTGTAGCGGTTTGACTGGCTCGAGCGTGGCTTCTAGCTCCACTTTAGATTTGTATAGCCCTGCAAATGGTGGTGGCTATATCGAGTACAAAATGAAATCAGACGTAGTCGAGGACTATCAATCTACCATAAATACTGATATTGGTGAGTATGGCTCAAATCCAAGCCTAGTTTCATCTAGTTTTTCCACTTTGACTGACAATATGGCTAGTAGTTTAGCTTTAAAAGTGTACTGCGATATTATCAGCCCAACTGGCGGCGAACGAAACTTGACTTTAGCCGATGCCGAACTTCGAGCCAATCAAGACTTTAGATGTGTTTATCAAGCCAGTCTCTGTCCCGTAGTATTTGAAGACGTCAACTCAAACGGTGTTTACGATTCTGGAGTTGATACTTTAAAAACAGGTGTCCAAATTTTACTGCAAAATAGTGGTGACAACGCCGTACTAGCTAGCATTACCTCTAATAATACCACTCAGTGTTTCCCAAATCTGCTACACGGCCGAGATTATCGCCTAAATATCTCTTCCCCACCAACTGGTGTCAGCACTACGGGTGGTGATAGTAAAATCCAAACAGTAAGTTATCAAAATAATCAAAAAACCGTCGAATTTGGTTACGCCAACGGATCAATTATCTTAAATGTACCAGCCTCGGTCGTGCTACCAGCCATAAAAGTTGATAGCAAACCAAACGATGTCAGCACGCTGATTTCACCGATTCAAGTCATAGATACCAGGCTCGCCAATCCTGGCTGGACAGTCACCGCAAGCGTAAATGATTTTACCAGTCAAGCCATTCCAGACTCAATCCTAAGAGTAGCTAATGCCTTTAAAAGCTCGCCTAAAAGCGTGACTGTAAACGATGGCAGTATTGGGGGTATCACTATCGGTGATCAAAAAACCGTAAATTCAACTATCGATACCATGAATATTTTTGCCGGAACTGTAGGTAATAGCAAAGGAAACTATCAAATCGACACCAACATTACTTTGACTGTACCATCGCTAACCCGAGCCAGCAGCTACGAATCTGTCTATACCTATACTATTATTTAATTATGTTCAATGGCTTTAAAATTGTATTTATAGGACTAATCATTTGTTTAGTATTTTCAGGCCTGACAACCCACGCCAATCTAGCAATGTCACCATACAATGCTGATAAATCAAACAAATTCGAGAAAGATTGGTTTATTTTTAGCACTAAGGCAGGCGATACATTTGGCGACGCTTTGCTTTTAGATAATAGTGATTTAGTGGATATTGAGGCTAAGATATCAGCCAAGGACGCCACTATCACCAAAGAGGGCAGTTTTACTATTTTAAATGAAGCTGATCAAAATAAAGAAGCTGGGAACTGGCTCAAATTGGATATAAATCAGGTTTTGATACCAAAAAAAAGTGCTGTCAAAATTCCATTTAAAGTCGAAATTCCTAAAGAAACCAAAGATGGCGAGTACGCCGCAGGTTTTGCCGTGACGACCCAAGCTCAAACCGAAAATGCCGTCAAAGTAGCTGTTCGCAAAGGTGTTCGAGCTTATATGGCCGTGGGTCAAGACTTCAGGCTCAGTAGCAAAATTGATGCACTAAACATCGTAGATCCAAGCGATCAAACTTTTGACCAAATCAAAAAAGACAAGACTTATTTTGGTAAAGATAATTTACTATTAGAGTTTCAAGCTCAAAATACTGGTAACATTTTTGGGGTTTTAGATTGTAAATATGGCTTAAATTTCAGCGATGGAACGATTTTTGAAGATGTTTTTTCGACTGCTATTTCACCTCGAAAAGATGCTCAAAAATATTATATCATCACCAATCAAGCTTACAAAACTGGACAAACCAAAGCTATTTTGGACTGCAAAACCCAAGCTCAAAACATAGACTCTAAAAAGGTAAAATTTACTGATCAAAAAGCTGTTTTAAGCGACACCCTAGACCTAAACCAAGCAGCACTAAACTCTTTCGAGTCAAGTCAAAACCCAGCTTTTATCAAAGCAAATACAGCAGATACCCAAAAAAATAGCTACAAAATCGAGTCTCAAAATAATGTAATTGATAAAAAATATCTCATTGGTGGTGGTCTAATTTTGAGTATGATTATTGGCGGCGGCGTGGTTTTTTATTTTAGAAAAAAGCAACAACAAAAATCTAACATCAAACCAAAAAGTAAAATCTAAGCTCATTTTGATTTAGCAGTTCTGGTTTTGAAGCTTAAAAATTATTTACTATCAAATTATACCAAAGCATTTTAAAGAAAATAAGCTTCCTAGAAAGCCAAAATATGAGGTATTGCTGACGGAGAAGCTCTCTTAAGCTTACTAAGCTTGTTATGAAAAGGTGCAAAGCAGGCTTCGGGATATTTACCCTCCTCCCTAATAAATCAGCGACCCGAACCGCATCACCGATACTAGCTTTATTTTCCATCGCATTTGCCAATTTATAGTGCTTACTTTAATATACTTTTATGCATGATCTCAACATTTTAGAATTACAACGAATTATAACTTTCATTTTAATTGGGGTTTTTAACACTTTATTTGATTTGGTTATTTGGCAAAGTATCGTCAAATCCATCAAACCAGATTCTGACTTAGAGCAGTTTATTTTGAAAATAAAACTCAATAAATACAGTTTCGCCCAAGCCATAGCCTTTATTTTAGCCAATATTGGCAGTTATTTCCTAAATAGCACTTTCACTTTTTTCGATTCCAAAACTTCAGCCTCGAGCAGATCGGTAGGTGTGTTTTTTTTAGTAAGTGTTTTTAGCCTAAGTATCTCAGTCTTGATGATGAATATTTTGACCAAAAATCAACACATTTTAGAACTCTCTCAAAAACTACCTAAACCGCTAGCAACTCGCTGGGCTTTGGTAGCCAAACTAATGGTAGCCCCGATCACCCTAACAACCAATTTCATAGGCTATAAATTCTTTGTGTTTTAGTTTTATAGTTTTTTATACTAAATATTGTGATTTTACCAAGTTTTGTTACTTTTATTTGATTGGAGTCGGTATGTACATCGGCGAGTACGGTCGTTTCAATAGTTGGGAGATTTTGATCTGAGCAGTATTTTTGGTTTATTCTAAGAGATAACAACTTTGATGCTGAGAAACTTTTACTCTGACAATTTAGCTTATTTTGGAGTTTTATATCATTCGTGATATATTATGTTTATAAATATGCCCACCAAACTCTAAACCACAAATCTCAAAAATTTCAGATCAGCTACTTCAAAACCCAAATAACTAAATATCAAGCTTGCCTTTTTTCTTATTCTATCCCTCAAAAAACACCTCCTATGGTAAGGAATTGCTGCATAACTCTTTTGTACTCGGGATAAATAATACGTAGCGTTTCCTTATAAAGGGAGGTTTTGTGAAGCTCGCAAATGCAAATGCCAAGGCGAAATGGGGATACATAAAAGATTAACTTTTGATAAAATATCTTATTTTAAGTTGTTTAGTCTTATATCAAATATGATATATTGTAATAATATCAAGCAAAGCTTAAAAATTTGGAAACCAATTACTTCAGACAAACTATCGTCACCGAATTTGGCAACACAAATAACTGATTTGGCTCACAAATAAGCGGTTTTGATACAACTGTGCCAATTTGTGTATACCTAATTCCAAAATTATCAAATCGAATTTTATTGGCCGGCATTTGCTGGAAATCCACTAAAACTGATCTAGTTTGGCTGATCTTTGAGAGGTTTTTGAGAGATTGATCTAGTTTTTGGCTAGTTTTGAGATTGAAATACGTGCTTGAACTAGCTATGATACCGAGATTGGCCACAATTATGATTTGCAGCAAAACAAGCCCGATTTGGGTGAATTTCTTGGGACACAAAACCTGGTTTTGATATAAAAGTAACAAGAATATTGGCACTAAAAACCAAAATTGTGGTACATATCTAGCCACCGACGGTGCAAAATTTAAACCACTAGAAAAAATCACTACAAAAATAATCGGTCCATAACCTTTTAGAATATTTATAAAAGTACTTAGTTTAGGATTTTGGTCGCGGCTATACACTAAAAGCAGGCAAAGTAAGACCAGAATACCACTAAAAAACACACCAAAACCACCTTTATCAGGCATATTCCAAAAGGCTTTAAGTTCTGTGAGTGACACCGACAACGGAATTTTAAATTTGGCAGCAGTTGAGCCAATCTTACCATCCAAATTTCGATCACTGCTACTCGCAAAAAAAATAGATTCGGCTAAAATCTGCCAACTATTTTTATCAGTATAGTTTAGCGGCACATTTTCACTCTTGAGATCGACGCTACCAATGCCTAAGACTGGATACAAAACATGGTGACCATTTTGCAAATTAGTCAAAAAAGGATTGTAGCCGATGACTATCACACCCAAAAACAGTCCAATTAAAACCGGAATCACCGATCTTAAGATGATTTGCGTACTTTTTAAAAAATAACAAACAGCCCAAAAAGCGGCTATAAATAAACCAAAATACACAACTCCCACCATTTTAGCATTTATAACCAAAGCGGTAATTGAAACCAGTAAAAAAGATTTCCAAAAAGTGGGCTTGAGATAAAAATCCCCTAAAAGTGCTATTAAAATCACAAGTTGTGATACCAGTTGCCCATCTTGATAAAAAGTAAAGACTTGATTTAAACTAACTGGGTTAAAGGCGGTAATTAAGCTCAAAAAAACACTCTCACTAAAGCCCACTATTTTTACTTTAAGACACCAGGAAAGTGTCAGACAAAAGGCAGATATCATCCAAATTAATTGCCACATTTTACCACTTTCAATATTTCCAGTAAGGTTATAACTGGCCACAGCGTTTAGCCAAGCGGCTTTGGGGTAACTATTTAGCCAGATGTGATTGTAGGGTGACTGAGTTTTGGTTAGTTGTGTTTGGTACGGATTCCAGTTTTCTTTCATAAAAAAAACCGCTTCTTGCTGATAGCTTTGGCCGTCATAAGATAAGTCAAAAATACTTGTGCTAATCCCCAAACTGCCAACAATAATCAAAACCAAGCACGCTCCAGCAAAAATTTTAGATGGCAAAGCTAACTTATTTTTAGCAAAAAACAAAGTGCTAAAACTGATCAAACCAGCCAAAATTAACTGCCATTGATTTAAAAATAATCCAAAATGTAAGCTCAGCGACGAAAACACTGTCGTCAAAGCGCCCAGTAAAAGCAAAGTTTGACCTAGGCAAAACAGCCACTCAGGTAGATTTTTAAGTATATTTCTATAGAAAAAAAGCTTTTGCAACATAAATTATAATCATAAGCTCTTACTTGAGCTAATTTTTGTGCTTTTACTCAAAAAGCTACTAAAATCTACCGAATCTAGGCAAAAATATCTAGCTAGTTTAGTAACCACAGTTTCGAGTTCTGATAAGCTAAATTTAAGCTAAGTTTAAAAAATTTGAATTTCATACTGCAAAGCAAAGCATTTCTTAAATTAGCTTTTTTTAGTACCTGCTAGCAAAATTGCTAAAATAGTCAAACCTTTGGCTAAAACTGCTAAAATTAGCTTTTTGAATTTGCTCGATGTCAATAATCTCTCGCGATAAATGCTAAAACGTAACACAAATAGCATGCCCAAAACTTTGTAAATCAGCCCCAGTTTAGCCAGCTGCCCCAAAATAGACTTTACAAAACTAGTGGTGCATTTAAATAGCTCGATTTCAAAACCAGCACCTTTGCTCATTTGATTTGGAAACTGGCGATAAATATAGTAAATATCTAACTTTTCAAAGCTCAACTGACCATATTCTTTAGTGTGAGCCAAGATATTTTCTAGGACAAAAACAGTATCTTCGCCTGTTTTTTTAAACTCAATATTATATTTTCCAATGATTTCTAGTGGCCAAAAATAACAAATCGGGGTCACGCTCCAAGTAGGGAAAACTAGCAAGTTTTTGAGATCATTTTTTTGAGGTAAATACTTTTGGGAATCTTTAAAATTGCCGTAAATACCACGTTCTAAGGTTTTTAAATCACCATAATAAATCAAGTTATTAGATTTAGTTTCGAGAGCTTGAAAAGCTTTTTCTAAAAAGTCTAATTCTAAAAAATCATCTGAATCTAAAATCACCACACGTTTTCCAGTGGCTAATTTAAGTCCAAGATTTTTGGTCGGACTCAGACCTTGATTATCTTTTAAAGTGAGTTTAAATCGTGGATCATTTTGGGCCACAAACTGAAAAATATTATAAACTTGCTCTGTGGCTACAGTCTTAGAAAGATCTAGCGTAGACTCTGCATCCTGCAAATCATCGTGATCAAACTGACTAAAATCCACTCCGGGGCTACCATCATTTATGACCAAGCACTCAAAATCGGTAAAAATTTGACTTTTGAGACTTTTGAGACACTTTTCCAGGTATAGTTCAGTTTTGTAAACAGGGACGATAATTGAGAAATAGGGCATAGTTTTAGGTTAAGATTAGCCTAATCCGTGAGTTTGATTTTGTCTACTTTTTGGGTTTTAGTGCTTGAGATTCGATGCAAAATGATACAGATGTGGACAGTATAGCCCTCTTTGTAAGAATGACAAAGAGTATAATTTTGGATAAATGGTGCAACTAAAGCCAATATTGAACTAGCTTTATATTTTCAATAATAAAATTAATCTTCGATCAAAAAAACTACAGGAATGTAGCGAAAATGTAGCGAATCAATAGAAGTTTTACCAAAATATTAAGGAGAAGAAATTTAATCATAAAAAACCCATGTCGGGCTTAAATACAACTAAAATGTGGGTGATGAACCTTGTCGAACAAATATTGAAACGTTTTAAACCGATTGCGGAGGTAGTTTGGGAGGTTGGGAAGGGGTTGAGATTTGGGTTTCTAAATTTAAATAATCAAAGGTTGAGAAGATATGTGGTTTCATGGTCAAAATTTATCTCTAAGGATTTTGATTCGTCACCGTCCATCAAAAAGTGATAGCAATTAAGTATCGCCCCCTTTCTATTTCTTTGACCGTTCTTATCGTCGATCAGCACCATCTCCCATTCCACTCGCTCGGGAGTTTTAGAAAGTAGCTTTAGTTCTGTGCCTTTAAAGATTCGTAGTTGCTTTGACTTAGGTCCTGTATTTAACAAGAACAATCATAGAAACTACCCTCGGCTTAAGCAAAAGGTCGCATTCTGAGTGTTTTATTTTTAGACAAACAAAAAACCAGCCTTTAGGGCTGGAATGATGGAAATTGTAAGACTTACGAAAATGGCAGAGGTCTTACAGAGACGGACTTGAGGTTACATAATCGTAGCTGGGATGAGTGCAACACCTTGATCAATTACACGCGCGTACTTAATCTTGGCAGACTCGGAAAGCTGGTCAGTCGTCAGACGGATGATTACCACCTCACCACTTTCAAATTCCAGTAAATCGTCAGGAGTGCAACCAAAAATATTTGTATCCAAAAATGATGATCCATTTGCTGAAAAACTTGTAGGAACCATAGCCTGAGCAGAATTATCTTCAATAACCACTTTAATACCAGTCATGTTTTTAATCCTAAAAATCCTAGTTTGAGCTGTATAGATCAACTAAAGACAAACTTGTCTATCGTCAAATCTAGGATCAAAAATAGCATAGAGAGAGAAATGTCAAGGGGGCTTTTGTAGCTTTAAAACAAGGTTTTTCATCAAAATCACAGTGTATTACTTCAATTTTAGATATAAAAAAATAAGCCTAGTCAAATACAATTATAAAGTATTTTTCTAGGCTTATTCATGTAGCAAACTAAGTTTTTAAACAAAGTTAAAGATTTTAAGCAGTGTGGAAGTGGTAACAACATGGGAATAGGTGTTGAAAATGTCATTATTCCAAGAAATATTGTACTTGTCTAACCATTCCTTCGTAAAAGTCATTTTAAGTCACTCCACTCGGAAAAAAGTAACTGTTTTCAACACGCTGTAAATAGAGATGAATTAAAGTGCCCATGAAAAGATATCTTAATCTACATATCAAGCCTGTAGTAATACATATGGCCATCTTGATACCAATAATAGCCTGGATAATAAGATTCAGTTATGCATATTTCATTCATATTTTTTGGCTTTAAAACTATCTCATTGCTTATTGAATCCCAAAAATTAGGACTAACCGATGCTCGGTCTTCGGATTTGTAGTTTATGTCATATTTTGTCTTGTCTTTGGTCAGAAAATCAAAATACGATCTATCAACTTTCACAGAAATATAAACCAAGCAATCAAGTCCACAATATCCATTTATACTGTATTTTAAATCAGAATATCCATAAGGTAATTTTAATCCGAGAAAATATTTTTCAACTATATATTTTCCTGCTTCTTTATCTTTTTGATGTGACCACGTAGTTTTGCCAAAATAATAATAAACATTGTTGGTAAAGTACCAGATATAAATACCAACAGCCGTACAAAAGACTAGAATACCCAATAAAATAATGTTGAGTGCTTTATTTACAGAGTTTAGAGGCATAAATTTTTTTAGTGGATTCATTTTAATAGTGTTTTTTTAAAAAGCAAGCCTGTCAATCAAGTTTCAGCCTGAATATAAAAAAAGCCCCTAATATGCTTAAACAGAATTAAAATGTGGGGATGAGCCTTATTGAATAAATATTGAAACGTTTTGAGTCGATTGCGGTGGTGGTTTGGGAAGTTGGGAAGGAATTGAAAGCGGGTGGTCAAAAATTTTATCTCGTCTATAAATATGTTGAAAACCAGCATTAAAATAGTGTAATAAAAACTACAAATTTTTAAACTGTAAATACCCTCATGTATTTGACATCATCTTTTTAATCAGTTATGAACTACACTACGTTTTTGAATAACTTACAAAAGAACTCAGCTCAAAGCAGATTGCTTTTGTTAGGCGTATTTAGCAATATCGAATCCAGATTTGCCATGAAACTTTTACCTTACAAAATCTTGCTAACGATGAAGGCGATTGATCGGCTCACTTTTTTGAGAGATCGCTATATCGTAGCAAACCCTGAGGAGAGACGCTGGGTGTCACCTAGGGAAGCAGAGGAGTTATGCAACAAGGCTTTTACAAGAGATACTATCAAAAAGTATGCTCTAAATCGAAAGGACTCAAAAGGAGAGCCATTGGTTCGCTGGCAATACAAAGCCGAGAAGGATATATCGCCACAAAACAAAAACAAGAATGTGCAAGAGATTGAAGTCTGGCTTCCTGATGTGCTTTCACACTCTTTGTTTATCGGTTCGCTCGAGATTCTGGAAAACAAGACTAACATAGTAAACAAACCAAAGATCCGAGGGAAATACGTGTATGAATATGCTCCACTTCGAGATAAAGAAAGCATGAAAACCGCCCTTGAGAATGAAGGCGGTATGGTAATTGAGATACTTTGTAATATCTGCAAATATATCGACGAGAATGAGGTAAATGTACCTGAGTATCGAGAGATTGTGGCTGAGTTGAAGGCGTAATGAAAATTAAGACTTTTTTAAAATATCAACAGGATTGATTTTAAATTGCAACATCTTGGCAGTATTCCTTCCACCATCACCACCCTTTCTTTGGCAGGTTATTTTTCCAATTTTTAAATTACCCTGTTTAGTAATTTGCACTTCACCACCACCAAACACATTCATCGCTTCGTTTATAGATTTTAAGTCCCAAGTGGTAACACTGTCCAAAACTAAAACAACCAGCATCCAATCTGCTGAAAATTTACCACGACCTTTGATAATATCAGAAGTAATTAATATCTTGTTTTGGTCAAAAAAATCAACAAGTTCTGAAACTAAATGTTGATCTATCTCATCTAAAAACATACGCCTTGGATCTCTTGTATCTCTTCTTATAGGCTCTAATTCACCAGTATACAGTTTAAGTGTATTTGTTATGTTTTCAGGAATGTTCCACATCTCCACATATTTATCAACCCATCTTTTATCAATCTGATTGAAGCCACTAGGGTTACTTACTAGTTTAATTGATATATTTTGCTCATCAATAGCTTTTTTAAGGTAAACTGTAATTTGTACCTGCACATCGGTTTTAAAATTGCCTCCTACTTTTACAGCTTCTACTTTCTCTATTTCGTTTATATCATAACCCATTATTTTCAAACACTCTGTAGCCTCAGGATCATGACTCCAATTGTTAAATTTATTGATTACATCATCTTCATTTATAAAGCCATTTCTGGCAATACGTGAGCCAAAATCTGCGGTGTGTTTACTTCCTTTTGCCATATTTGATTGTTTATAATTTGATTAATCCTTTCAGCTATTGCTTTTAATACTGGTACGGCTACGCTATTTCCAAATTGCTTATATGCCTGTGATTTGGAAGCTACAATTTTATAACTATCTGGAAAGCCCATCAATCTTGCACACTCTCTTGGAGTCAATTTTCGCACAACATCGTTAATCAAATACGCACCTGTTTTTGCACCTGCTCCTCCTCCATGAGCAGATAGAGTTATTGAATGTCCGTACGGACTATATATTCGCTCACCCTGACCTCCGTTATTAATTGTTCCAATTCTAATAGGTTCTTGTGGGTATACTCCAAATGCATCAGGGAATATTTTTACCTCTTTTAAAGAAATATCATCTCTAATAATTTGGCAAGCTTTTGTTTCCATACTATCAGGCTCAAGAATATCAATAAGTTTTGTTTCTATTCTGTTGCCAGTTGGAAATTCAAAATTTTTAACTCCTAAATCTTTTCTGAAAGCAACAATGTATATTCTGTTTCTACTTGTAGGCACTCCAAATTTACCCGCATTCAAGACTTTAAAAAAAACACTATATCCAATTTGATCGAGCGTTTCTTGAACAGTTTTTAACGTTCTGCCATCATCATGAACAGCAAAATTTCTAACATTTTCTAGAAATAATACTGACGGTTGGTGAAATTTTGCGATTCTAGCTACGTCGAAAAACAAAGTGCCTCGAGTATCTTCAAAACCCTTCTGTTTACCGCTAATACTAAAAGCCTGGCATGGAAATCCTGCACATAAAACGTCGAATTTGGGAATATCTTTTTCATCAATTTTAGTTATGTCACCATGTGGCATTTCACCAAAGTTACTCTGATATGTTTGACAGGCATAATTATCCCATTCGCTTGAAAATACACATTCATATCCATAACTCTCAAGTGCAATTCTAAACCCACCTATCCCTGCAAAGAGATCAATAAATTTGATGTGTTGGTCATTATCTCCAATAATATTCATAGGTTATAATCTGGCTTTTTTTCAGTATAAAATATCAATACAGTATTAAATTAAATATATCAAGTAGTCCAGTTTTAGAAAACTTGAAACAAAAAAACAGGTCACTCGGACCTGTTAATATGTGGGCTGTTTTCTTTTTAAATAGACAGATACCAAGTCGGATCAACCAATCCTTTACTGGCATCAATTATCTTTTGTTTAATATTTGTACTAGAAATTTCATTAGTTTTATTATCCTCATACTCAATTCCTTTTCTAAAAGCTTCCTGAGCAGGTATAATATTGAATTTTGTATCAAAAACTACTACTTGAGTTTCTAGATTGTTTTCATCAATAAATTTAAATAGCATATTTAATCCTTCGCTCATGCTATTTGAGCCAGTAGTGGTTGACCTTACAATTATATCTGGTCCACTGTTTTAATCCATTCAAAACTTGCGATGGATTTTTTTGTGACTAGATCTACAGGGCGATATTCGGCTATTTGAGCCATTCTATCTGAAACAGGATTGATCGACTTCTTGTTTTTTCGTTTCATCATCAATTCGTCAGTATCAACCATGACCATCAATTTACCGCCATCATCGACGAGGTATTTACACGCTAATAAGTAAGCTCCATGTTGCCTATGTGCCAAATCAAAGCAACCCTCAGTGACAACTATTTTAAATCCCTGACTTCTCCATATCTCGACTTGCCTCAACGCTTCTCCTTCTTCTTTAATTGTTTCTGATAGAAATGTATTGACTCTGTTTGCTATAACCTCAAAGGGGTTAATTAGTTCAGCTTGTTGTGATTTTTCCATATATTAATTTGATAATAATTTTCTTAAAGATTCCATTTTTTCAGGATAGAGTTTTGCTTTTAAAAATTCCATTTTTACGTCAGGGTCGTTGTATAGATCGCCAATTACTATATCCACAAACTGATCAAAAGGTATTAGCTCAACTTTTACTTTTTCACCCGCATCTAGATTTTGATCTGTGACTTTAACACAGTTTTTAGCTATAAAGACGTATAATGCCTGTTCAATTCTGGGTGAAGGTTGAAATGCTAACCAAAGCTCATAATTATCAGAAGTGTAGCCTGTCTCTTCAAGGAGTTCTCGCTTTACAGCATCAAGTGGATCTTCTCCATCTTCAACTCTACCACCTGCTGTAGTAATATATTCTTTAGAGCCTGGTTGTTGTTGATGTGTTATTATTATTTCGCCATCTGTGGTTATTGGAATGACTGAAACCACGTCTATTCCTTTTAATTTTTCATATGTTGCTGTTGTACCATCAAAAAGGGGTTGTTCCCACTGATATACGTCGTACAGCTTACCATCAAAAACTTTGGTTGCATTATCTGGTAAAGGTCTAGTAGATTGAGGTCTTGGTGTAGGCATAATTATTGTAAGATTTAAATTTAAAATAGGTATAGATTTTATATAATATTTTCATGGTTTTAATCAATAACATTATAACTTTCGTTAAAAATTGAGGTCTCAAAACATTGCATTCCACTTTGTTCAAACTTATCTTTACATTTTTCAGGGTTTCTTGTAATAGCAAAGAAAGCTGGACCGACTGAAGATAAAGAAAGCACATCTGCATCACCATCTTCTTTTAGTGACCTAACATTTTGAGCAATATTAACCATGTTTGGATACACGAATGAACAATTTTGAATACTACCCATTTCAAACCTATATCTAAACATTAAATCACCGAGAGCTTTTAAATTGCCATCAAGTAAGTCAGGAAGTACTTTATGAAGCATATCATAGGCAATTTCTTTGCCATACTTTTCACCTGTAGCTAAAAATTTAGAAAGGTTTTGTATTTCCAATTCCATCAAGACTTGAGAATCTTGTGGAGTAAAATCCTTAGGCAAACCAATTATAACTTTGTATGATGGATCAATATTAGCTTTGGCAATAAGGGAACTCTTGCCAGCTAAAATCATCACACCACCTTCTAAAATTCCAGCTGCAGCAGATCCACCAATACACTGAACTGGCATCAGTAAGCTATTATCTGAATCAATTTCCTCACCGTGGTTTTGAGCTAAATATCTAACCAAGTCTTGTCTTGGAATAGCAACGCCATACATTTCATTGATAGCTGATGCTACAGATGCTATTAAACCGCTACTAGAACCTAGCCCGCAATGTCTTAATTCCCGAGTATTATCTACTTCAATTTCCAATCCATGGTCAAACCCAAGAGCTTTTTTGATTATGGTAGCCGAGTGTTCGATTAAAGGCTTACGTCTTGAATTTCCTACAATTCTGATTTCATTGGTATTTTCTAGGGCTTTGACTCTTACATATTTACCTATATCAACTGCAAATACAACTTCCCCTGGTGTGTAGACCATGTTCTCATTTGTAGTTATTTTGCCTGGATCAATAGCCATTCCGTTTAATCTGCTAGGGTATTTTATTTTTACACTTTCTCTTTTGAGTTCTGGTTTTGTCGGTAAAAATAGAGGGTTAAATACTGAGCCTACCTTAAATGGTTCAAAATTATGAATCTGCAGACCTTTTTCAGGTAATATAGCTCTAATTTTCCTAAACCTGTTAAATGTTTCGTCAATCAACATTTGAAGTAAATCAGGCTTAAATCCACCACTTCCAACTGCTGTACTTGATCTTAGTTTAAAGTTGTCATCTGCAACTCTTTTATGCGGAGCTCTAAATTTTACCAGTGTATTGAAAAACTCCATCAATGAATTAAATGATTTGAGTTGGATTTCTGATAGTTCAGTGTTGGCATTATATTCCTCAATTGCTTTAGAATATATACTTTGCCCTGAGATGCTTTTAGCAAACTCTCGATATGAATATGGTAGATATGAAAGATTCTCCTCATAATAATAATCATAAACTGGATCTCCTACATTATCAGCCCATAATATTTTATCAATTAAAATTACTGGCATAGCGGCTCCACCTGGGGCTAGATATTTCACTCCATCAATTTCATATGGATCGAAATAGGGCCGCAGTATATGTGTAAATACTTCAGGTGGCACATTTTTTCTAACACTTTGAATAGCGGTTATCATCACCTTGAATTTGTCATTTGCCTTGTCTATAACTTCACTAAATTTTTCGTCAGAGATAGATAAACCAAGTGCTGTGTCTAGATAGTTAATGCATTCAGCGAGCGAGGTCATTCCTTCTCTAAAACTTGATATGAATATCTCTTCTTCAGGCTGAGAGGTAAATCGTCTTAATTTTGATCCCTCAGGATTGCGTGGACCATATGAAAATACAGTATCCCTAGGTACTTCACCACTATATCTTGAAAGGCACGAAAGAGCATTATGCAAAGCTGGTATTGCAGAGACTTTCACACCGTGGCGAGTAAGCGAAGCGGCTAACATTCCTAAATCACGAACACACGCCAAAGCTATTTCTTGTGATGGGTTTTTAATTGCAATAGCAAATTTACTTGAACTAATTGCTTGGCTAACCAATATACTGGTATTTGCAGTTTCATTTACTATAGGGAGAACTTCTGCAAAGAATCCGTCTAGTCTAAGTGGGTCTAGTTCTTTGATCCCTTCATCTTGCCTAAGTTGATTTAGATAGTTTGATTCAAAGTCAATAGCTGTAAATGATTCAATTTGGGGTTGCAGAACCCCAGCCTCTCCAGAGGTAGTAATTTTTTTAGACATAAAATTTATAGTATTTTAATTGTTCTAATTTTTAATAAAATTGGCTTTTAATATGGCTCTTGGACCTGTTTCTAAATCTCTTACTGATTCATCAAGCTCAGTTTCGAGAATAATTCCATTACGTTCCATTATATCATAAAATAGCTCTTTTGGAATAAGTGTCATATATAGACCTTCTTTTGTTGTCACAGAGTATTGTTCATTTGCAACTTGTTTGTAGGTGTCATCCATAACCATATTGGTAAAAATATGGGCAGTGATAATTGCTCCAGATTTAGTTACTCTACTTAACTCAGAGATTGCTTTCTCATACTCTAATAAGCTTTTTGCTTGATGGAGCACACCTGTTGTTACAACGGTGTCAAAATGATTATCGGGATAAGGTAAGTTAAGTATAGATCCATATGTTACTCTTTCCATTAGTTGACCCTCGGGATAATATTTTGCCATCCGATCCCTAGTCTGAAAAATCATAGATGAATTTACATCACATCCATAAGTATCAAAATGCAAGCTTGCTAGCATTTCCGTATGTCTTCCTCCTCCACAACCTAAATCTAAAGCTCTTTTAGTTTCAGGATTTTCAATGGATCTTATTCTCTCTTCAACATAAGCATCTGCAGGTTTAGATGCAAATTGCTGTACTGTATCTTTGTTTAACCAGTAGCTCTTGTTGTCAGGGTTACTTAATTGAATTTTGTCATTCATAATATAAAATTTATTATTTTAGTTAAGTTTGTAATAGAAATTTAAAAAGTTAGTCGTTACTTTGTGTAAAATAACTAGATTTCTTAACCAGTATCTATAAAGTTCATATAAAAATTTTACGATTTGATTTTCAAATAAAGTACAATCAAAAACCCAAGCGTAAGCCCAATGATCATGAGCCAGAGATGTAGCCTAGGTGGAAACATCTCAATATCACGTTCGGTACTCACCACGCCGTCTTTGATTGATTCAAAAAATCTTGATATTTTAGACATTAATTTTTTCATATAGTAGTTAATTCAATTTCATATAAAAGATCTGACATGGTTATTTTTAAGGTGGAGCATAATTTCATTAGTTTCAGGAAAGTGATATTCTTTTCACCTCGTTCCACTGATCCGACATAACTTCTTTGGAAACCACCTTTGAGACTGAGTTGTTTCTGAGTCAGTTTCAACTGTTTACGCTGATCTCTGATTCTCTGACCTACAGTCACCAATGATTTGTTACATTGATCTGATTTAGACATAAAGTATCAAAATTTTAAGTTTCTAATCCAAACCAATATTTTTAAAAATGCAATGTAAGTTAAAAATCCCATTTTCCAGATCTCAATTTTAGTAAGTCGAAACCGACAAACTAAATTGATCCAAAATGCACATAAGCGTTTGATTATGCTACTTTTAAGTAGCATTTTTGACATATTTGACATAGAGTTTAAAAAGTTAGATAATTGCACGTTTGTGATTGTCTTTGACAATTTGGATAAAATGCCGTTTTATATTCAGTATCTGAGCCTTAGTTGGCTTCGGACCAAGATTGTAAACAAGCTCAAACTCTTTCAAACTTGAAAATACAGTTTTTAAGTAAACTGACTTTCCCTGTTTGGATTTTGTTACTTTATTCCCTCGATAAATTATTTTGGGCATAAAAAATTCCGCCCTCCATTAGCCGTACAAACTGTATAATAGAGAAAAATATCCTGTTTAAAAAAATTGCATCAAAAAATGAAGCTCGATACGTGTAACATATTTGTAAGATAATGTCAAGTTACATAATTTTAAGTTAATAATTTTTTATATGATCTATGTATAGCTTAACCCAAGCAGAAGTTGCCAAAAAACTTGATATGTCTCGTGCAACAATCAGTCGCTGGGTTGATCTTGCACAAGAAGGTAAAAACAATTTACAACTTGAAACTTCTAACAATAAAGTACGGATTTTGGATAACCCACACAACGACATTGAATTAAAAAGGTTGACTAAAGAAGCACAAAAATATAAAAACTACACCCCCCTTAAAAACACTTTAGTTGACCCTGAATTTTATAATTTATTTTCAGATGAAGAGATTGTTGAGATACACAATGACTTGAAATATAAGTTGCAAGTTAAGCACAAGTATGTTTACAAACAACCACAATTTTGGGATAATTTTTACAAGCTTGGTATATCACCAGTGTCAAAAGCCAATATTGAATTGTTGGATGCGACATTACAAGATGTACTGTACCTATTTCACCAAAAAGACAAAATTAACTTGATTGATTTGGGGACTGGTAATGGATACCCTATTAAACCAAGTATAGAGAAACTATTAAAGAACAAAGTGCTAAATTCGTATATTGGTATTGATATTAGCTCAAAAATGCTAGATTTGGTCGACAATAATTTAAAATCTTGGTTTCCAACCATTCACTCTAAAACTTATAATAGAGATGTTGAAACTTCAAGATTTGGCAAGATTTTCCTTGATCATAAATCAATCGTTTACGGTAAAGATTCAGGGGATGCAAGCAACTTAATTTTATATATGGATGGGCTCTGTAATTTAGATGATAGAGTTCAGGGACTGAAAAATATTAGAAGTGGTATGAGTGATGATCTTTTGGTAATTACATTTACTTTGGATACTGATTCAAACAAAGGTCAACTAAATTACATCAAAGACGATGAAAGCACTTTACGAGATGGTTGGCATCTGCAAATGTTAGGAGTTGATATTTTTGATTGCCAAACTAGTGTAGAATATGATGAAAAAAATAATAGAAAAGATAAGCTTTATAAGCTAGATAAAGATTATGTTGTAAATTTCAACATCTCAAATAGGGATCAGAGCATCAAATTAAACTCTAGTTCTAAAATAAGCACTTGGAGACACTATTTACTGAGTGTGGATCAATTTCAAAAAGAAATTGCACAGTCTGGACTAGAAATGGTCAATATGAAAATGGATAAGTCGTATTCGTATGTGATGGCTTTGTGCAGAGTAAAATACTAGACTCAAAATAACTTGCCAAAAACCTCAAAATATGCACTCATAGCAGTGTATGAAAAATGCTGTAATTTATTCTAGAGTCTCTGATGCCAAACAAGAGAAAGATGGACACGGAGCAGAATCCCAAGAAAAGCGAGGTTTAAGCTTTGCTTTATCAAATGGTTACACTGTAGCTGAGATCTTCAGAGATGGAGGTATTTCAGGCAAATTTGAAGATCGACCTGCCTTCAAACAGATGATGGAGTATTTAACTCTACATCCTGGCTACACTGTGATTATCGACGATATCAAAAGACTTTCAAGACAAGTCAAAGTTCATATTCTTTTAAAGGAGGCTATCAAAAAACTAGACTGCGACATAGTCTATCTAAATCACCAATTTGATGACACTCCTGAGGGTAGATTTGTAGAGATTATTTTAGCAGGAGCCGCTCAGTTAGAACGAGAACAGAACGCCAGACAGGTAAAGCAAAAAATGAAAGTTAGACTTGAAATGGGTTATTGGGTATTTAATCCACCAGTAGGATATAGATTTGAGAGAGTCGATGGAAATAAGATCATGGTTAGAAATGAACCAGTCGCAACTATAGTCCAAGAAGCTCTTGAGGGCTATGCCTATGATAGGTTCACTACTCAAGTTGAAGTTCATGATTTCCTGGCTAAAAACAAGATCAAGTTTCCAAAGAGCGTTGTTAAAGAATTTTTAATGAATCCACTCTATGCAGGATTCTATCAACTAGCTAAATGGGATCTGCCATTTATGAAAGGACTGCATGAGCCAATAATAAGATTTGAAACTCATGAGCAGATAGTAAAGAAACTAGAAGGTAAACCACAGATTGCTTATCAGACTCACACCAATGACGAATTTCCACTTCGAGGTCATGTCAGCTGTGAATCCTGCAATAGATCCATGACTGCGGCTTGGTCAAAAGGTAGGAGTAAAAAATATGCTTATTATTTCTGCCAAAATAAAGATTGTGAGCTAAAAGGCAAAAATATAGCCAAGGATAAAGTTGAGGCCGAGCTAGAAGACCTACTTCAAACGATCCAGCCAAAAGCGGGCGTTGTAAAGGCTTTTACAAGGGTATTTGATTATGCTTGGCAAAAAGAATCAAAACTATACTCAAAAAATATCAAAGAACTGGAAACTGAGCTAAATAATACCAAAGAAGATATCAAAATGTATCTTGAGAGAATCAAGAAAAACAAGAATGAAAGTGAAACCCTTATCCAAACTTACGAAGGATGTATAATTGAACTTGAAAAACAAAAACTAGTCCTAGAATACAAACTTGGATCAACTGACACAGCTGACAGTAAATACACCCCACAAAACTATCGAACCCTACTTGATAGGGTTACAGAATTTGCTACAAGCTTTGTAAATATGTGGCAAAGCGGAGATTATCAAACTAAAGCCATGATAATTACCCTCGTATTTGAGGGTAAAATAGTTTATAGCTTAAAAGATAGTTATCGAACCCCCGTTTTAAGCGATTTATTTCAAGTGTTTAGGGATTTTCAAAATGATGAATTCGGTATGGTGGACCTTAGCGGACTCGAACCGCTCACCTCTTCCATGCCATGGAAGCGCTCTAGCCAGATGAGCTAAAGGCCCTTTATGAGATACTATTGAAGTGAAAACACAGTCACGTAAATAGATTTTTATATCGAAAATAATACTGGCAAGAATACCCAAAGGTGTCAAGATATCAGCGAAGTACAAGATTTGACTGCATTCTAAAACTGAGCTAAACTCAAATTTGAATAATCAAAGCAGACACAGTTTTACCTTTTTATTATGGCACGAAAAACCCCTAAAGCCGCCTCCACTCTATCTTTTGTAGAGATCAGCGAAGTCCGAGAAGACACCATGATCCTACGCGAAGGTCAAATGCGTGGTGTGCTTGCTATTTCAGCGGCAAATTTTGCCTTAAAAAGTCAGCAAGAGCAAGATATTATCATTTCCACTTTTCAAGGTCTACTCAACTCTTTGGAGTACCCGATCCAGATTTTGGTACAAAGTCGTAAACTTGATCTAGGTCAATACATCAACTCACTCAAAGAAAAGGAAGTAGCTCAGCAAAATGACTTGTTGCGAGTGCAGATGATGGAGTATATCGAGTATCTGGAGCATATGGTCGATGCTGTCAACATCATGAGCAAAAACTTTTTTGTGATTGTGGGCTATGAGCCAGTCAGCCTCAAAGAAGGCTTGTTTGGAAATTTTTTTAGAGCTCTAAATCCTACTCGAATCATCCGTCAAAAACAAGAAGAATTTGTAAAAAACCGCCAAGTTTTAATGCAGCGAGTCGATCAAACCGCCTCAAAATTTGGTTCACTCGGTCTCAAAGTCAATCTTTTAAACACCGAACAGCTAATAGTGCTACTTTACAACAGCTACAATCCCGACGTGGCCGAATCCATCAGGCTGCGCGATGTATCAAGTATTGATGTGGCCATCTAGATATTTTAAAAAAAACGCACAAATTCAATTTTAAATCTATGGAACAGGCAAATAAAAATCAAAAATCAAAAATCCCATTAGAACCCCAAATAGCTTCTCCAGAGCAGATTGAGCAAATAGAGCGAATTATCATGGTTTTGAACTTAAGTGATTATCCCCTCAGTCCCGAACGGATAGCAAAAAAAACTGATGGTATAGGTATCACGCTCTGCAAAAAGCTTTTAAAGTTTAGTCATGCCACAAATAATATTTTGACTCTTGATATCCCTCACGCACCAACTGCAATGTACAAATGGTACACCGACGACCATGAAAAATATGAAAAAATTAATAAGATGTATATCGAGTTTAATAGAATTGCTAAAGAAAAAATAGTTGAACTCAGTCCACAAGCAACTAGTAAACTTAAGCTGCTTGGATTACGTGACGCTTTTACAAAATCATCTGAAGCAGAGGAGTATAAGAAAACTATAGACGAATATGTGAATATCGTTAGTGGCATTAGTCAAGATAAGTTTACTCAATTACCGATAACACCCTTTAGAAATATTTTAGGTAAGCTAGATTTGTACCAAAAATATAAAAATCCGAAATAATTCTACTTAGGCTAGCAAAGATATTCCCCTGACCTGAAAATAACCTCACCATCGACCAAAACCTCCTCAGTTTGTAAAAATAAATCGACGTGGAATCTGGCTTTATGCATCACAATTCCAGGTTTTTTATAGACGCTGTGCTTTTCGCCTAGAGATAGATGGACTCCGACTATTCTTTCAAAGGCTGTGATATCACCTAGTGGCTGAGTTTTTGACATGGCTCTATTTAAACCAAAGCCGATTTCACGCACTATCGACCGCTCCTGAGCCCGAATGGCCGCCATAATTACCCCAAATTCTATTGGAGCATTTTGTGACCAAGTCGTGACCATACCATTTTCTACTTTGACTTTAAAGGGCGGCGGCGTCATAATTTCGAAATTTATATCAGCAAAAGCATACACCCAAAATTCCCCACTCAAACTCTCCAAAGTTTTAGCCTCAGTAAAGACCTCGCCGATGGGAAAAGTACCACCAATATTTTCCATACCACTATAATCGCCAATATTTAATTTAGGTATTTCCAAGCCGTCTAATACTTTTATCTCAGCCATTTGCCCAGCTTGATCGCTAGTTTTGATAGTCAAAGTCTGACAATTAGCTAATTTTGACTGCAAAATCGGACCTATCTGCCTATACCAAGTCGGATCATATGCCAAAGAGTCGATATATATCGGCCAAGTCGGCTCTAAATTTCGATATAAGTGTAAATGCTCAATGACTTTTAGTTTTTGATTGAAAAGATGAATTCGAATCCTAAACTCATCTAGCCTAAAACTAGTCGTTTGAATCATAACCACCAAATCTTGGGGCGACAAACTATGAAATTCTCTAATAATCTCCTGCTTATCAGTGGCATCAAAATCAATAAATTTTGCTTCAGGCAGAGTCAATCTATAAGCTTCTGTAAGGATTTTAGTTAGCTGATTTTGGGTGTCAAAAACCACTAACGCTCGATTTATTTTTGGGTCAAAATCAATTGAGTGATTTAAGATATCAGTGATATTTGTGGTGGCTATATCAATTAGTTCAGCGGACATTTGTGAAAATAAAAATGATGAAATTGGTAATTTATGCTAAATAAAATCAAATATTTGATATTTGTGTCAATTAATTCCAGTAAAATCGGAACTTAAATAATCTGAATTAAGAATTCAGCTAGTCTACCTAAAATAAGTTTCCTGGCCGCAAAGTAGCGACATATTTTTGACGGAATAGCTCACTTGGTTGGCTAAGCTCGTCAGTTCCCAAGTCAAACTCGGGGTATAAAACCTCTAATTATACCAATAAATTTAAGTTTTGCATCAAAACTAAACCTTAAACTATCCTCTACCTCAAAAATACCATCATTTAGAATGAGTGAGCCTACAACTGTTTAAGCGTAATAAAAAGCATAGCTTTTCTTTCATAATAGCGAGATTTTGTGGGCTGAAAGAGTCCAAATACCAGGACGGAGTTACGAGTACAAAAGGATTAAGTTTTGGTAAAAATATCTTGTTTTAACGGTATAATTATTGGCACTTTAAACAAAAATCTAAGATAAAAGCTGAGTTTTTACAGCTTCATAGCCAAGCATAGCCAGCTTTCGATCCACTCCCCAACGATAACCCGAAATAGCTCCACTTGATGCAATCACTCGATGACACGGGATCAAAAACCCAATTGGATTTGCGCCGATAGCTGCTCCAACCGCTCTAGCTAGCCTCGGGTCGCCTAGTTTAGTGGCGATTATGCCATAAGTTGTGACCTGTCCAAAGGGAATCGAAAGTAATATTTCCCAAACTTTAAGCTGAAAGTCGCTACCACACAGCTCAACTTGGATTTTATAGTTAAAACTTTTTGAGAAATCACTGCTCAATAATTCCGCTATTTCCAAATGGCTTTGCTCGACTTTTTCCACAAGCTCAGCCTGGCTCCATCTGCTTTTTAAATCACTCAAGGCTGCAGTTTTGCTATCAAAAAATAATATATTACACACTCCACCGCTGGTACTAGCTACCAAAAACTCCCCAAAAACTGAGTCGTGATAAGAATAATTTATTCTCAAAGTTGCAGTATTTTTTGACCTGCTTAAACTCAGCTTTCTAAGCACTATTTCAGGTCGAAATAAGCTGGAATTGCCGACTTTGTTAAAATGCAAGCCAGATGTCGCGGCCAAATTTATGTCTTGAGCTAGTAGCGTTTTAAAATATCTCAGGCTCAAAAAACTGATAAACATCTCAAACTCGGTACCACACCAGTCTAACCACATTTTTTGAAAATCAAATTTAGAAACTTCTAAAAATTTTGCAATTTGTAATGAATCAATCTGCGACATCGAAGCCTCAGAGTTTTGACTTATATATCTCATGGTTGTAGCTATTTCTGAGTATTGCGTCATAGATTTTAAATCTAATCTAAGTACTGAGATTTTACAAGTCAGCCAGATTACTGCACAAGTTACCGTCTTGAAAAGGCTCGCATGAGGGCTTGTATAATACTAGCAAACAGCGTCACAAAAAAGCCAACAAAGGCAACTATAGCCAGCCAAGACAAATTTTCAGGACTAAAAAAGAACGCTATCAAAGCAATCACCCAGATCAAATGTAAAAAACCGTATAAAATTTTTTGATTGTAAAAATGATGAACTCCAAATATACCCAAAAATACCGCTAAAAGTACATAAACCATAGGTTTAGAATTTGGTTTATATTCTGGTTCAGGTGACACGACTGTCTGAGCTGAGCTTTGAGCCACTGCGCTAGCATTTTGATTTAGATTTGAGCTGCTGATATTTTCCGAGCCTAGGTTTTGCGATTCAGTGCCAATTCCTGACTCACTGGGAAATTTGTTTACGTTTTGAGTTTGCGTAGTTTCAAAGGGCGCATTTTGAGACTCTGCTACTTTTCCAAGTTCAGCTTTGAGATATGATTTGTGCTTTATATAATAAGCAATCGTGGCCAAAAAGAAAATTGTAAAACCTACAAAACCCCAATATTTAGCAAAAAATTCATCGCTACCACTAAAATGCTTTATAACTCTTATTGAATTAAACTCATTTGCTGATAGCTTGAGATCTGAGCCTGAAGCTTTAGTATCAGCTAAAGTCGTGATATTTTGTAAGTTATCCTCAGTTTTACTAGAAATATCACTGGTTACATTAATCTGGTTACCGCTGACCAAATCACTTTTTGAGGTAGTTTCAATGATAACTTTAGTTTCACCAAAACGAACTAAATAATAATAATATGTAGTGCTGGAACGCCCAGAAGCAGTATTTAAAGTAATTCCAATGTCCATGACTTTGTCCAGTTTCAAACTTGTAGGAGCAGTTTCGGAAAGATTACTAAAATCGGCTTTAAGTGGTAAAACTAGAGTTGGAGTTGCCAAAGCCTGTGACACCGAGACCCCAAAAAAAATAACTGAAAGAAATAGTGCTATTTTATATAACACGCCATTAAAACTAAAAATTTTTGACTGTTTGTTTTTCACAAAGATTGCTGACTGGGATTCGAAAGTTTGTGATTCTGTAGACATAAAAAACGTATAAAAGTGAATTATGCATATAATTTTGTACATGTCAATTGTTTAGATTTGAACTTATAGCTTGAATTTAAAGCTATAAACTACCTATCATCAGGTTTCAATTTTGCTAAAAAACAACTTTAAACCAACTTTTTCAAAAAATTATTTTACTGAAAATCTAAAACTCGATGTCCAACTCTCCCCCGATTTAACTAAAATTGGGTTATTATTTAAAGCGTTGGTTTGTCTATAAAATGGCTCTAAACAGACAAAATTGTAATCTTTTTGAGCGGTATTCTGCGACCATATTACTAAAAACTCACAGTCTGGATTTTGAGCAATTTCACAAATATTGAGCTCATAGTCTGGGAAGCTGGCCGAAATCTCACCTTTAAAAGGATAAAAATCTCCCGACAAATCCAAATCCCAAGCAAATTTTTGAGCCTCAAATTCTGGTATTTGCTCGATTTTAAGTGAAGCTTTGGCAGCATGAGCCAGACTAAAGTATGGGTGAATCCCTGGAGCAATCGGCAGATCTTTCTTGTCCATATTGTTTAAAACTAAAGTATGATCAATTGAATTATTTGGATTTAACTTGACCGTCAAACTTAGCTCAAACGGAAATGGAAAAGCTGATCTGAGTTCGGTCGATAAAGACGTAAAATTTAGACTTAAAATAACCTGATCTGAGCTTTTTTCAAGCAAATTCCATTCCAAATTTCTAGCAAAACCATGCTGTGGCATTTTAGCACCACTGGCCAAAAAAATATCATTTTCTAGTGGATTGGCAAATGGGAAAAGTATTGGTATACCACTGCGTTTATGAGTATTTTCGGTGTACAAAATATCTCTCCAAATGCCTTTTACAAAGCTTTTCCAGCTCAAAACTTGACCACCCAAAGTGCTGATTTCAAGCCGATTTTCCGTATTTTCTAAAAAAATAGTTTGGGGCATAGTTGGAGTAATCTTTATCTTAAACTTACTTAAAATTGGCGAATTGCTCACAAACTCACTTTGAAAAAAGCCTACTTCCAAACCGCTAAAATAACCCCACTAACCATCATAGAAAACACTTGGTAACTAGCGTCAATTAGAAATAATTTCAGGCTTTTTCGCTGATATAAATAATTGATTCCAATTGAAGCCAGGCTAAAACTAACTCCATAAAACAAGCCTTTCAAAGCCCCGATTTGCCATGTAATTTGGTTGAGTAAAGCAAATTCTTTGATTGAAATAGCCAAAGCAAAAACCATTATGAGCATTAAAATTAAACTTCCACCGTAAGTCAAAATCAAATTACCTCGAGCTAGATCTTTATCGGTTAAACCGACGTGTTTTTGCCAGGTTTTTGCAAATAAAATAGGGCTATACCAAAGCGCTCCGATACCAAAACTAATCAAGGCAGATACTAAAATAGCTAAATAGTTTAAAGTCGTAATATCAATCATAATAATTTGTTTTATCCTTCCAAAAACCCAAGATTTGAATTGTAAAATTGGCTAAGTCCACTGATACCTAGCTTCATCTGTGCCAATCTATCCACTCCAAAACCAAAAGCTAAACCCTGATAAACTTCGGGGTCAATGCCGCAATTTCTCAACACATTTGGATGTACTAACCCAGCTCCGACACACTCGATCCAACCAGTAGTTTTACAGACTTTACAGCCAGATCCGTGACAAAAAGGACACTGCAAATCTATCTCATAGCCAGGTGAAACAAATGGAAAATAGCTTGGACGAAGCCGAATCTCAACGTTTTCATCCATAAAAAACTTTTTAAAAGTCTGCTCCAAGAAAAATTTCAAATTTGCGACTGAAATGTTTTTATCTACCACCAAGCCTTCCATTTGGTGAAACTGCATATCGTGAGTTGCGTCGATATCTTCGTTGCGATAGACTATTCCTGGCACAATAATCCTAAAAGGCGGCTTATGAGTTTCCATATAGCGGATTTGAACATCACTTGTTTGGGTGCGAAGTACCAAATTTTCACCTTTTTCATCCTTTTGATCTAAGAAAAAAGTGTCTTGCATACCACGAGCTGGGTGATGACCTGGAATGTTTAGAGCTGTAAAATTGTACCATTGGGTTTCCACAAGTGGGCCGTCGGCTACTGTAAAGCCCATTTGCTTGTAAATATCAACCAATTCATCAATGACTTGAGTCACAGGATGCAGTCTTTTGCTACCTAATTTAGTATTTTTAGAATGGTAAAAAGTTGGATCAAAGTGATCGATTTTCTCATTTTTTTCAGCTTTAAGTTGCAATTCTTGGATCCAAGTGTCAGTTTCTTGGATCAAACTGGCTTTGAGAGCCTGAAGTTTTTGACCCAAACTGACTTTTTCTTCTTTGGTTGTAGCTGTTTTTAGCCCATTGGTGAGCTCCAAAATAACCTCGCCCCGCATCAAATCATCGCGAAGTTTTAGAGTTTCGTTGATAGTTTGAGGATTTTGAGTTTGAAAGATTTGCTGAAACATAATTACAATTAATTCCAAGTTTGAAAATGCAAAATTTAGATTTGCGGCAAGTTATTGACCAAAAATAAAAGCCACCAATAAACCTACTACCAAACCACCAATGTGAGCCGAATTTCCAATACTGGAGGTACTATTGCCCGCATTTGAGGTAAATCCAAAAATAATATTTATTGCGGCCAAGCCGACCAATTGCTGTATTAAACCGGGCTGAAAAACATTTGGGTTTAAGTAAACATACATTATCAAAGCACCGATCAAGCCAAAAATCGCGCCACTGGCTCCCGCACTCAAGGCGCCTGGATTTTCTCCAATCAATGGTCCTAAAAAGTAAGTAGCTACACCACCACCAAGCCCAGCTAAAATATATAAAATCAACATTCGCATACTTCCAAAACTCTGCTCCACCGCGGGACCCATGTTGTAGAGAGTGTACATATTCATCAAAAAGTGAATAATCCCAAAATGCAGAAACATGGATGAAGCCAATCTATAATATTCGCCATTTTCCAGAGCCATATGTCGAACTCCGCCAAAATTCATCAACTTATTGTAGTTGGGGTTGGTGGGATCGCCGTAATGTGGATCTAAAGTACTGTCACTCAAGCTAGGAATGATATAAAACAGTGAATTTAAAAAAATCAAAAAATAAGTAATCATAAATATTAGTATTATATAGTGGTTAAATTTACCATGAATTAACGTGATACCAGCAAATTTGCTAAATAAATCCAACTGACACGCTAAAAACACATTGAATCTCACTCTGAAAAAGCTTATTTTAAAGTGCTTTCAAGTAATTCAGTAAATTTTTTAGGGTTTCCAGCACCTTTACTAGTTTTCATACATTGCCCGACTAAAAAACCTACGACTTGAATCTTACCAGATTTATACTCTTCTACTACCTTTGGATTAGCAGCGATGACTTGATCTACAAATGCCTGCAAAGCGCCTGTATCTGAGACTTGGAGCCAGCCGTGTACCGCTGCAATTTCCGAAACTTCAAGAGCAAAATTTTCTGGAGCTTGAGTCAGGTAATCGATAGCTTTAGAAATACCTTGATTATTAATTTTATCTTCTTCAAAAAGTATAGCTAGACTGATAATATTTTGAAGGCTTACCAGTTTTGACAGTGGCTTTTCAAGCTTGGTAGAAATAGCCAATAAATTACCTGAAATTAAGTTTGAAACGGTTTTTAATACACTCGTTTTTTGTTTTTGAAATTCCAGAAGTTTTGGATCTAAAGCCACGGCGTCAAAAAATTCACCAACTTCGCTTTGAGTCACAAAAGTATTGGAAATCTGCAAATTTAATCCCAAATCTTGATAGCGTCGTCGCTGAATCATGGGTAATTCTGGCAAGTCACTAAGCTGAGGTTTGTCTTCAGGTTTGATGACTAAAATCTGTAAATCTGGCTCTGGGAAATACCGATAATCCATAGCATCTTCTTTACTGCGCTGGCTGTCGCTGCGATTTAGATCATCTTTCCAGCCTCGAGTTTCCTGTTTTGGGGTAATGCCTTGATCTAGCAAGTCAGCCTGGCGTTTGATTTCATACTCAATAGCTCGACCAAGCGCCCTGATGGAGTTGATATTTTTAGTTTCTGTTCTGTATTTTGGTAATTTTCCAGCGGCGTGCTCAGCATCAGTTTGCAAACTAAGATTGCAGTCAAATCTCATTTGACCCTTATCCATATCGCCATCTGAAATTCCAAGCCGGCGAACAATTAGCTGAAGTTCGCCCACAAAAGCCATAGCTTCGCTGCTAGAATGCATTTCTGGCTCAGATACTATTTCAATTAGGGGTGCGGCACTGCGATTAAAATCAACCATAGTTTTACCACCTACATGTAGTAATTTAGCGGCGTCAGCTTCGAGATGAGCTCGTGTCAAAGCCACTTCACGCGGTGTAAATTCGCCGCTAGTTTTGTCTTCCACAAAAAACTTAATTTTACCACCATCGACGATTGGATTGTCATATTGACTGATTTGATAACCGGTCGGTAGATCGGGATAAAAGTAGTTTTTACGATCCCAGCGAGTTTTTTCAGGTATTTTACCATCGACAGCTACACCAAATCGGATCGCTTTTTCCACACAAGCCTTATTTAAGACAGGTAAAGCTCCAGGTTGACCGGTGCAAAACGGACAGATATTTTTATTTGGTTCATCTGGAGCGTATTCATTGAGACACCAGCAAAACAGCTTGGTTTTAGAGTTGAGCTGGACGTGGATTTCCAGACCAATGACTGTATGATACATATAAAAGGAAAATTTAAGTAGTTATACCTCAAGCAAACTTACTTGGTGTAAAATTGTCAAAAAACTCAAAAATAGAGCAAAATATAACTGTGTACCTAGATGAGAAATACTATACCGGTAAAATGAAAGATAAAATCCATAAAAATTTTGTTCAATGCTTAAATTATAACAAAATTTCCAATAAAAAATATCGTTTAAGGCTGTATACAAGCTCTAAAACTAAGTTTACGCTAATACGGATTAGCATTTTAGCTCAAAGAAGTGTATTTAAAGTAAGTTATCATATTACACTTGACTATATACTTTTTATGTCTCTTACATATTAATAGCTAACAAATTATCATGTTAGTTTAGTTTTACTTTAGGAGTAAAAATGGTTACCGTCTCAAAAACTTCGACTCAAGTTACGTATGCATCAAGTTACGCTGCAAAAATTGATCTGGCTGTGATTTTGGACTATGTAACTAAAAAACATCCAGAAATAGTTTCTAGGCTCCCACAACTAGCTGTAGAGTATCGAAAGTATATGTTTTTGCTTGGAACAAATTTATTTCACAATATCTCTGTTCCTAGTAACGATGTCGACCTAATTTGGCACGCGCACATCTTACACACTGTGCTTTACGCTGACTTCTGCAACAATCTCGCTGGTCATTTTATTCACCACAATCCTTTTGGCGATAATCTGACCACAGAAGAGAAAACCAACTCCCAGAATTCCCTGACTGAGGCTAGTTTGACTATCTTCGGTGAGAACGTTTTTGCGAGCGAAGCTTCGTCTGGAGATTGCGGATATTGCGGTGGTTGTTCAAACTGCGCTGGAGATTGTGGAGCTGCTTAATATAAGTCTCTTTGAGATTGGTATTAAAGACCACAAATCAAAAACGAGAAGTTTAGTCTAATATTTTCTCGTAAAGTTAACTATGGTCGCTTTAGTTTTATTTTTTTATAAAACCAGCGACTTTTTTTACAAATTTTTAAAAATTGCTTAGGATTTAGACCATCTTTTGCAAAACTATTATGTACGATACCCTTGCCAATCTTAAGACCGTAAATATAATCCAAAAAGCTGATATAGTTTCGTTTGATCCAAATGATAAACACGTAACTCAAGCAAACTCAAAAAAGAATATCTTAGCCCATCTTCAAGTCAACGCAGATTCGTTAAACGTTTACAAATTTACTTATCTTTCAAATGACCAGAAAGTTGTAGGATTTTTAGTCCAACCTAAAAGTTTTCTGATCAATCAAAATCAAGAAATTAGAAAAAAACCTTGTATTATCTACAATCGGGGTGGTTCACAAGGATACGGCTTTATAGATCAGGTGGCACTTTTTGGCAAAAAAATTGGCGATTTGGCTTTGCAAGGCTATACTGTGATCGCAACTCAATACTCTGGATGTGGTGGTAGTGAAGGTCTAGATGAGTATGGCGGCCGAGATCTATACGACGTCTTAAATCTAAAAATAATTTTAGACCAGCTAGATTGTGTGGATATCACCCGCATAGGTATGTATGGACATAGTCGTGGTGGATTGATGACGTATATGTGTGTTTCGCAGGTAGATTGGATCGAGGCTGCAGTGGTTGGGTCAGCTCACTCAGATATGCAAAAACAGATCCAAGAGCGACCAGATTTAAGACTAAAAACTGCTACGATGTTTGATAATACAAGTGTGGAAGAATTAAATCACCGATCCCCGATTAAATGGCCAGAAAAGTTTTGCCAAAATACCCCTATATTGATTATTCACGGCACGTCTGATTCATCGGTTTTAGCTAGTCATAGCCTTGAACTAGCTACCAAACTGTATGAAAATAAAAAAATGTTTAGGTTGCTTCTCCTAGAAGGTGGAAACCACGCACTTACAAATTTTGACAGAGTTTATACTGAAAATATTAGAAATTGGTTCGATCGATATTTGGGTCAAGATAGAATTTTACCAAATCTGGAAATCTAAATGAAGACTTCCTTATCGCAGCTTAAATAAAGCAATATCTTTGCTGCCGAACACATCGGGATAGTAAAAATTTAAAGTTGCAGTTTCTTGCGGAATTTTAAAACCGACCACGCCACTAAATTTTTGACCTGGTTGCAAATTCTTGCGTATAAGTGTAGATTTTGACTGACTAAAACTAGGTCCTAGCTCTCGAGCTGGCTTGTAAACTACTTGTTTTGGCTGAGTACTATCCAGAGCACCAGAAAGTTTGGCATCTAAAATCTCTATCAAATAAGCTCGTGCATCCAAATCCAAATTTTTATCACTGATATTTTCAAGTGTAATATTTAGTAGTGCAAAAGTTTCATCATCTTTAATGGTGCTATTTGGGTCCTGAAATGGTGTAGTTTTAGTGAAATCAATTTTATCTAGCGTGATTTTAAGATTTTTCAAAGTTTGAGTTTGTGGACCGATCTTTGTTTTTAAATCTGTAGATTTAGTTTCTGCATCTTTGATTTCCGTTTTACTATCAGCAATATCTAGGGTAACAGCTGTGGTGGCGGCACTAGATGTAGGGCTAGGTTTCGAAGTGGCATTCTGAGCTATGCTTGTAGCACTATTTGTGGTATCATTAGCTAGATTTTGTTCCACTGACTTCGGGTTTTGACTAGTGGCGACTTGGGCTTTTTGCGTGTTCGTGTTATTATGCCCCAAAAAATAGCCCAAACCTACTGAGCCAGCCATAATACCTAAAGTCAAGCTAATTACGCCAAAAAATATCTGAGTTTGATTTAGTTTTATAGTCATAAATCTTTATAATAAAGGAGTTTAAGAAGCTTGAAATATTCTAACTTTAATACAAATTTGAAAATCAAAACACTAAACTTTTGAATTACACCTAACAAATTTTATTACCTTTAGGTTTGGGTGTTTTTACTGGTTTTTCATTAGGTTTTGCCATTTTATTTTTATCAGTTATATCACCTGGGTTTATTATGAAATAATTAATCTTCCTCTCTAGGCTGGACTTTGCTCGAGCCTTTGCGACCGGTTCGACTATCTTCATCGGCGATATTTTTCGCACCTGGAGCCAATTTCATACTTTTACGTTCGACGATTTTGACAATCACTTGACCACCGGTAAATCCAAATTGAGCCGCTAAAATATTGGCTAAGAAACGAGTATAACTCCAGTGAATTGTCTCTTTAAAGCGGACCCACAGCTCGAAAGTCGGCGGAGCCTGGCGTGTAAAAATCAAATCGTAAATTACAGGTTTCTTTTTGTCTGTCATTTTTTGCGGCGGTTTCTTACGCATCAAATAGTTAAACAATTTTCGAACTTCATTTGGATCGATCAGTCTAGACCGGCTCTCAACCACCTGATCCACAGCTTCCCAAATAGTCTCTAAATTTTGGTTTTTTAAAGCCGAAGTCCAAACCACACGATCAACTTTCAAAAATTTAAATTTACGATCAAAACTTCGAATATATTCTTCTCTGGCAATGTCGTCGAGCAAGTCCATTTTGTTTAAAATCACTACAATTCCGCGCTTTGACTCAGCTGCAATCCCAGCTACTACTTGATCTTGATGTGTCAGCGGTGTACTAGCGTCAAACATCAAAAGTACAATATCGGCCTCATTTACAGCTTTGATAGTCCTAAAAGTGGCAAATGTTTCCACACCCAAAGTGCGTTGACCTGCTTTGCGGATACCAGCCGTATCGAGCAGTAGATAGCTTTGAGTTCCAGCAGCAGCCGCTGAATTTCCCAAAGATTTATTGATTTTTTCATACTCGATTTCTAGATTGGTTTGACGACTTTCAAAAAGGATGCCGTGCATACCCAAATCAATGGAGGTGTTAATATTTTCAGCTGCAGCACTTATAAAAATTGTCTCAATCGGATTTAAGTCGTATTTATCAACTAATTCTAAATATATTTCTGGATCTGGTGCACTGACTCCCACTTCGTAATCCAAAATTCCACCATCAAAACTAGATAAAATTTCAGTTTTTAGTTTTTGCTCAAAATCCTGGCGATTTTCCTCGGAAATATTACCTAAATAAAAGATTTTTTGACCAAGTTTACGGTGAGCCTCAATAAATTTCAAAGTATTTTTGATAGTCACTTGGCTTTTCCAGTCGTATAAAACATCCTCAAAATCAAAAACTAAATTGTGAATTTCTCGCAGCGGTTCGATCTTTGAAAATTTATCAAAAACAGTGTCGTTTGGGTAGTAAATTGTCTGAAAATCAAGTTCAGCCGCAGTTTTAATATTGGCTTGATTATCATCTATAAAGACTGATTCTTCAGCTTTTAAGTCATATTTATCTAGCAAAGCCTGGAAAATAGCTGGATCTGGCTTACGGAAATCGGTTTGAAATGATGCAATTCCGCCTTTAAAACAATTTAAAATCTCATTCGCGGCACATTTCTCAAAAACTGGCTGATTAATATTGGTTAAGAAGTAGAAATTATAGGTTTGGTGACCCATTTTAATATATTTAGAAATTTTAGGATTTACAGTAAAGTATTCACCCCAAACATCGTTTGAAAATGGCGGTAGCCCAGTAAGATCTAGCCATTTTTGATTCCAGCGATCAAAGTGAGTGACTTCTGTTCGCACTAATTTAACTTGCTCGCGCAGCAAAACTTGAATTTGTTTTAAAAGTGGTAAAAGTTCTAAATTATCAGCTACAATTTTTTTGGAATAGGCCACTGGATCACCAAAAAATAACACGCCCCAAAAGTCTAAAATAATATTTTTAACTCGAATTTTAGGCTTGGGCAGTTTTCGCTCGTACAGTGTGTCGTTGACACTCAGTGTGGTTCCAGGAATCTCAGTCACGATCTGGATATCTTCCCCGACTATTGAATTAAAAAGTGAGCTTTTGCCGACATTCGGCTTTCCAAGTAATGAAATCGCAATCGGTTTGCTGCGCCAATCTTTAGTTCGAAGATTTGGAAATTCGTGTACAGACATGACTTGAGAGGCGTTGTCCCAGTCGATATCACCAGCTTGTTTTTCATTTTGATCTTCATATGAAACAGTGTAAGTACCATCCATATTTCGACTGACCACTTTGGCTCGCTTGCCTTTTTTCTGCTCTTCTTCAGCGTATGGGGCATAGTCATCAAGGTCAGTGACAGTTTTTTCAAACCCAAGCTCAAGTAATTTATTGGTGACTTCATCCATCAAATCACCTAAGCCGTAGCCGTTTGAAGCGGAAATATTGAGAAACTGTTCCGAGCCAAGTTTGGCGTAATCAGCAATGCCTTTTTCCAGATTTGGATCATCGACTTTATTGATTAAGACAAACACTGGTTTACCTGTTTTCCAAATTCTTTGGATAATTTGATCTGAAATAGTCTCAGGATCCTGTTTTCGATCAATCACCCAAAGTAGCAGGTCCGACTCAGCAATAGCTTGCCAAGATTTTATCTGGATCATTTTTTGGATTTTGTCCTCTGGGTTTGGCACTAGCCCACCGGTATCCACATACTTCACCTGCAGACCGTTCCAATTGTCTTCACCATAAAGCAAATCTCGTGTAGTGTGCGCGATTTTGTCGGTGATGGCACGATTACCACCGATGATTTTGTTGATAAGAGTGCTTTTACCAGAGTTTGGTAAGCCAATTAGAGCTACCAGTGGTAAGCGATCAAAAGTACTAGACATATACTATATAACCTTACTTAAAAAAGTAAATAAGTCAAATAAATAAGCAAAAGTCTAAACCGCAAAATCAAGTTTTTTTATAAGATTTTTTGAGTAAAACTAAAATAACCGATCAACTTCCAAAATGATCTACACTCAGATGTCTCCGCGTGAATTACTATCAAATTTGATATTGATTTCGATTTGATGTAGGTTGACTATAATACTGCACTAAATACAAATTCTAAACTATTTTAGATACGATCAGTGCAGTTTTAGAGTCAGTTACAGCCAAAGCCAAATTTGCTTGATGTCCAAATAGCAAAACTAAATGTTGTAGAATTTAATATAATGCCGTTATTATCTCGCTGCTATTTTAGTTTAAAAATTTCTACTTTAGCCCAGTTCGAAGCACTTCTAGAGCTTTTTTAAGACTATCAAAAGCTAGCATTTCATCATCGATTAGTTCGGGCTTGATCCACACTAGTTCATCCGTTTCGTCCGCTGCTTTTAGAGTAGTCAAATCCTCTGCTTTAGCTATAAAATACATATCTAAAAGATGATAAACCACTTCTTTATACTCGTAATAATTGGTTTGAGATGTTAGGTATTTTAGGTCACTGACTCGTAAATTGACTTCTTCCCAGGCTTCCCGAATGGCAGCTTGTTCGGCCGTTTCATCAAAATCGACCATGCCACCAGGTAAACCAAATAGTCCTTTTTTAGGGTTATTTTGGCGTTTTCCGAGTAAAATTTCACCATTTTGGTTAAAAATGAAAACTGCAGCACCGCAGCCCATATTGATGTAAAAAACAAAGCCACAATCTAAGCACTCCAGCTTACTTTTACCAAATTTTTGAAACTTATTCTGACCACATTTTGGGCAGTGAGTAAAAATATTTTCGGGAAAATCAGCCATAAAAAGAAGAATTGATGTAAAATTTACTAACTTTAAACTTTTAACATAAATTTTAAATCTTGTACAAAATATCTTTTAAATTCAATCTCGAAGTCTTAAAAATACCCTAACAGCAAAACTAAATTTTAAATCCGCATTTTCCTTATCTTATTATCCTTTCCCCAAATAAATACCACCGTTTGGAACGGATGAGTCCCACAACTGTTTGAGCGTAATAAAAAGCGTAGCTTTCCTTCGTATAGCGAGGTTTTGTGGGGTGAAGGAGTCCAAATGCCCAAACGGAGTGGAAAATAAAAAAGTTTAAGTCTTTGATAAAAGTATCTTGTTTCAGGGGTTTGATTGTTGAGATTTTAAATAGTACTGCCAATAAATTTTAACTACCTAGCTCAGACTTTTGAGTTTTTCTAGCCACCACTGGCTTCTAGCGGTGTAATTTTCAAACTCATCAAACGAAGATCCACACGGTGATAGGGCTATATTTAGGATAATTTTCCCATTGGCTAAAAGGTCGTGAATTTTAGCGAACTCACCAATTTCTTGATAGTTATTTAATAGCTCCTGCAACCAAGTTGCTAGATTATTTTGAAGCTGAGCTAAATTTGTAAAACTATTTTCGATTGTATTTTTAAATAATTCATTTGGCACATTTTGACTAGTACCCAAGACTTGATAGATTGAATTTAAAAGGTTTTGACCCACTTGGCCACAGTAGTCTATTCTAAAAATTTTGTTTTCGATTTCTTTTTGCAAGATTGCTACGACCAATTTTTCCAAATCTACTCCTTTATCTTTACCAGTGATTTGTAACCATAAAAACTGATTTGAGTTTTGAGTTAGAGCCTCTATAGCGGCTACGACGGCATCAGGTTCGGTGGCACAGCCATCATCATAAAAGTTGATTTGAAGCTGGATTTTTTTTAAATTTAAAATAGTTTCGCTTTCGATTTGCCTGACAAGTTCGAGTCGATGAGCCAAACCTACAAATTTGTTGGCAGCTTTTTGATATTTTAGTTTGTGCCGCTTGATTTGCTCACAAATATCAACTGTATCCCCTATTTGCCCAGCTGATTTTAGTCGTACTGCTGCCACTATAACTACTGCAAGGTCGAGATTATTTTGGTTATGTTGCCCTAGAAGCGGGCTTTTAACATAGGCACAGAGCTTAGTTTTTTCATTTTTTTGAGACTCATCCAGATAAAGATTCTGACTTGAGCTCAAGCTCGATAAATTTTGAGTGTTTTGAGCCACGCTCTGGGTATATGCTGTGACATCGCCAGATTTTTGATAGCTAAATAGCTGATCTTTCGAGCGCCAATACTCCAGTGGGCTGCCATGCTGATCCTGATGATCGACAAAATAATTGGTTATTACGGCGTATTTGGGTGATATTTTGGCATAGCCTAGATCTTGTAGCTGAAACGAAGACAGCTCAATCACAAAAAACTGCTGAGGTAAAACCAACTGATCCAGACTAGTCCAGAACTGATATGGTGAAATCCCAGTGGTATTGCCGCAATAAATAGCACTGTTTCCATCATCAAAACTATTTAGTAATTGATGTGTCAGGGCTGAAGTGGTGCTTTTACCTTTGGTGCCAGTGATGCCGATGATCTGGTCGCGATATTTTTGCATGAAAAAAACTAAACTTGAACAAATCACATCTCGCCCTTTGACTGATCTAAAAGCCTCAAACTCGGGTTTTAAACTCCAAATCCCAGGTGCTTTAAAAACGTATTCCAAATCCGGAATCTGTAAGCAATCTAAATAATTTTCACCAAAAAAATTGTTGTTAAATCCAGTTAAGTCAGTGTCTGTACTGCCTAAATCGATTTGTTTGAAATCAGCTAAGATAATTTGGCTTGGAGAAAGTTTAATCACATTTTGGAGCCAAGCTAAAAATTGCAGATTTTCTTTACCTAAGCCCACTAAAGCAATTTTTTTATGCTGATTTTCAGAGTTTTTCAAGGCTAAAATATCATCTAAAGTCATATCATCAAATCTTGTGCTTATTAAATTTTTAGTCAAAAGTATTGTTCAAAATTTTCGAAAGCTGTTTTTAAAACTAACTATCCAAATTTTAGGCATTTTATATTAAAAAGCCATTAAAAAGTTTCTATCCTTTTAAAAACTCCAATAGCACATTTTAGCCTTGAGAAACAAACAAGCCAAGCTTTTCTCACCCAGTGAGGTTTGTAGGAGCTCGAAGGCCCAAATTTGCGAGCAAAGTGGAAAATAAAAGCGATTGAATTTTTGATAGAAGTATTTATTTTAAACTTTGGCTGCTTAGATTTTAAAAGTTGTGCAGTTTACCAAATCACCACAAATATGCTAAAATCGTTTTATGAATAGTGTGGTCGGTACAGTTCTTTACCAAGGTCAAAAAATCGAGATAATCGCTAACCCCAAACAGTGGGCTGACTTGAAATGGATCGGTGGAAAATTTGCTATAAATCAGCGGCTTTTAAATAATTTCAAGCTTGTAGAAGAAGCTTACAACAAGCACTGCGAGCTAGAACTTGGGTGTATCATTGATCGACAAATAGCTAAGCTTCGAGGCAAAGAAATCGAGATTGAACTGGACTACACAGACGGCAGTAAAAAATTTAAAAAGAAAACCAAAGTCTCCGTCAACAGCTATCTAAAACTATGTGGGTACGAGCATAAAATTGACTACAAAATTGGAATTTATGAAAAAGAATGGGGTATTAACGAGCTAAAAATTGGAGCTAAAAAATTTACGCTGTATTTCAATTTAAATCTGATTAAGTTTGACTCTGGAAGCCACATTGAATATGTCGTGGCTCATGAACTAGCTCATATTTTTTTTCGTGATCATGGAGCTGGTTTTAGCGACTCACTGACCAAACTCTATCCTCGCAAAGCCGAATCGGAGTATTTTTTCAATTGGCGAATGGCTGTTTTATTTGGCAAAACTCAAGATCAAACTTTGTTCTATTTTGTGATCACTTTATTAGCAATCGCGCTAGTTTCATACTGGATTTACACTCAGATTGGCGTTTGGTGGCGAGATATATTTGATGGAGTCAGCTCAAATAGTTCTAAATTTTATTGAAAAAAGTTTTTTCGAGAGCCAAAATACGACCTACTCCTAATGGAAAACTCATATCGCTTACTAAGCTTGTTATGAAAAGGTGCGAAGCAAGCTTGATAGTATTTCCCCTCCACCATAATAAGTTTTTTCGCCGCAGAATTATATGCAATATTCTTGAGCACAACAGTTTGCCGCGTATAGCAAGTTTGTCAGTTTCGATATAGAACTTAAAGTATTAAATCTTTGCTGGTGTTGATAAGTTTTCGAAGTGCCAGGCGTTATCATTTCTGCAATTATTAGCTGTGTAGTAGTTTGACATTTGGGTTTTAATGTGCTATTCTTAGCCAAGAATAATCTTGAAATACCGTAATTTAGTCAAATTTTAATCAAACTTTCAGCCCAATTTATGAGCACTTTTTTAGATCAAAACGAATTACAAAATTTTTATAATATCAGTCAAAAACCTGAGTTTCATGTATTGGTTCGAGCTCATAACCTCATACCTACGGCTCAAAGAGTCAATACTCAAATCGGTATCTTAAGCCTTGCTCAAGACACTAATTTAATTAGCAGCCAAATTAGTTTGGTTTATAAAAATGAGGCTTTAGGTCAAATAGGAACTGTGTACAAAGCTAAATATATTCCAAAAGTTCCTGTCTCGACTCCAGAAAATCGACCCCGTTTGCTGAGTTTAAATCTTGGATCTTTTGGACTGCACTCAAATAAAAATCAGATGGATGAAGAATATGCCCAGCTTCGAGGCACTTTTTTAGAATATTTACAAAACGAGTCAAATAAAACCTTGCTACTAAATCTCCAAGACGTGCCTGAAGATTTGGAATTATTTAAAGGTATTACAGACCTTGGTTTTGACATATATTTTGTGCCAAATGTGTTTTATCATCTTGGAAATTTTAAAGAAAGACCCGACTGCGGTCAAGCCGTACTCGTAAATCAAGGCTTGCAAAACTTTAATCTTAAAACCCTAAACTTATCACTTAGTTTTCACGAAGGTGGTTTTTATGACTATCATAGCTGTTTTGAAAAATACAGTAGTAGCGACATGCTGCAAAAACCGATGACACTTTATTTCACTTTTCAAAACCCAGATCTAAACCAAATTTATCATATTTCAAATATCTATATTTCAGCTTTTAGTACCGCCAAAGATCGGTTTGCAAACGCTACCGCAAGTGTGGAAATCATCGATAAAATGATCCAAGTTTTGACTGAAAAAAAGTCAGAAGCTGAGCTAATTGCTCGTTTTACTGGCGATTTCAACTTCTACGGCTATGATACTCTAACTGGTCCGTTTGGTTTAGCGGCTGAACCGTTTGCCCATCTTCCGGCAGTATTTATAGCAGTATTGGCTGGATTTAGGCCTTGGTTGATTTTCACTCGAAAAGCTATTTTTAGTCCAGTTGAAAACAGCTTAAATAAAACCGAAGTTAATCAGTTTAAAGATTGGTTAATTTCAAGTAAATTCAGTATTATGACCGATAATTTTGGTAAATTAAATCAATCCAAAACAGTCATGATCAATGATTTAGCTCCAAGCTTTTTAAAATTTGCTTTTAAAGGTTGTGGTACTAGCTGGATTTTAGACTTGTGTATTTACCCGCTCTGGAGTAAAAAATTCAATATTTGGTACGATCCTAAACCTTTCGGTTTTGTCGACCATAAAACCATGATTGTGCAGTTATGAGCCATTTTTAGGCAATCGTTGACATAAAAAAAAAGGTGTATCATAATATCTTAACACAGGGATTTTGATCCCTTACAAAAACAAAAATACAAATTTTATCTAATTATGTCAGCTATCTCAGAATATTTTAAAGCCGTTACAAATTTAGACTCTGCGGTAGATTTGGTCTCTTTTATGCAAGATATTCTTACCCCGCAAGAACTAGAAGAGTTAGCTCTCAGATGGCAAATCGTGCGTCTACTTGATGCTGGAATTCCACAGCGAGAGATCGCGGCACAGCTAAAATGCTCCGTCACGACAGTTTCCAGAGGCAGTCGCCAACTCAAATATGGTTTTGGTGGTTTTGAAAAAGCCTTGCTCAAATCTCGAGTCAAATCAAAATTGCGAGTTTAGTGAAAATTTAATCTAGCTTTTAACTGAATTTAAAACTATTTCTATTAGTTTACCCATCTATTTTTAGGTGGGATTTTTTTAGCTACAAATGGTAAAACACACAAAAAATTTGCATACTTCACTCAAAATAAACATCCAAACAAATCAGCAAAATCTGGGCTGTAAGCTTCAATCGCAAAATTAAATATTCGAACCTATAAATTTCCTTTTTTTCCATCTTTTTCTCAAAAATACCTTGTTTGAAACAGAATCACTGCACAAAAATACCTGAGTTTTAAGAAACAAAAAACGCACCTTTTCTAACAAAATTAGGTTTTGAGGAGCTTAGGAATCTAAAAGATTTAATGAAGTGGAAAATAAAAAGCTTATGTTTTGATAAAAATATCTTGTTTTGGACGTTTGAGGTTGGGATTTAAAATTTGCCTCTATACTGCAAACTTTCGGCTATGTGCTCCAAATTTATTTGTTCAGTTCTAGCTAAATCAGCAATCGTTCGAGATAGCTTTAAAAGGCGCATATAGGCTCTGGCTGACAATTTAAATTTTTCACTAGCGTGCTTTAACAACTGTTTTGAAGGTTCATCAAGAAGGCAGTATTTTTGTATCATGGCCAAATTCATCTCGGCATTACAAGTAATTTTAGTGCCTTTAAAGCGAGAAATTTGAATATCTCTAGCAGCCTGAACTCGCTGCCTGACTGTAGCTGAATTTTCGCCTAGAGTTATATTTTGTAGTTTTTCTGGATCTACTCGGTGGACTTCGACTTGTAGATCGATACGATCCATAATCGGTCCACTAAAACGGCTTTGATAGTTTAAAATGGCTTGTTTTGACTGTGGCCGCTGTAGGCTATCTCGATCATTAGGGTTAAACCCAGAAGGGGTTGGATTGGCAGCTGCAAGTAAATAAAATCGGCTCGGAAAAACTAAAGTGCCACTAGCTCGAGAAATTGAAACCAAACCATCTTCTAGCGGCTGTCTCAAGGCCTCAATAGTTTTGCGATCGAATTCTGGAAATTCATCTAAAAAAAGTACACCTCTATGAGATAAGCTAATTTCCCCAGGTCTAATTTTTGAACCACCGCCCACTAGAGCGATATGGGAGGCACTGTGATGTGGTGATCTAAATGGTCGCTTATAAATCACTCCTTCAGGTGGCAACAATCCCGCTACAGAGTAGATTTGAGTCACTTCTAGGATTTCTTGGTCACTCATCTTGGGTAAGATAGTGGAGTAAGATTTTGCGAGCAGAGTTTTACCGCTACCAGGCGGTCCGATAAACATAGTATTGTGACCACCGCTTGCGGCTATTTCCAAAGCTCTTTTGGCCTGTTCCTGACCTTTTACGTAGCATAGATCGTAGTCGTCTAGCTGATGGCCTAACTGATCTATTTCACTAATTTCTTCAATTTTTAAAAGTGCTGCAGGTTCAATCAATTTTTTATTATTGAGATGATCGACTAGCTCATTAAGACTCTCAACCCCAAATACTTTAAGATCTTTAGCCAGCCTAGCCTCGTTACAATTTTGAGTAGGTACAAACAACTGCTGTATACCTTTTTGCTTGGCTTGCAGAGCGATACTCAAGACACCGCTAATCGGTCTCAGCGTCCCATCTAGTGCTAACTCCCCTAAAAACAATGAATTTTTAGGAACATCAGTGACATAGTCCATCAGGTTTAAAATTCCGACCGCCATCGGTAAATCGAATGAAGTTCCACTTTTGACCACATCAGCTGGCGCGAGATTTATGGTCACTTTACCGTCTGGAAACTCAAAACCCGAATGTTTAATAGCCGAACGTAGCCGCTCCTTGCTTTCCTGCACAGCTTTATCAGGCAAACCCACAACTATAATATTTGGAAGTCCTGGACTTAGATCAATTTCAATCTCGATTTTATTGACCTGTAGGCCCAGTGTAGAGGCGGTGTAAACTTTACTAATCATAGTATACTACTTTTTAATATAGAATACTATATTGTGTCAAATAAGCTTTCTTAAGAGCCAAAATACGAAGTATTACTAACGGAAAAACTCACTTCATTTGGAACGGAATCGCTGCACAACTGTTTGAGCTTTGAAATAAATTAGAAATTTTGTTGTTGAGCTTTAAATACAAGCCGTATCCAAATTTAGTCCGATTCGGATCTCTTACACAAAAAAATCCCCATCACAAAAATGGGGTAAATCTGCTTTCAAAACCAAACTTAAAAGAAAAATCATTCTTTACCTTCGCGGCCTACATATTCGTCTTCGACGGTATTAAAAACTACGGATTCACCAGCTTCTATAAAAAGTGGCACTCGCACGATTTTACCGGTTTCAATTTTAGCATCTTTCATGACATTACTACTGCTATTACCTTTGACACCAGGATCAGCCTCAATGATTTTAAAGGCAATTTTTACGGGAATATCGATCGAAATTGGCACATCGTTGAAATATTGCACGATTACATCTAGGCCGTCTTTGAGGTAGTCTACTTTATCGCCCATGATCTCTACTGGCAAATCGATAGTCTCATATGTGGACTCGATCATTAGGCTGAGCTGGTCACCAGTTCGATACATAAAGTTGGCTTTTTCACGCCGTAAATCTGCTTCTTCGACGCCGTCACCAGACTTAAAAGAGTACTCGGTGTTGCGACCATTAACCAAATTTTTTAAGATACACTTTTTAACTGGTTTTCTTTGCTGGACTTGCAAAAAGTCACATTTTATAATTACACAGGGGTGGTTTTCATAGTTGACTACTTTACCTAATTTAATTTCCGAAAAATCTAACATAATATATAATTGATGGTTTTACCTAAAACATATCGCCAAGAATTGGCTTTGTCAACTATTTTGTTGTTACTTTGTGGTTACTCGGATTCGATTGAGTAGAAATCGCCGAATCCACATTTTGAAGCATATTTGATGCTAAAATTGATACTAAAATGACTGCAATTATAGCGCTGAGCCGTCTTGATGCTTTTTTAGATTTTGGTCTGGAAATTTGATGAGCTAGATTTTTTAACGGTGCTTTGGACATATTTTTAGATTTATTTTTATGTTTGTAGTTTTAGAAAACTAACTTAGTATATCACTTTTAAATATCATTTGCAAGTTAACTTCAGAACTTTTACCAGGCTATACTTCTTGTATTTACACGCTTTGGAGTCATTTTATAGTAGCCATGTATTAGCTAAAAGGGTGCAGTAAAACCAAATTTCCTAATTTAAATTGAATTTAAAACTTGAGCTAAAGACGCTGCGAAAAAATCTGCAATAGTGCAATTTAGCTTTTAGTATTTCTGGCTACGTTGGTTCAAACGGAGTATTTTCAACTCAAACAAAATTTAGGCCCAAGCCCCAATAGTTATACCAAATACTGAACCCATCTCTTTTCCAATCCTTTTCCCCTAAAAACACAACCGTTTGGAACGGATGAACCTCACAACTGTTTGAGCGTAATAAAAAGCGTAAGCTCTCAATATATATAGCGAGGTTTTGTGGAGTGAAGGAGTCCAAATGCCCAAACGGAATGGAAAGTAAAACAATAACGTTTTGATAAAAGTATTTTATTACGGCACCGGGGCACTCTAGTTTATCTCAAACTTTTGAGCTATAAATCCTAAGCCGAGTCCAAACTTAGCGCTTTGATGCACTATTCTAGCCCGCCTTTGGGAGTGAAATCTGGCATTACTAAAAGTACCTTGAGACACAATTTCAATATTTTGAGGCAAAACTCCAGCTTGAAGTAGTTGATATTTTAACCAGGAATTTAGATTAAGTAAATACGCAGGCTGTTCCAAAGTTGGAAAGTGGTTGATTTCGGTAAAACCTAAAGGCAAATATTTTGCTAGATCCGAGTTCTTGTCTAAGTCATGAATACATACCTTAAACTCATCTGGGCAATTTACTACTACCGACTTCCAGACCCACAGAGCCTCTTGCTCGATTGACGGACCCATAAAAATCAGCAAATCCTTAGCACTAGCACCTAGTTTTACCATAAAATCAATAGTTTTACCAACGATATTTAGTGTAGTTCCTTTATAGCCAGAATGGGCCACAGCTCGCAGGCCTGAAACTGAGTCAAAAATCAGCAAATTACCGCAGTCAGCTGATCTAACACAGGGTATAATTTCCGGATTTTCAGTTACCAAAGCATCAGCATGAATTGAAAAATAATCTAAACTCGGGTCATTAGCTAAAAAAATACTGTCACCATGTTCCTGTTTTGAAGTCACAAAACTAGCTTTATTTAGGCCCAAAAACTCTGCTAGCACACTCAAACTCTTATCAAAATTCGCTCGATTTACTGTTTTAAAATCCAGACCATTTGGTAAATTTGGTCTTAAACTTAGGTTTATTTCGGTATAACCAGCCAAAATATTTTGCGGGAAGATCGTTGGTTTGAGTATTTGCAGCATATATCTTATATAAAATTACGTTTCATAAATTAAACCAGGTCGCTTAGTTTGGATTTAGTTAATTTGGAGCTGGTTTCAAAAGCATAAAACCAAACAAAAAACCCGCCTTGAGGGTGAGATTTAAAAAGATTAGATTTTTGATAAAGGTGTCAAATTTTAGGAGTTTTGCTATTTAAATACAAACGATATCAGTAAAGCATATTTTTAATAAAAATTAATTAATTATGATTTCTCCAGCCCACTTTTCGCCACTGATCTATTTTTTTGTGATCGCCTGAGGTTAGGATGCTAGGGACTTGGCGATTTTGCCAGATTTCGGGGCGAGTATATTGTGGGTGCTCTACTTTAGGGGCGATTGTTTCTAGCCAAAATTGCTGATTAAATATGGTTTTTGAGCTGGCTAAGCGTGTGACTTTAGTTTTATTTAAGGCTTCAAATTTGGTTTTGCCAATAATAAACTCCTCCAGTTCACTGTATATGTTGAGTGAGCTAGAAAATGAGTCATGTAAAACTGAGTCTTGTTTAGTTATGAAATCTGGTAAAAGCCTGGAAACTGCTTCTATAACTGCCATAGCTGCTACCTCGCCGCCATTTAACACAAAATCTCCTAATGAAATTTCCATATCGACTGCCTCTGTCACACGAGCATCAAACCCCTCGTACCGACCACAAACCAATCCAATCTGCTCAAAATCGCTAGCGAGCCACTCACAAATTTGTTGATTTAAAGGATATCCTCTGGGTGTGAGCATGATGGTGGCTGTTTTTCTCTGGATTTGCCCAGACTTAAAACCTGCTTCAAAGCGGCTATTATTTGGGATTAGATGATCACTTGGGAGCAAATCTGGTGTTTGACTGTAAAGTGTACTGACTAAACCCGCCTGCGACAATGACTCAAAAATCGGTTCTGGGCGAAGTACCATACCGCTGCCACCACCAAACGGGCGATCATCCACAGCTTTATAGTTGCCGATTCCAAAATCACGAAAATTGTGTGATTTGACTTTGATAATTGATTTACTAATAGCTCTGGCAATTAGGCTTTCTGAGAAAAATGATTCGAGAATATCTGGGTGCAGCGTAAAAATATCAAATAACATACTTTTTAATCTGTTTTAATAGACTCTAAATGTCAAGTACAAGCCATGCACAGCCAAAAACGACTTCTAAAACTATGGTCTATAGACAACAATATACATATAATGTATACTCTATTTAGAGGAATATTCTTCTTGTTTTACAACTTTCCAGTACCTAAAGGTAAGGAGTTTAAGCTTAAAATTTTAGTTTAATTTTAAAGTTTTTTAGACTTTTTTCCTTTCTATCTGCTATTGTAATTGCCAAAATTAGTAATTACAACCTCGAAATAATGGCAATGGTCTGCTTATTTCATAAAAATAAAAATAAAAATTTTTAAATAAAAAATAAAAATGGGTTATGGCGGGTAGAAATACTGGGAAGACCACCTAGGAAAGGTCAGATTTACGATGATGTTCTCTTTCACAGGAATCCTTAAAAAGACTCGTGTGAAAAATTGCTCTCTAAATCGACCAAACAAAGGGGTCGTCAGCCTAATTTTTGTACAACGGGGCGTGACACCCCTTTTTCTTTTGCCTAAAAATCACTTGTACTACCCTAAAGTCTAAATATTTTACTTAAAATAGGTTCTAAAACTGCAAATTTAGCCTGGTTTGAGCTTACAAAATAGGTAGTCTTTGCAAATTCAATAGCCAGACTAAATATTAACACATATCTTTTCCATTCTTCCCCATTCTTTTCCCGAAAAACACCTCGTTTGGAACGGATGAATCCCACAACTGTTTGAGCGTAATAAAAAGCGTAGTCTTCAATATCTATAGCGAGGTTTTGTGGGGTGAAGGGGTCCAAATGCCCAAACGGAGTGGGAAATAAAAGAGTCTAAGTTTTTGATAAAAGTATCTTGCTTTTGGGAGTTTTGGTATTGGAGTTTAAACTAAATTCTCTTTGTCAGAAGGAATACTTTGTTTTGAAGCAGAATCGCTACACAACTCTCAATGCTTAAAAACACCTAATTTTCAAACAAACTGCAGTCTAAAAATTTTTACTTTTCGATCAGTGCCAAGCTTTTAAAATATTAGCTTGCACCGCATCGTAGTTGTAAAATATCTAATTTTTAACCCAAAGGCCCTGACCTAGATTTTCTAGCAGACCAGCTAGCTCGAGTAAACTCAATTCGGTGTTTAAATTTGGAATTGGAATTTGAGTGGCTAGAAAAATATCTTGTAGTTCTTGAGGTTCAAACCCCATCTTATCATAAATTATTTTGGCATTTTTAGAATGGTTTGACCAGTTTATGTCTTGTAAAACTGGGCTATTTGGTAAGACTGCAACCGAACTTAGATTTAATAATCCTAGCAAATCCTGAGCCTCAGTCACGATTTGGGCGCCATCTTTGATCAAATTCAAATTACCTTCAAAAGCTGGATCAAAAATTGTGCTCGGGGTAGTGGCTACAATTTTTCCAAAATCAAGTGCGAGTTTAGCCGTAATCAAAGCACCTGATTTTTTACTGGCTTGAGTTACCCAGGTAATACTTGCCAGACTCGCTACTAGCCTATTTCGACGCGGAAAAGTGTACGGCATTGACTTGAAATTTGGCGGATATTCACTACAAATCAAACCGCCGTATTCGATAATTTGGCTTTTTAAAACCCTATTTTCACTAGGGTAAAACACATTATCAGCTAATCCAGAACCTATAAAAGCAATACATCTTGAATTACTGCCTAAAGTTAGTTTGTGAGCCAAAGAGTCTACGCCTAAAGCTAAACCAGAAACTATACCCAGTTTTAACGAACTTAAATTTGGTAAAATTGATTCTAAAATCTTACTACCATAACTAGTCATTTTTCTAGCGCCGATTATGGCTATATTTTTTTTAAGCTCAAAACATTTTGGGTCGCCCTGAAAATACAGCAAGCACGGGCAATCTTTGATATTTTTAAGCGTATCTGGAAAGTCCTTATGCTCTAAAATAAAAATCTTATTTTGTTGTAGTTGCTGATTTAAAATAGCTTTTTTCGTCTCCAAAGTGCTCCAATCGTAATTTTCGATTTTATCGAGCCAGACTTTTGAAATACTGCTGCTTAGTTTTGGGTTATAATTGTTATCATTTTCAAATTCAATATCCAGATTCTGAGTTGATGCAGATTTTGATTCGAAAAGACCTAAACTAGTATCTAATCTTAAGTCAACCTTGATAGTATTGTGCTGGACTTGAGTTGTATTTTTGGTATTTTGAGCTATATTTGAGTTTTGCCAGCAGATTCCTAAAAATAAACTAAATTTATCTTGAATGGCGTTTGTCAGGTTCGAGTAGCATTTTAAAATTTCATTATATCTGATTTGGTTTAAATTTAGATCATTTACCAGCACAGCCAAAGCTAAACTGTCATTAAATTCAACCTCTGTAGACATTTTTTTAAAAATTTAAGAATCAAAATCTTTCTACTAAGGAAATTGGGAAGTATTTTATATAAAATAATAAAATATTTGTATGGTGATAAGCTTACTTAAAATTAGAAGTATAGGATATTTGGAGGGCGTCGTGAACAACCTTAATAAATTAGTCCCAAACAGAAATACTTCCCCCAAAGCTATGAGACACATCACTCGCGTCACCATAAGATTTATAGTCACACAGCGGACAAGGTATTCTAATACTATATTATTTACCTGTAGGGTTTACTAACTTCACAGCCTAGCTCACTAAAATGGAGTCTGAATTTCGTCTAAATCGATATCTGGAAGTTCTTCAGTTTTATATTCGTCAGTTGGTGCAGATTTTGCGACAGCTTTTGGCTGACTTGGAGCGGAATTTGTGGAGCTTGACTGACTGCCAGAGTTGTATTCACCAGTAGCTGAGCCTTTAGGCGTCAATATTTTCATGTCGCGAGCCAAAACTTCAGTTTTATAGTTTTTCTTAGCATCTGTGCCTTCCCAGCTTCGGGTTTGAATAGAGCCTTCGATATAGACTAGAGTGCCTTTAGTGACATATTTGTCTATAATATCAGCTAGTCCTTCCCAAGCCACGACATCGATGTACTCTGTTTTCTGTTCGCCTGTCTCTGGATTTTTACTCATGGTCATTGCCAGTGAGATAGTTACTACTTTTTTACCTGTGGTGGTGGTGCGAGCTTCGGGATCACGAGTGAGTCGTCCGATTAGCATTACTTTGTTTAAATCGTACATATGGATATATATTAAAAAATATTATTAGTTTTGTAAAGAAAATTTTAAAAAGTACCGCCTTGGGCTATCTACAAGCCAGTTACTATTTACTGTTAAATTCCATACGTGTTTGCATAAATTGCAATTTAACTTTAAAGTTTAAGCTATACAATCTATCACAAATAATAATGTGTAAGAAGTGCTTTTGTTATGTTATTATTTTAAATTTATGTCAAATCTAAATCTTAAACACTTGATACTCGCTATAGAAAGCAGCTGTGATGAGACTTCTTTAGCACTTTTGGCAGTTCCAAGCTTTATTAATAACCCAAATGGGTTTAATACTGAATCAGACTTAGATTTAATTCGAAATACTAAAATATTTAGCTCAGTAATAGCGTCACAAATCAAAACTCACGCTATTTACGGTGGAGTGGTGCCAGAAATCGGGGCTCGAATGCACGCTGAGGCGATTCATTTTAGCTGGAAACAGTTAATTGAGCAGCTGGACTTAGAAGAGTTTGATGATTTCCTAAACTCAAATTTCCCAGATCTTGATCCAGAGATAAATTTACAGTCAAAAATCTTGCTTTGCATGGATAAAATCATGGTTACTACCACTCCAGGCTTGGTTTCAGCGCTTCGAGTAGGTCAGGAATTTGCCAAAAGTATACAATTTTTTGCTAAACAAACTAGATTTAGGTGCCATTTTAATCAAAAAGAGTTGGAAATTTGTGAAATAAATCATTTACGTGGCCACCTTGCAAGTAGTTTTTACTTGACCTAAAAAGCCTTAATTTTACTGCGGTAAAACACAGTTCCGTGCTGTATTTCTAGGAAAATTTGGTATTGACAAAAATATTTTTTTATGATAAATGTTTGACAACCTAAATTTTAGAGCAATTTTGTAAATCTATAAAAATACGGCATGCCAAACCCATATCTCACGAGTGTCAGACGAGTCGTACTCCAAGCTGGGCACGGGCAAGGAGATCCTGGAGCGGTCGCAAACGGAACTACTGAAAACTCCGAAAATAATCAAATCGTGTCACGAGTCGCTAGGATGCTGCGATTTAACAAGATCGAAACTGTAATTGATCCCGATCTGGGGCTTGCAAATGCTATCAATTATGTCAATCAAAACCATAAACTGGGTCAAGATTGGTGTTTGGAAATTCATAAAGATAGCGCCACTGGAGTAGATTCTGCGGCCCTTGAAAATCGTTTAGGGGTATATTACTATGCCGGTGATAGTGATAGCCAAGCAATTGCTACTCAAATGTCACAAATTTTCAAAAAAAATGGCGCTAACAATTTGTCTTGGGCTAGGCCAGACACTGTCGCTCGATTTGGAAGACTTGGTTGGATCCGCGATACTATTCCTCTTGCTCATCTGATTGAGTGTGGTTTTATTCAGGCTGATACGGGCGATGCAAGCGATGAACGCTACGCTAAATGGGTGGCACAAGCTATTTGCGACGCGTTGGGCAAAACTTTTATGTATGATTTAACTCAATCAAATAACCCAATCGACTCAAAACCGTGGTTACGCATAGCCGACTTTGAAAAACTTCCAAACGCCGAATATTATATTAGTAGTTTTAATAGCAATAATTGGGGCAGAATTCTAAGTGATATTAGCGATCGCGATCGTGAAGTGAGTTATGATAAGACCATTTTGGCTCAAAATTCGCGGCAAATTAAGGATTTAGAAAATCAGCTCAAAGATGCACAAAACAAACTTGCAAGTCAAACTCAGCCCAAATCAAATTTGATTGATTTTTTAAATAAATTTGATTATGCCGGGCTACCTTTTGATATCACCGAATCCATCAGCACAAACAATTTAACCTTTATTTTAAATCGTTTCAAGGCAATAGACAGTAATTACAAAAATACTTTAGCCCGTGACCAAATTTTAAAGTCGCAAGCCGAGACTATTCGTGACCAAACCCAAGTCTTAATAAATAGCTTTTAATTCTTAGTTTTTTATAAAAAACATCTTTTTATGGCTTTTAATCCAAATTTAATCCAAGAAATCGAGCAAGCTGTCTTGCAAAAACAAAGCTTGGTACTGAGTTTAGCTAATCCACAACTTGAATCATCTCAAAAAACTCAAACCAATCAAAAAATTGCTGAGCTTAATATTTTTTTAAATAAGTTTTATGCGGTTTTAGACTCGAATCAAAATCCAAATTTAAATACCAGAGCCACTTTAAATGAATTAAATCTACAAGGCAAACTTGAAAATGTGCAAAAAAATCTAACTTTGCAAATCCAGCAAAATTTAGAGTTGCAAAATACGCTCAAAAATTACCAAACAAAGATTGGAAATGAGGCAAAAATTGCCAATATTATCAACCAAAATACACAAGAAGTCAAAGATCAGCTGAAACATCAAATCGAGCTTAAAAATGCTGAAAATAACACGGATTTAAACCAACTAAAACCCAAAACTTTAAAACAATATTTATATTTGGGCTGAGATTATTTAGTTCGAGATCGCTTACCGAAACTGCTTTCAACTCGACTTTTTTTGGTAATCGGCGGAGGCTATATCACTGAAAAACTAGGTACAGACACCACTTTAAAAATCATTTCAATCGTAATTTTGGTAGTATTTTATATTCTATCGGAAATGATCGTAAAGCTAGCAAGTAAGCCTGATAAAGGCTTGAGTTTGTATTAGAAAAACCGTAGCTTAAAGCCCTGATAGCGAAACTAAATCTTAAATACATCCTCTTCCCAAAAAAACACCGCCGTTTGAAACGGATGAAAGGAACAACTTGTTTAAGCTTTGAGAAAAATAAAAAAAGCGTAGCTTTTCGATATAAAGCCAGTTTTGTGCACTCAAAGACTCCAAGTGCCAAGGCGAAGTGGCAATAAAAAGGTTTTTGACAAAAGTATCTCGTTCTAGAAGTTTTAGCTATTTGAGTATAGCAACCGTTAGCATACTTAAAGCTGATATTTAAACCAAAAAAACACGATTGAATTGTAGTTTCGCCCCGATAAAAATGAGCTTATTTTTAAGGTCTTAAACCGACAACTTGCTGCACTTTTAAGAGAGTTTGATTGGCAATTTGCCTGACTTCAGTTTCACTATTTTCCAAAATTGTCGCCACCTCATCTAAACTTTTCTGACCTAATTTACCTTGAAAATCAGTTAAAAATTGCTCTACCAAACTAGCTACTTCTTTTTTAAGATCACCATATCTAGTTTGCCCAACCCAAGCCTGTTTGGTTTCTTCTATGCTTTGCCCTTTGAGCAAATAGTGCAGCTGCAGTAAATTGGTGATGCCTGGCTGAGTTTCCCAGTTCCACTCAATATTAGCTTCATTGTCAGTTTGGGCGGTCATGACTTTTTTGGCAGCTACAGCTGGCTCATCTACTAGTAAAATAGTACCTTTGGGATCAATTACAGACTTACTCATTTTTTCGAGCGGATTGCTTAGTGATCGGATTTTTATACCCTCAGTTCTGTGAGAAAATTCTAGTTGTGAAGTCCAGGTTTTAGGTAAAACAAATAAGCCATTTGGATAGCTTTCCGCAAATTTTCCATTGAAACGAGCCGCAATATCACGTGCCAGCTCGAGATGCTGTTTTTGATCCTCGCCCACGGGCACATATTCAGCTCCATAAAGTAAAATATCAGCTGCCATTAAAATCGGGTAAGTAAATAAGCCTGCACTCACACTTTGACCTTGTTTGGTACTTTTTTCCTTGAACTGAATCATGCGACCCAGCTCGCCAAAATTTGTAAAACATGACAAAATCCAAGTTAATTCACTGTGAGCTGAAATTTGGCTCTGGCGATAAAGATAAGAGTTTGAGTGATTTGGATTGATTCCTGCGGCGAGGTAGACTTGAGCGTTTCTCAGGGAGTTTTGATACAGCTCAGTATGGTCAACTGGTGTGGTAAAAGAGTGTAAGTCAGGCACAAACATAAAAAACTTATCACCCTCTTGAAGATTTTTTTGTAGCTCTACCATTGGTAAAATAGCACCAATAAAGTTTCCGATATGCAGATTTGAGTTGGATCGAAGTCCTGTAAGTATAGTTGACATAGTAAATTTTTAGATTTTAGAACTCCAATTCCACCATCATTGGGCAGTGGTCGCTACCCATGACTTGATTTAGGATTTGAGCTGATTTTAGATTTGATTCAAGTGCTGGATCGACTGCAAAATAATCAATCCGCCAACCGACATTGCGATCTCTAGCTCTGGTAATTTGGTCCCAATAAGTGTATTTAGCAGATTCGTCTGGGTAAAAATGTCGAAAAGCATCAATGAAATTTAAGCTAATTTTCTGATCGTTAAAATGTGTAAAATCAGGATTAATGACTTGTAATTGGGCCGGGTCGAAATATTTTTGATCTAAAAACCAGTTCATCGCAGCTCGCTCTTCGGGTAAACAGCCTGTAGTTTTACGATTTTCTTTTGGCCTAGCCAAGTCAATATCACCCAAAGTGCTATTGAAATCCCCTGTCAAAATAACTTTTTCACCCTGAGCTTGTAGCTTGGTAACCAGCTTGTGAAGCTCTTGATAAAACTCGAGCTTGTATGGTATTCGTCCTTCGCGACCGCCTTGAGGATAGTAGCAGTTAATCAAAGTAAAATGCTCGGTTTTAAGCCCACAAAGTCGACCTTCGACATCAAATTTAGGATTACCAAGTCCAGTGAAAACTTCAACCTTTTTAAAAAGATGTGGTTTGTAAAATATAGCCGTGCCACTATACCCTTTTTTCATACTGCAAGCGTGCCAAAATAAATCGTAGTTTAGCTCATTTAAATCACCTAAAATAGTCGAAACAGTGGTTTCATTCTCATTTTTTGTACTATTTTTTTCTTGAACTGAAAGGCTTTCGGTTTGAATCTCAAAACTTGCGTTTAGCGCAGCTTTTAAAGTGCCATTTTGCAAAACTTCAGGTTGGTGAGGAGCTGAGCAATTGATACCTGAATCAGTAATCTGGTTATCTAAAAGCCTCAAACCAATGTCTGGGTGTCCGCTGACTAGGCCGCGCATAATATCATCACCTGCCTTGATTTCTTGGATACAGAGTACGTCTGGCTGCTCAATCTGGAGCCAATCCCAAAAACCTTTTTTACCGATAGCTCGAATACCGTTGACATTGAAAGTGTACAATTTTAAACTCATATATCTTTAGTTTTGACCTCATTTAACTTTGTGTCAAAAAGCTACCAAGATCTAGACTTGTTTAGGGCCTGACGCTTGGCACGATAAAGAGATTTTATTAAATAACTACTTGTCAATTCCACCATGGCCACTGCAGGTTCCACGACCAGCACTTTTTGATGTCATACCATCTTTACACAGAGTCAAGCCCTTACCATTGCCATGGTATTTGATAAATTTTGGTGCAGTTTGATCTGTATTTTTGGAATCTTCTGACTCAACTGGACTCTTTGTTGCAATTTTAGGTGATTTTACCTGTGTTTTTAATTGGGTTTTACTGTTTTTTAAAGATTTTGAGATTATGGTTTTGGGTTTAACTACCACTTTTTTAGCCTCAACTGCGACTGAACCTGAAAATAAAACGCTTAAAACTAAAAATGAACTTATTATTAAGTTAGAGAACTTGGAAAGAGATTGAGATAATTGCATATAAAATAATGATGACTTTGTGTAGCACGCTATTTTGAAAGCTGTCAACAAAATCCCAGTTTTTAGTTTGGTTTATAGCACAGCGTCATAAAACTAAGTCAAAAAATTAAATTTAGGCTGAAAATTCTAGGTAATAAAATTAAATATTAAATCCGTCTTGCTATCGGGGTTTGGAAAAGAATTGGGTTCAATACTTGGCTGCAAAAAAATCTATGTTAAATTGTTTGCTTCGTTTATTATACCATTTGTTTTAACCACGCTCGGAGTGCCACTAAATAATCTTGATGATACTCAAGAAGCCCCATATGATTTGCGCCCGAGATTATGTTTAGCTGGGAATCGGGAATTTGGCTAGCCATATAGGCACTAGCGTCAGGCTTTGTCATAATATCTTTGCTTCCAGCCAAGATTAGAGTTGGAATAGAGATATCTTTTAATCTAGAATTATTATCAAACTTCATCATAGCTAAATTACCTTTATTTACCACATCCACACGGGCACTAGTCATAAATCTAGCAGTCAAATCAAATTCTTGTTTTGTTTGTTTGCCACTAAACCCAGAAACGAGTGCGGCTAAATGATTACCACCATTTAAAAAGCTCAAAATGTTATTTAATTGCCAAATTGGCCAAGTGTAAACCTGCAAGTAAAGAATCGGTTTTAAAAGAATATTTTGTATCAAAATTAAAAATCTTGATAAAATTGAAGTGTGGATCGGATTAATATAGGTGGTATTCATTAGCACTAGCCCAGCTACTTTAGTTTGAATTAAATCGGGATACAATTTATACAACTCTTGAATTATCATTCCGCCGATACTATGACCGATTAATATAACTTTATTGGCAGGATTTTGCTCAATGATATTTTTGGGGTCGCTGGCGTATTTATCCAGCGAGTAGTCATCAGATTCTGGCAAGTTTGATTTGCCCAAGCCTGGCTCATCCCAAAATATAAGATTGTAATCTTGACTGAGATCTTTTCGAAAATAATGCCACACTTGAGCGGTGGTACTCCAGCCATTGGTAAATATTAGAGTTGGCTTATCTAGCATCGGCGCTACATATTTTTCTACAAATAATGGCTCACCATCAGAATTTAAACGTTTTTTTTCAGCTGGTAAAACTCTCCCTGTTTACCACCAAAAATTAGCGGAATTGCAAACCAACCAAATAAGTTGAACATTACTAATAATATCCCCAGTACCAACAACCACATTACCTCATCGCTTCGACCATTCTCGTTCCACTGATGAAACGAATACCAACTCATAAATATTAAGATTACGCTTAAAATTAATTTAAAAAAATTAATAAACATGGAGGTGGGTAACATAAGCGATATGCAATAATAAAAATTATAAAACATCAACAAGTTATATTTAGGTAATTTCTGTCAACACATTACTCACGTCTTTTAAGCCAAATTTTATTGATATCTCGCCAATAATAGCACAATCTAGCACACCAATTATACTGCAATATTAAGGAAATCAGACTAGGTTTACAATCAAATTATGCACAAATTCTATACTTTTTTAGCTCATATTTACGCTCGCCAAAGGAATATTAAACCCAGCGACTAGTGCTCAAAACTAAGTGATGAAACCACCAAAATTTTATCCCTCTCGCTCTTTAATATAATCTCTAAGAGCTGCCGCCATCTCAAAGTCTAAGGCGTCAGCGGCAATCTGTAACCTGTCTTTGAGTTCGGGCAAAGTGAGTTCTTGACTTTCAAGTTCGGCCAGGTGTTTAGCTTTTTTGTCATCAAAATTCGCAAATACTTGAAGTTTTTTTCTAATTTGTGGTTTTTGAGCCGCTTGATAGGCTTCATTTTTAGCTGTGCGACTGGCTTTTTTCTTGTCACGATAGCCACCCGAAGGTGCGATCTTAAACTCGTCAAAAGTGCTGTCGTAATCCCGTTCTTCGGTATTTTTAGCGGTTTTTTCTGTAAAACCAAATGGTGTTAAAATTGCACCAGCTTGACCGTAATCTTCATTTTCTTCGATTTCGCCACGCATATCGTCGGCTAAGGTCTGAATTTTACGCTTGGTGGAAGTCGGGACTATACCATGAACTCGGTTGTATTCCATCTGAATTTCACGGCGGCGACTAGTTTCATCCATCGCAAAGCGCATACTGTCAGTAATTTTATCAGCGTACAAAATTACCAGGCCCTGCTCGTGTCTGGCAGCTCGACCGACTATCTGAATCAAAGAAGTCTTAGATCGCAGAAAGCCCTCCTTATCAGCGTCAAATACAGCCACCAGTGACACTTCTGGTAAATCTAACCCTTCTCGCAACAAGTTTATACCGATCAAAACATCATAAACTCCGACTCGCAAATCTCGAATAATATCAATACGCTGAATGGTATCAACATCACTGTGAATATACGCCGATTTTAGGTTGAGCTGCTTCATATAAAGGTCAAGCTCCTCGGCGAATTTTTTAGTCAGGGCTGTGATCAAAACTCGCTGCCCCAAAGCTACTCGCAGCCGAACTTGCTCTAAAATATCATCGACTTGAGTAGCAGTCGGTTTAAGAACTATTTCAGGATCAAGCAAACCTGTCGGTCTTATAATAGCCTGTGAAATCACACTCGAGTGAGTCAACTCATACTCAGCTGGTGTCGCGGAAACGTAGGTAATTTGATTCATTTTGGTGTAAAACTCCTCACGTTTTAGCGGTCTATTGTCCATGGCCGACGGCAAACGAAAACCATACTCGACTAAGGTACTTTTGCGGCTGCGATCTCCGGCGTACATAGCCCCAATTTGAGGCATAGTGATATGGCTTTCATCAACAAAAGTCAAAAAATTGTCTGGAAAGTAGTCTAGCAAAGTAGTCGGCGGTTCCCCTGGTAATCGACCGTCAAAATAACCCGAATAGTTTTCAATACCATTGACAAAGCCAACGTTTCGCAGCATATCTATGTCATTTTGGGTGCGCTGTTTGAGTCGCTCAGCTGGTAAAAGCAGGTTTTGGTCCACAAAATATTTGACCTGTTTTTCTAGATCTTCCTCGATTCTAACGATGGCATTATTAATTTTTTCTTGAGTGGTGACAAATTGCCTTGCTGGAAAAATGGTATAATTAGTAAGTTCAGCCAAGGTGTGGCGAGTAACTTGCTCAAAAATTTGGATCGACTCCAACTGATCTCCAAAAAAACTAAAACGATAGCCTCGCTCCTCGGCAGTCGGCCAAATCTCCAAAGTATCTCCACGAAGCCTAAAATAACCTCGTTTGAGATCCAAATCGGTGCGAACATATTGCTGATCTATTAGCCTTCGAACTAGTTTATCGAGCTTGAAAATATCACCCAGTTTTAATTCAATTTTTAAAGCGTTAATATCTTCTGGATTGCCCAAACCATAAATACACGACACTGAGGCCACAATTAAAGTGTCGGGCCGAGTTAAAATAGCTTGAGTGGTAGCATTTCGAAAGCGATCGATTTCATCGTTGATTTGAGTTTGCTTTTCTATATAAGTATCGGACCGTGGTAAATAACTCTCGGGCTGATAATAATCATAGTATGACACAAAATAGTGCACCGCATTGTCTGGAAAAAACTGTCGAAACTCTTCGGCTAGTTGAGCTGCTAAAGTTTTATTGTGAGCAATTACTAACGTCGGTTTTTGCAATGTTTCCACTATTTTAGCCATCATGTAGGTCTTACCAGAGCCAGTCACACCCAAAATAGTCTGTTCAAGATTTTTAGCCTGTAGGGAGTTACAAATATCTTGGATGACTTTGGGCTGATCACCTGCTGGGCTATAGCCAGCATTTAGCACAAACTGAGCCTCGGAAGCACTTTGATTTTTTTGATTCATGCGCGCGTATATTTTTTTGTTTAAAACCGTGACCTATAAATAGATTCAAGCATACTAGGGCATAGATTATAATTATGTCAAATTAACTCTATTTTGGAGTATAGGGCAGCTTGACAGCCATTTTCAATTGCCTCATTGGTGATATATGTCAAATGTCTTCGGAGTCTACGCCAGTAAAATCACCAAAAATCAGCTCCTAGCACAAATCGATCAAAAACTGATTCCAAACAGTCGGCTCAGTCTATTTTTTTTGTACAGCGAATTTGTGTTGCGAGCTAATCGCCTCCCAGCTTACAAAGAAGTTTTAAATCAAGGAACTTGGACCGCGGTCGATGGACGCGGCCTGATGTGGTCGCTTTGGTCACTTGAAGGTACAAATTACCTAGCTTTACTTTACGCCAAAATTTTACATCTGAATTTATTTTTGGAGTCAAAAATCCCAAATTGGGCAAAAATTATTGTATCTACCCTTAGAATCATAGTTTTTTTTGCTTTTTTTGCTTTAAATTTAGTGTTAAATCTAGCTGTTGGTTTTGTAACTGTAGCTGGAAAGTACCGTTTTATAACTCGCACGAAGACTGAAACTATTTTAGGTCGAGATTTCGTGTGGGATTTGCTGCAGCTGGCACATAAAAAAGAGCTAAAAGTAGCCATAGTCGGTGGCAGTACCGAAGGTGATGAGATCACTAGACATCTGATCTCTCATGTCTTTCCAAACATCAAGCTCGAAACTTGGGTCAAACCTCAAAACTCAAATTTAATTAGCGATATCCCAAAAAATACAGCCAAGATCAAACTTTTAGAAAACTTTTTCCCGTGGATCGCGCTAAAAAATATTTACCAGATTGGTCTACAAAAATTTCGACCCAAGAGTACTTTTAGTAGTTTTGACTCAGATCGAGATATCTTAGAAAATTTAAACAGTGACAACATTTGCCAGCATTATCCAGATTTACACGACGCTAAAGACTTTCTGCGGACTCAAAAAGCAGACTTAGTTTTACTGTGTTTAGGCGGCGGCAGTGGCAAGCAGGAATTTTTTGCCCAAGCTATCAAAGATGATTTGTCAATCCAATTTGGTCTGATCACTGGACTCGGAGCAGCTATCGACTATCTGGGCGGCGAAAAACTAGAACCGCCTAAATGGGTCTGTCAGATGGGTATGGAGTGGATTTTTAGACTGATTCATCAGCCGTATCGGCGGCTGCGTATTTTAGATGATATTTTTAGTTTATGGTGGTGGACTAGTTTACAGCAATTCGTCGATTGTTTAGAGTTTAGACCTACTGTTATTGCAGTTATCAAAAATCAAAGTGGCCAGTCACTGCTAGTAAAAAGACGATCGATTTTGCCTGGCGATGTAGGTTGGAGCTATGTTCAAGGTGGTATAAATTATGGTGAACAATTTGACGAAGCGGCTAAGCGTGAAACTGCTGAGGAAGTCGGTTTAGAGCCAGATTTACTCAAAATTATAAAAATTGACAAGGATTTTAGCGAAGAAATTTACGCTTTGAGCCTAGTTCGCACCATTTTATTTGGGTCAAAATATCAAGGCTCAGCCAATACCGTAGTAGAAATGCTTTACACTGGTAGCACCACCCCAAAAACTAACTGGGAAAATCTAGAAGCTGCCTGGATCGATCAAAATCAAGTTTTAGATTACCTCTCAAAGGAAAAACGGATTTATAGTGGAGTGTAAAACCTCGAAGGCCCACTTTGCGTCTTTTACGCAGTATACTTACATGAAATGAAACCAAATATTGTGCTCAAATAATTGTACTCTAAAAAACATCCTGCTTTTCTCATTCTTTCTAGGTTCTTCACCAAAAGACAACTCCGTTTGCAAAGGATAAATAAAATAACCAAATGAGCTCGAAATAAACAAAAAAGACGATAACTCTTCGGTACTCTGCTAAGTTTTGCGAAGAAAAAAAGTCCAAATACTCTAACGCAGTGAAAAATACAAAATAGTTAGTTTTCCTTATAAAAATACTTTTTTTGAAGATTTAGAGCTTAATTTTTGGGATAAAATTTGAAACAGAAAGAAATTTAAACCTTTCAATATTTTGATTTTTTGCCCATTTAAACATGGTTGACAGATTCGATTTTATATTCTAATTTTGATGCTGACCCTTCAAACTATTTTTAGTTTGAGTTTATCTATGCGGAAAAATACGACCAAATTAGTTTTAATATTTATCATTTTTATTACTAGTTTAAGTAGCACAGTTTCTACTGTAGCAGCCTCAAAAGTAGCGCTCACGGAAATCATAATCACTAATGAGCTTGAGCCACTCAAGCCAGATATCGCCAAAACAAGACTGCGAATAGTAGACAATAATGGTCTAATTATAGTCTCAAAAGTGAAGGCAGTCAAAGTGGAAGGCAGTAAATTGACTGTCAAAGACACTCCCAAAATAGAACAAAAAGTAGTGACTGAAGAAAAGGCGGAAGTCAAAAAAATAGAAAGTCAACCCGCACCCAAAATCACACCTGAAATAGATTCAAAGAAAAATATCAAAGCTGAAGCAAAGACCGAAAATCCAAAATCAGCTCCTGCTAAAGATTTAGCTAAAAACACTGAAGCTCCAGTTAAAAATCCAGAAGCACCCCTTTTGGATGAGTCTGCTATTCCAGCTAAAAAAGAAGTTTTAAACACTCAAGCTGTACAGGAACTGATCCGCAAATACGCTCTAAAATACAACCAAAACCCAGAGCAAATGCTGAAATTGGGCGAGTGTGAAAGCAACTTCAAGGCCAATGCTGTTACAGCCAGTACATATTTTGGTGTGTACCAGTTTACCAAAGGAACCTTTGAAGAGTATGCTAAAGAGCTCAAGATTGAAAATCCCGATCCATTAAACCCAGAACAAAATATCGAAGTCGCTATTTACATGATCCAAAACGGACAACTAAGTAGATGGGGTTGTAAAGTTTAGTTAGGGCTTTGTTGACAGTCAAATTAAATTAAACTTTCATCAGTTTAAATCTGTATTATCCTTATGCTTTGTTTTTGTTTTGCTAGCTCATCGGACTTTGTGCTACCTATTCTAAACAGTATCTACCATCATCAAGGTCAAAATTTGAGCGAAATTGCGCAGACTCAAGCTAAAAACTTACCGCTGGCGCTACTTCCAGAAGAGTTTGCTCAGATTTGGGTCCAATTGCCAAGTAATTTTTGGAGTTTGCCACTTTTAAACCAAAAGTATGAGCTGGGTGTGGTCATCACTCAACCCGCTCATCAAAATCATGGTAAAACCATCAAAAGTCCAATAGAATCCTGGGCAACTGAGCATAAAATAAAAACTTTTACTCCAGAAAAAATTGGTACCGAAACTGAGGCTCTGGCTAGTTTTAAGTTAGACTTAGGAATTGTAGCGTCTTACGGTCAGTTACTAAGTTCAAAAGTTTTGGCTATTCCGAATTTTGGCTGGATCAACTGGCATCCTTCTAAATTACCCAAATATCGTGGACCAACTCCGATGCAAAGTTTTATCGCCAGTGGTGCAAATCAAACGGCACTTACTTGGATTGAAATGACCAAAGGCATGGATGCTGGGGACATGATACTTCAGGTCAATCAAGAACTAGAACCTACTTTTGATATAGTGGATTTGGCCTTGAAAATGGGTGATCTCGGTGCCAATACTTGGGCTATTGTGGCTTGTCTGCATTTATATCAGCAAACTTTTGAGCAATACGATTTTTCCATTGCTCAGTCTCCGAGTGAAGTCAGTATCTGCCAGCTTTTACAAAAAAGTGACGCTCATCTTAAGCCTGAAACCCAAACTGCATGGCAAATTTACAATCATTTTCGAGCTTATAAAACTTTTCCTGGAAGCAAATTTTTCTCGCAATATTTTAAACAAGATGTTAAAATTGTACAGCTTGATTTCGATTTTCTAAATAGTCAATCCGTCCAATATAGTCTAGATTTTAAAGAACTTTTGACCAACTCTGGCGTACTCGATCCTAAATATATTTTTGGTGAATTTTACAAGTTAAAAAATCAAGTTTTTATAATTTGCCAAGATCAAACTTTGTTGCCAGTGAAAACTTTGCAGCTATTAGAAACCAATAATCGAATTTCGCTAGCTGGCTATAATTTCTAAAAAATTTTTTAGATGGAGGTTTGTGTGTTTTTAGTCTTGATTACAACCATTGATTTTTAAATGTTAAACCCAAGATTTTTTAAAATCTACTATTTGCCTTTATTTTAAAAAAAGTGCTATACTGGTTTTAGTAATCTAAAAATATGTCAAATACACACAAAAATAGTAAACCAAGCCTGGATCAGCTTAAAAAAATGAGTAATCTGAGCCAAAATACTGTCATCGAACCAAATCAAAATAAAACCCAACCCGTAACTCATAAAACCCAATCTCAATCTGATATAATCAGGTCAGGTCATCAAGCGGCGGCTCAAACACACAAACAACGTACTACTGAGCAACCTAAAGTAAGCCATACCAAAAAAAGTTCGTGGTACCAAAATAAAATGCTTTGGATAGTAGTTGGAATTTTACTATTTAGTTTGGGTTTAAATATGCTAACTATCAGCGAAACTCAGAAGCTTTCTGCTAAAAATCAAGAATCCACACAGTTACTAAATAACCTTAGCAAACGACTTGGGCTTACTGAAACAGAAGTCAAAGATTTGAACTCACCTGTAGCAAGCCCCGCTGAAATTGTACAATCAGCCTTGAAGTCAGTAGTTTTAATTGAAAAACAAATCGACAGCATTCAAATGTCACAACTTCGCGACAATGTCAAAGATCAGTATGTCAGTGGAAGTGACAAAGATATCTTCAATCAAGCCGCTCCAGCTAAAGATCTGTGGGAATCTTTGGGTAGTGGTGTCATTTTAGCATCGTCAGGTGAAATCATCACCAACAAGCATATAGTTGCCACTGGCGGCAATTATCGAGCTAAAACCTATGATGGTAAAATTTTTACACTGAGTCGGGCCATGCTGCACCCATATGAAGATTTAGCTATCGTAATAGCTCAAAAAAATACAGATTCAACTCAAGCAAATGGCAATGATTTAGGTCTTACTCCGATTAATTTTCAAACCGAACCAGTTAAACCTGGTGATGAAATTTACGCTTTGGGTCACCCGCTAAAACTAAGTTTTTCTGTAAGTAAGGGAGTCGTTTCGAATCCAAATCGTAACTTCGGAGCCGAGCTTGATAATTATCTAGAAAATATACGGTTACCTGAGGTTTTACGCCGAGCTTATTTTGATAAAAGCGGTCAAGAATCTTTGCTACCACTTTTTTTAAATAGCGATTTGGCAGAAGCTAATCTACTGCAGCACTCAGCCGCTATCAGTCTGGGTAGCTCAGGCGGCGCCATAATAGATACGCAGGGAAAACTTCTCGGGATAAATACTTTTGGCGTCCAAAGACAAGATAGCGACACCTATAATCTAGTGCCAAACCTGGAAAACGTGTATCAGGCTCCAGAAAATCTACAAGAAGTCACCAACAAAATCACTCAGGGTTATACTCCAGGATCTGATTTTAATATCAACGGTGCTATCAAAGCTGATGTAGTCCAGCGAATTTGGAAAGAATATCAGCAGAGTGTTGAAAACAAGACTAAATTTGGAGTGCCTTATTTGGGTTTTTACGTCGCTAATTATGGTCAATCTCAGGCGGCTTTACTCGGATTACCTATCAGTCATGGCGTACAGATCGTGCAACCAGCCGACAAAATCTACAAATATGATCTACCAGCCATTGATCCAAATGGTCCAGCCAAAGACAGTGGCTTAAAAGATAATGATATTGTTGCGGCTATTGATGACACAGAGCTAAGCCAAGCAAATGATATTGGTAAAATCTTAAGCAGTAAAAAGTCCGGCGATGCAATTAAAATCACTTATTATCGGCAAAACGGAGATAAAAACTGGGATAAAAACGAAACTAATTTCACACTCGGGTTTTTACCAGCCTTCGATGAAGAAAACCTTAAAAATTTGAAATTAGGTGATATTTCTCTATAATCCCAAAATTAGATCATATGTCTAGGCTAATTTAAACGCTTACCAATACGTTTTAAACCTTCTCGGACCAAGACCTCCAAATTCCCCTCTTCCCAGACTTTAGCTGCTTTCATTTCGGAAATAATACTCACAATTTCGCCCTTGCGATAACCGAGTCCCGATAGAGCCTCACTAAACTGAATCGAAATTTGACTACTTTTTGAGCCAGAAATAATCACATCATCGACTAAAACACCTTTGAGATCCAAAATTATTTTTTTAGCAGATTTCTGCCCTACTCCCGAAACCGAAGCAAAAGGTGCTGGGTCTTGATCCCGCAACGCACTTTGAATTTGCTCTATACCCAAAGTATATACGATAGTAGCTGCGGTTTTAGCACCGATGCCATTGACTCCAAGCATCTTTTCCATCCAATCTCGCTGCAACCAATCTCCAAATCCAAAAAGTTCATTGCGGTCTTCGCGCTTGTGTTCATAAATATACAGCTCCACATTTTCATTGACAATAAAACTTTTTTCATCCCAGATATAAACCAAAAACCCCATTCCAAAAGAGGTTTTGACTAAAACTTGACGCAACAAAATTTTGGCAACTTTGCCTGTGAGATAAGCGAGCATATTTACATTAGTTTTAACAAATTAGTACAGTATAAATGAGACATTGTGACTGAAAAAAGTCAAATACTTGACACCTACGATGTTCAAGGTTAATATCTAAATAGATTTGCCCAGAATCAAAACTACAATACACCTGAAGTTGTAGCGGCAAACAACAGTACAAAATTTGTTTGAATGCAAAGATATGAAGCTAAAATAGGCCATTTCTACCCAAAAATCAAAAAATCAGCATTCACAACACGGTGCAATATATTTCTAGATGAGAAAGTTAGCTTTTATGACCAAGTTTATCAGTTTCACGTCACGGCTTCGGGATATTTAAGTAGTAACAGTACAAAAAACATAAACTAAATTATAGTAAAATTTGCAACAAAATGTCCGACCAGAATCTTACCACAATTGACGATTTTTCTGAAAACAACACTGTAATTGGTGATAATTTGAAAACTAAATCACTTTTTTTAAAAATAATTTTATCAACTGGAATTTTTACAGTCTGTCTAGTTGGTGCATACTTTGGAATAGCCCTAAATCAGCAGAAAAAAAACACCGAAAATGTACAAACGGCACTTAGAGAATGCAATCAAAATCTAGAAAAATATAAAACTGAATTTGATCAGCTTGAAATAAACTGCAAATTGGACTTGCCTGACTTGACTAAAATCTGGAATTTATCCGAATTAGAAACAAAAACCAAAGCTGCAATCACGAGTATTGAGGCATTAAATCAGCCAATTGCTACAAAATTTGCACAAAGAGAATCGGACTTTAAAAAAAGTAAGGATAATTATTTTATCGCTCGAGAAAGTTTGCAAAATTTAGGTTATAAAAAACTGCCTGATGCTGATAAAATCGTAGAATCAACACCTGGTACCTTGAATAAACTGGTTTTAGATGCCAAAATGTATCAAGATCAAACTTTACAAATAAATTTAATAGACCAACAATTTGCAACTTTATTGCAGTACAAATTGGCTAAATTTTGGAGTAAATATAAAATTGCTCAGCAAATTCAAATGCCAATTCCAGAGCAAGTTACTGGTTTAATACAAAAATACAGCTTAGATCCGAAATTTGATCAGCAAAATTTAGCAAAATTTGATACTCCTGAATCAGCTAAAAATACCCGCCAATTGTCCATAGATTTGACTCAAATGACTATGCTGTTGACTCAAAATATTTACGCCAAAACCCAAGATTCCAAAGATTTACGCCAAATTGCAGCCCGAGATGATATTCCCAAAAAAAGTGTTCAATTTCCAATTTTGATGTATCACCGTATCGAAGATTTGAGTAAAGTGCCAGAAAACGAAATATCTGACGCTAGAAAAGCCATTTCAATAAGTTCAGAAGTCTTTACAAATCAGCTAGATTTATTGAAAGCTAAAGGCTATGAAAGTGTGGATTTACGCGATGTTGAGCAAGCCATTTTAACTAAAGATACCAAGTTTTTCGACGGTAAAAAAGTAATGATTACTTTTGATGATGGTTATCCTGAGCACTATGATATTGCGTTCAAAGAATTGAAAAATCGTGGATTTAAAGGAGTTTTTGGGATAATCACCGAAACTGTCAAGGACAAGCAACTAGGGGTAATGCCTATCATGACTTGGCCCAAGCTCAAAGAAATGCAAAGTGCTGGTATGCAAATTATCTCTCATACTGCGAGTCATTGCGCCTTAGGTTCTTATAAATTTTTAGACGGTAGAGCCTTTGAGCCTGGTGGCGATTTTCGTAAATGTGATCTAAACAATCCCAAAGAGGTTAATTACGGCAAAGTTGGCTACCCAATGATGCCACTAAAACAAGCTGAGTATGAAATAGTCCAGCCAAGACAGACAATACTCGATAAAACTGGCACAGATCAACCTTACATTATATTTCCATACGGTGCATACAACGATCAGGTTTTAGATATTATGTTTGAAAATGGCTTCAAACTTGGGCTGGGTGTTGGCGGTGGGCCAAATGTAGATTTAGATTTTCCGTTTGTTTTAAACCGAGTCACAGTTATCGGTGACACCAAAGTAGATGATTTAAAAGGCTGGTTCAGGCAGATTTAGGTCAAAACCTTTGGAAATTATACTATATTTAAAATATTAAAACTGTCACAGACTTGTGTCTACAAGCTTATTTACACTGATAAAACTTACTGTCGGTGGAAAAGATAGTTGAGGTATTCGGATATCTAGCTGCCGTCACAATAACCTGGTTTCTATAATTTGATAAGCCGCAAATGTCTTGAGTTTAGAAATGAGCTTGCTCAAACATAAAACTACCAATAATTGGTGAAAATAAGCTTCCTCGCAGCAAGCTACGAGGTATTCCTAGTGGAAAAGCTCACTTCGTTCGCCAAGCTTATTATGAAAAGAGTGCGAAGCAAGCTTCGGGGTATTTACCGTCTTCCATAATAATTAGAGATTATAAAACTTATTGTCGATAAAATCTGAATCCTTATAGTGAAATTAAATATCAACAAGCTATCTTTTTTCTTATCCCCTTCTCAAAAACACCTATTTTGGAGTAGATTGATTTTAAATCAAAATAAAGTATGAGTCTTTTGTATACAGAGTGAGGTTTTGCAAAATATTAGGAGTGGAAATATCCTAAAGGAGTGGAAATATAAAAAGATTAGTTTTTTGATAAAAGTATCTTGTTTTGAGAGTTTGGTGATTTGGGTATCTAATCTAAAATTTCGAAGAATTTATGTGCTAAGCAATGAAAAAAAGCCCCCTTTAAAAGAGGCTTAAAATTTATACAGATTTTTAAGAAATTAGTAACAGGTTAGCGGGTTAATTAATTTGCCACTTTCTATAACCTCGTAGTGAAGATGTGGACCAGTAGAACGTCCAGTAGAACCCATCTTAGAGATACTCTGACCTTGGGTTACCGAGTCTCCTACTTTTACATACAACTCAGTGTTGTGAGCGTATCTAGTCTTCATACCGTCACCGTGATCGATCAAAATCATATTTCCATAACCACTATTATCCCAGCCAGCAAAAACAACTTTACCATTTGCTGCAGCATATATATCCGGTAATTGTCTATTGGCAATATCTAACGCCATGTGAACTTTGGACGGGTACTGACTAATATTTTTAGTCGAGGTAGGCCAAATTAAGCCACAACTAGACTTTTCTAAATCAACATTATTATCTTTGGCTCGACCTTTGGCTTCGCTGATAAGTTTTTTCTTACCATCGATTTCTTTAGCATTTGCAGCATCTTTAGCCTGTATTGCTTTAGCTTCACTGGAATCTTTAGCAAGAGCCAGAGCTAAATCATTGTTGATCTTAGTATAATCTTCAAAACTGATACCTGGAATTAAAATTTGATTACCTTCTTTAAAACCATTTGATGCCAAGTAATCACTATTTATACTACTAATAGTAATAGTATCAAGCTTATATCTTTTAGCTACCTCGTCTAGGTTATCCCCAGCTTTGATATTATAAATTATAGCATCTACCCATGGGATACTGAGTTCTTGCCCAGCTTCCAATCCATTTGCTGAAATAGTGTTGTTATTAGCAATTGATTCAATTGTTACATTGTAAAGCGTGGCTAACTGTTCTAAAGTGTCGCCATCCTTGACGGTGTACTTTGTGATTAAATTGCTTGGAATTGCATTTTTATCGATATCTTCAATTGGCGTAGTCAACAAACTATAACCTGTGCCATTTTGACTTGGGGCACTTTTATCAGCACTAGAAATCGAATTCTGTTGTAAATAAGCCTCTAAAACTGACTGACGCACTAGACCAGATGCCTGTACGGTAGTTGACATAGTCGTAATATTTGTAGTTTTTGGAGCCGCGTATTGCAAAAACCCTACACATACAACAAGCACCGAAACGAGGTAAAATTTACTCACGATATTCCAAATAATTTTAGAAATTCGCACTAATTTTCGCATCAGAACTCGAAGATCAGCCGAAATATTTAACCACCACATACCACGCAGCTGATGATTTGAAAATATTTTAATCAATCGATTATAGCGACGAGATAAACCTTCAGCATATTTTGGTAGTTCTGCAGAAAATGATATGCCCACCATTGCCAATAAAGAACTTTGGTAAGCTAAATTTGTAATGAGTACATTGTATAAATAAATTAAAAATCCAATGTAAAACTTATTGTCACTGAGAAACTCATAAAACTCCTCTATATTTCGCCACAAAACTGAAATTGATCCAGTATATACACTTGATCTCGGGAAGATATCGGAGAAAAGTCGACCATTGTTGTTTAGTGGGCTAACTTCGATTAGATCCATGGTTGAAGTGCCATAGGCAAAAGATGGATAACCAGTATCAAAAATACTTAGTGCAAAATCTTCCTTGGCTCGCAAAATAACATCACGAATTGGGGTGGTGATTTTTTTGATTTCAGTTATCGGAAGTACTATCTTTGAAGTATTTCCAAAATTATCTCCAATGTGATTGGTAGAGATAATCGGATTTGAAGTAGATCTTTTAAAATCTACTGTTTTACTTTTGTTTTGGATTGGTAATTTAATATTGGACACAGAGTCAATTAAAGAGCCTAAATAAAATTATATTTTCTTAATTTTCACTAAATTCTATTTTAATATCAAATTTTACAGGCCTTAAAAAACATTTGATTTAGGTTTAAAGCTAAATCTTACATTTGATATTTTAGGATACATTTTAGATGTTGTCAAATAATATCTTGACTTGAGTTAAATTTCTTGACAAATTTTTAGTATAAGCTAATAATCTTTTTGACTTAGATTTAGGCTAGAGATTTAATTAAAAAAATCTTCACAGTCATTTTAGAGTAATTTTATATCTGGCGGGTATGGTTTAATGGTAGAACTACAGCCTTCCAAGCTGTAGGCGGGGGTTCGATTCCCCCTACCCGCTCCAAACACAATCACACATGCAGGTTTAAACACCTGCTATATTTTTATTTAAAAATTACTCAAATATAATAAATTTACAAATGTTTACAACTATTAAAGTCGGTCATCCTGCACCATTTTTCAGCGCAAAAGCTTCCATCGCCAACCAAATTCAAACTGTAACCTCGACTGATTTTCAAGGTCAATGGATTGTGTTGTTTTTTTATCCAGCAGATTTTACGACTATTTGCCCGACTGAAGTTAAGGCATTTCAAGCCAGTTTAAAGGATTTTCAAAGTATGCAGGCTCAGATTATCGGCTGCTCGACTGATAGTCAGTTTGTACATCAGGCTTGGGCTCAAAGCTTAGGTGGGATAGATTTTCCGCTCTTAGCGGATGTGCATCATAGCATTTCTGTAGATTACAATGTATTTTTGGAGGAAGAAGCTCAGAGTTTGCGCGGTACTTTTATCATCGCCCCAGATGGTGTTTTAAAATGGATGTCAGTGAGCGACAACAACATCGGTCGCAGCACACTTGAAATTAAAAGAGTCTTGCAAGCCTTGCAAACTGAGCAATTATGCCCAGTGGATTGGGAGGTAGGAGACGCGACTTTGAGCTAAGAAGTTTCAAAAAAACCAATTTTAATGCACTTGCAGACACCCGCAAGCTATATATTAGCAATTTGGTTTAAACCAAATATTGTGACTTTGCATTTTGATTTACTTGTGTAAAATTTTCTAACTCCGTATCCATGTTTCAAAATTTATATAGGTACGATAAGGTTTTAATTCTGCGTGCTTTTGCTTGTATTATAGTTTTTTTAAGCCATTTAAAATCGCCAAATTTCAACTTTTACTTGGGTTTGATGGAGTCGCGGCGGTAAGAATTTTCTTTGTTTTATCTGGTTATTTGATGGGCAAAAACTATTTAAATGGCAAATATAGTTTCGATTTTACGAGTCTTAAAAAATTTTATCAAAAACGAATTGCGCGAATTGCGCCACTATACTATTTTGTGGTCCTTTGTCTTTCCATTTTGGTTTATCAAAGCCTCTGGACCGGTCATAATTGGTATAAAATTTTTGGTTTATTGACTTTTACCTTTGACCTTGACGCTCAGCCATATTTTACTGGCAGTTTGTGGTCACTTTCAGTTGAGATGCAGTTTTATCTGATAGCACCATTACTTATTTTGATTGTTTTTCAAGTTTGTAAAAACTTAAGACAAACTCTTGGGATTATATTTATAAGCTTTGCAGTGTCACTCGGTTTCACTTTTCTATATTCCAAAAATCTAATTTCTGGCCGAAATCAAGTTCGACATTTTTTAATACATTTTTTTTGTTTTCCGATTGGAATTTCACTCAATCTCTTGTTTAAGTATTTTGATGAGCATTTTGCAAAGGCTAAAAACTTTATTTTCAAATACTCAAATCTGGGTTTTGGGTTAAATTTAGGCCTAATTTACCTATTTTTAAATCTAAATATTTTTATAATCAACTTAAATATCCGAGCTTTTAGTTTTGTTTATTTATGTGCTTTTACAGTTATTTCCACATTTTTGTGCATAGCCGCGATATATTTGGCCGAATCAAACTGCAAACAAAATTACAGTATTAATTGGACAAATTTGCTACGAAATCCGCTAAGTTTCCTTGAAATATTAGGTATGATTTCTTATAGTTTTTACCTCTGGCATGGCGACCTATTGACTTTTTTTAAAAATATTTTAGATATTAACACTTTTACAAACTATTTCTTAGCCTTAGCTTTGGGCTTTGGGTCGACTTTTGGTTTGTCAGTACTTTCGTATTATTTGATCGAAAAAAAGCTAATTTGCTACTATTTGAATAGTTTTTTAAAGTTTTTTAGTAGCAGCCGCTGATAAGGCGCATAGATAAACTGATAATTTTGCGCAGTAAAGTCGCTAATGGGTTTTGAAAATATCGCAATTTAGTCCAAAATGGGAAAATAAAAGTAATTATTTTAATGTTTAGGCTCGAGTTTTGAAAACCAAATTGTTGAAAATATTTGGCGTAGTTTATTGGCCCCGTATCGTCAGTGATTTTTTTCTGGTCTACAAATATTTCACGATATTTATAAGTCATCGCGGGTATATCAAGTACCTCAAAACCATTTTTACCGAGTTCTTTTTCGACGGCCTCAAGATACTGGTACGCAAACAAAAAATCTTCACCACCTTCAGAAATCCTAGTTTTTGGATCTGCTCCACGGCCGAGCCGAATATCGAAACTAAGTTTATGGCGATTTATCAAGTCTAAATTGTAAGCCGTAGTTACAACTGTAAAAGTACTGGAGTGGATAATATTAGCTAGAGTAATTTTTTTTGGAGTGTATATCTGCAGTGGAGTGCGAGTGTTGTAAAATTCTTGCAAAACAAATTTGGCAACTGGCATTTTTTGACCATGGTACAAAGTGATGGCATCATAAAATACCTGCAAATGTGAGTTTAAAACCCAATCATCGGGATCAATTTGTACTATCCATTTCCCAGCTGAGTGAAGTAGTCCTGTATTTCTGGCCGAGCTAACCCCACTGTTTGGTTTGATTAGGAGTTTAAATCGACTATCTGCACCAACGACTTGATTAAAAATATATTCTACCTGTCGAGTTTTAGTAATTTTAGAAAAATCTATTTTTGGCTTGTAGTCTTTATCTTGAAACTCTTGAAAGGCTACCTGATCAACACCAATACTACCATCATTAATTAAAAGGCACTCAAAATTGGTGAAAGTTTGGGCCTTGATTGACTCTAAGCACTGTTCCAAAAAAGCTTCAGTTTTGAAAGCTGGTACGATAATGCTAAAAAAGGGTTGTGACATGTGGTCTGAGATATAGTTTAAAAAATTTAAGAAAGTGCTAGAATTTACTGGTTTAAATTTTATGAAATTGATTTGTGCACTGGTTTTTTCACTCGTAAAATAGAGCTGTAATTATCCTAAAAACTCAAGTTTAGCTCAAATATAAAACTCTTTGAGGTCATCTAAAGTTTATATTTTAAGTTTGGAATTGAGTTAAACGGGATGAATTTCACTATTTTGACTTAAAATTCGCGTTATAAAAAATATTTTAAGTAGCAAATCTGTGAAAAATATGGCAACGGTTGCCCAAGCTGCTCCGAAAATACCGTAATTTGGAATCAGCAAAAAGTAAAGCCCCAAACCAAATACAGCCAAAATTGAAGTCCCATATAGTTCGTATTTCTCACCGTTTAAGAAAACTATTAAATTTGCAAAAAATATCACTGGCGTAAATGGCAGCATTCCTAGACTTAAAATTGGCAAAATCTGCAACGCCGAAGAGTACTTATTTTGAGTATCCACTAGCTGTAGTATCAGCGGTCCAAAAAACAGCATCCCAATCGTCAGAGCCAAGCTCAGTCCCAAGGTGTAAATAAACCACTCCCAAATTATACTTTGAGTTTTTGTCCAAGATCTCGCGTGTAGCCAAGCTCCGATTTTAGAGAGCTTGCCCGCACTTAGTCTTTTTTTGACCATACTAGCTATCATGGGCATAGTAAGTCCAGGGATAATGGTCACGAGTGTGAAAATTTTTTCTGCATTTCCAAAACCGTTTACCAAGGTTTGATCAAAGCCATAATTATTTAAAATAATCTTACGAGTCTGCATATACATGGCTACCGTGAAACCAGATAAGCCAAGATAAAAAATTGGTTTAAAATATTTTTTCAAAACCGCGAATTCAAATTTACCAAAGCCGTAATATTGTCTTTGCCAGATGGCGTCAGCTATAAAACCAATCAAATATGACAGACAAGTGGCCCACAAAAAATACCTCAAACCATTATAATTAAATTTTAAAATATCAAAAAATAATAGCCCAAAAACCAGCAGCAAACGGTTTGCTAAATCGGTTAAACTAAACTGCCATGTGTGACCTTTGGCATCACAAATCGATCTAAAAGCTGCGTCGCTAAGTAAAATAAACTGCAAACTAAATATTCCTAAGATTAGACCAAGATTATTTATGGACGAAAGCTGGAAAGTCAAAACTAAAAGCAGAATTCCAATAAAGTAACTGAAAATTCTCAAATAACTAAAAGCTGTCCAAAAGGCTGGAATATCAGCTTCATCGTGATGATTGGTGTAAAATTTTTGCACTAATCTAGGAATTCCTAACTCAATCACGGTTAAAATAATTTGTGAAAAGTCAATAACGACTAAATAGGCGTTGTAGTCACCACCTGTGATGTGTGAAATCAGCCAGCGAGTAGTGTACAAACCTAAAGCTGTAGCTAAAATTTTGATGAAAGTTTGGATAAAGAGTGAAAAGCCAAAGCTACCAATTTTAAAAGTCATATCATACTTAGCTAAATTTAGAGATTGCTTTTTGACAAATCAAACCAAGGATTACAAACTTATAAGTAAATTTTAAGGCTCAATTTCTACTCAAACTTCAGAGTTAGGCTTAGTTTTATCTACTTTACAAGTCCTAATATTACTTTTTTAGACTGGCTTAAACGCAAATTAGCCAAACTAAATGCCAGAGCAGAGAGGGAAAACCATCAAGGTTCGTTCGAGGTATCTTGTTTTAAGGCTTAAAACGTTGTAATCAAGTGCAATATAGAAAATTCCACAAAATATACCTAAATTATATTTTCGTAAGATCTTTCATAATTTTAAGAATCTGCTTATCGATAAGTTTACGCTCGCGAGATGTCGATGTATTACCAAGATTGCGACTAAGTTCAAATTCTTTGATAAGTATAAATAAACTATTACGGCGAATCAAACGGCGAACTTTTAGTTTTGAATTTATTCGAGGTAAAATCATACGAAATTTTTGAGTAATTTTATAAAACAAAATTCAATTATGGTCTTGGCTGACTTGATTCTTTGTGAAAGTTGTCGCCAAGAGTTGAAGTGACTATGTGTAACAGGCTCGTTCGAGTTTGTCAAGAAATAGGTACAAGCAAGCGTTTTTTGATGGATATAAATCCATTTTTATGTAAATTCTCACAATCGTGATTGGAATTCGCAGTAACCTAGTAAGGTCTTTAGGTAAAATTAGTATCAAAATTTTTAATCGTGAAATGGTACAATTAGTGTATATTTGCCAAAATGTGGTTTATAAGGTACCCTTATACAGTATATAAAAAGTGTTTTTAACCCAAATGCTCACATTAGCGACTATTAGTTTTGCTACTATTTACCCTATTTATGCCAACACCGAGACAGTTTGACCTAAAAATCCGCCCTGAAATCTGTTATTTCGGTGTTTACGACAACCGCGGCAGCCTGGTCCCGTTTGGAATCAAGCGTGATGACCGTCGTAGACACATGTATATTTTGGGTAAAACGGGTATGGGTAAAAGTACCTTTTTGCAAAATATGTGTATCCAGGATATTTACAACGGCGAAGGAGTTTGTTTTATTGACCCGCACGGCGAAGCAGCCGAATATATCATGGATCGAGTACCGAGCTATCGACAAAATGATGTAATTTATTTTGATCCCTCTGACACCAGTTTTCCAATTGGATTCAATATGCTAGAGCAACAAAGTGGCGAAGAGAGATTTTTAGTCGCAAGTGGCATGATGGCAGTTTTTACCAAACTTTGGGCTGGAATGTGGTCGACTCGAATGGAGTATATTTTAAATAACTGTATTTTGGCGCTACTGGAAAGCCCTGGAAATACCCTACTTGGTATACCCAGAATGCTTACAGATAAAGCCTTTCGCAATAAAATTGTGGCTAAAATTAGCGACCCGATAGTGAAAAATTTTTGGTTGGTTGAGTTTGCTGGCTTTAATGATCGCTACAAGCAAGAAGCCATCGCACCAATTCAAAATAAAATCGGTCAGTTTCTATCTTCAAATTTGATTCGAAATATTGTGGGACAGCCTAAAAGTGGTATAGATATGAGGCAAATCATGGATCAAAAAAAGATTTTAATCATCAATCTTTCCAAAGGCCGACTTGGTGAAGATAGCTCTAGCTTACTCGGTGGACTGCTAATAACCAAGCTGCAATTAGCCGCCATGAGCCGCGTCAATGTACCAGAATCGGAGCGTCCAGATTTTTACATGTATGTGGATGAGTTTCAAAATTTTACCACCGATTCTTTCGGGACAATCCTCTCAGAAGCTCGTAAATATCGCCTAAATCTTGTACTAGCCCATCAATATATCGCTCAATTAACCGAAGGTGGAAGTCAGAAAATCAAAAATGCGGTATTTGGAAATGTAGGAACGATGATCTGCTTTCGAGTCGGTAGCGAAGATTCAGAAATTTTAGAACGCGAGTTTGCCCCGATTTTCACTTCGCAGCACTTACAAAATCTCAATGCTCGTCAAACTGTCTTAAAACTATCAATCGACAACGCCTCAGCCGGACCTTTCTTAGCCGAAACCCTGCCACCAATCTTTGAGAAAATGGGCGGAAGACTAGGTGTAGGGCTAAAAGTTTCAAGGGAACGCTACGCCTCGCCCGTGGAAAAAGTAGAAGATGGTATCAATCGCTGGCTGAGTAATCAAAATGTTATCAGCGGCACTAACAGCCAAAATAGCGCAAATCAAGATGACTCATCTAAACCTGGTCAGATTCCAAAAGCACCAAATTTTAGTAATTTTTCTGAGTCAGATTGGGAACCAAAAGCCAGCTGGGATGATTTAAATAAAACAAATAGCACCGAACAAAATAATAGGCTAAGCGATTTAAAAGACATCTCTGAGCCAAATATTAGTATAGACACAGCAGCACCTAAAAAAAAGCGTAGACGTAAGAAAAAATCAGCCAACAGCACTCAGATTGATCAGGGTGACGAGAGTGAAAATAACACTCAAAACGATGACGCAGAACTACCAATGTCAAATCCAAACTTAGAAGCCAGCCCTGTAACTCGCCACCCACTGATGGATAAATTGGAGCTTTTGAAAAAACCAAAGTCTAATCCGAGCCTAAAAGTACCCCAATCTCAGCCAGTCAAACTTTATGAACCACTCAAAAATACCAGCCCAGGGCAGTACTTTGCTGGTGGGTTAGGGACTTCTTTTGCCATTGAAGAATATCAAAACGATGACGAAGCTGGATTTGAAATACCTACTAATCTATAACCACCCAAAGATAAATATAGCTCATCTTGAATGAGTACAAAAATGTGGCTTTAAGTGGATTGATGGACTAAAAAATTTCTGAGCAAAAGTACGTAAAGTTACGATGATTAAACTTTGATTTTATCAAATCTATTAGCCCCATTAAAGGTTTTAGTATACCGAAGTTTTACTGCAGCATCCATAAGTTAGCTGATTAAAATTAATTATCTCATAGCAACACTCCACCTCTGCGGTAAACACGGTTATTTAGCTGCCATGGTTTCGACGACCACTTGCCAGCCTAAACGGTTTTTCCAGGCATTTTGTTGAGGGCGACCGACCACCCAAAATTCTTTATTAGGCTCAAGCTGACTTAAATCAAAACCACTTTTAGCAAAATTAAACCAAATCAAAGTTAGTTTAGAGCCATTAATCTCAATTTCAGATCCAAATTTTAGATGCAAGTCTTGGCTCAAGGTCGAAAAAGTGGTTACTTTAAAGGGAAATACTAGGACAGGGTATAAAAAATCTTGCCCAAATGGCTCTAGATCAAGCAATCCAGACCAAAAATCTGGGTCCGCTAAAATCTCTTGGTCCACCCATAGACTAGAAATTTTACTTCGGTAGCCATCCAATTTATTATCTTTAATTTGTAAATTTGGTAAATTTGAATAATCTACTTTTTCAACATCATTTAAACTTTGATTTTGTGTAAAAAGTGCTGTCTCTAAACTCTTTTCTATCTGGTCTAGATGTTCCAATTTGGCTGAAAATCCTGCAGCGCCAGGGTGGCCACCAAATTTTATAAACAAATCAGCTATTTGCTGCATAGCTACAGGTAGATTATACCCTTCTGGGGCTCGAAGTGAGGCTGTGGCATTTGACTCAGTTTGGAGCTGCTCGGCGGCATTTACATTTTCTACAGGTAGCTCAACGACCACTACTGGTAGATTAAATTGATTTACCAGCCGTGAAGCTAGCAACCCAATTAAACCTTTACTCCAGCCGACGCTAGCTACCCAAATAATTTTTTTACCAATTTCAAACTGGGCTTTAGCCTTACTCTCAACTTCAGCTAAAATGTGGGCCACTTCTTGTTTGCGCTGATTGTTGGTGGCTATCAGAGCTGCAACTAGTTCGGTAGCCACCCTTTTATCAAAAATATTTCCTGCTAGCACAGCTTCAATCGAGTGACTGGCGTGTGAAAGCCGACCAGATGAGTTTAGGATCGGTGAAAGTGTGTAGCCAAGATCGCTGCTAACCAAATTATAACCATTTTCTATTTGATTGCGTAGTCCAGTTTGATCCAAAAGTAGCCACAAACCGTATAAAACTTCATTTGGACTGCTCTGAGTAGCTAAACTCTGGATGATTTTAAGTCCAGATTTCACGAGTAGTCGATTAGCTTGATCTAAAATACTTTGACAATCTGCAATGGTGCCAATAGCTACAAAACCGAGCAGCTGATTTAAATCTTTAAAATCTAGATACTCAAGTCTGCCAAGTTCGAATTTGAGCTTGTAAGCTAGCCAAACTACCACAAACCAAGCCACTCCAGCTCCTGTAGTTGAGCTAGATAAGTAATTTAACTTGTCGACATACTTGGTTGATTCTGGAGTGTAGTACTCGCTCAATCGAGGATTAATAACTGCCAAACAGTCTGGTAACTCGCCGCTAAGATGGTGATGGTCTGTAATGATCAAATCCACACCTTTTTGATGGCAAATTTTAGCTTCATTGACCGAATTTATACCGCAGTCAACGGATACTAGTAGGTCATATTTATCGCACAACATCGCCACGGCCTCGGTATTCATGCCATAACCCTCGGTAAAGCGATCAGGAGCGTAAAAATCGATATTTTGGGCGTCAAAACCTAGTAAAATCAGTCCCCAATACATAGTCGCAGTAGCGGTCACGGCGTCAGTGTCATAGTCACTATAAATACAAACTTTTTGACCTTGATCTAAAGCCAAGACTAAACGATCACAAGCCAGCTCAATGTCGTATAAATACGGCAATTCTGTTTTATAATTACCATTTAAGCTGGTAAAAAACGAGCTAATTTCCAATTTTTTAGTCGGATTTTTAGCAAATCTTCTGGCAAAATCAAGGAGTATTTGATGCATGTTAATAGCCTGGATTCTGTTTTAGTTTTTGTCTACAGACTATTTGTAGCAAAATCAATCAAATAGTGTTTATTCGCAGTACACTAACAACGTATTATCAATGGAGTAATTTCTCTTTTCGCCTCAATTCCTTTTAATACAGAAATTATTCTTT
>JAYUNN010000024.1:0-3491 GCA_043761585.1 bacterium
GCCACGTTACACAATCTCGAATTTTATCTCGATCTAATGGGCGAAATCCGTGGCAAAATCGAAACCGATACTTTTGACTCTTGGTGGGAAAGTTTTAAAACCCCTTTTCCTCTTTCCCCTAAAAAACACCTCGTTTGGAACGGATGAACGGAACAACTTGTTTGAAGCTTTGAGATAAATAAAGAAGGCGTAGCTTTTTTCCCTACAAAGCGAGTTTTGTGAAGCGAAGGAGTCCAAATGCCCTAACGGAGTGGAAAAAACAAAACAATCAAGTTTTGCTGAAAGTATCTTGTTTTTTGGAATTTCGATTTTTTGGGAGTTTTGATACTGGGGTTTTAAAGAAGTCAAAAACTAAAATTCAATTGCAAAGCAAACTAGATTTTACTAAAAACAAATTTCAATATTTGAACTCATTCAATTGCCTTTTTTCCAAAGGTGATTTTGGCGTGAATAGTTTTGTATTTTGATATAAAATTGCAGTTTAAAATATCATCTGGAACTAAAATACCTCATAAATATCAGCTAAAGTAACACCTACAGTATAAAGATACAGATAAAAGGTAAGTTTAACTAAAATATGTTCTGGGATGGTACTGATAATCAAGCCAAATTTCGTGATTTTATTCATAAAAGCGAAAGATTAGATCTAAAAATGCAAATTCTATCAGTAGATTTCCAAAAACCTTGGTGGACTATTATTTTAAAACAAAAAAATATTGCACTTTTTGTAGCGCACCTTCTGGTATTTTCAGCGCCTTACTTCCAATTTTATTTGGATACGTGATCTTGAGCCTAAATTTAAATTTATTTTTTATTGTAATTTTGGTTTGGTTTGCAGTCACCTGGCTTTACAATGTCATGCTAGGTTTTAACACACGATTTCAGCTTCAAACCATGACCAGCGTCGAGCAAAGTGCTCAAGAATTTTTTTTAACGGTCGATCCGATTTGCCACTCAACCAAATCAACTGGGCAAATTTTATCTAAAATCATGCGCGCTGGACCAGCTTTTGAGGATGTAATCGATATGGTAATCTTTGATCTAGTTTCGATGATTAGTTCATTTTTAGCCACAATTGCGGCTCTTTTTAGTTTTAGTTTGACTTTAGGCTTTGCGGGTTCATTTATGATTATCACACTTTGTATATTCAATATTTGGGCTCAGATTTTTAAAACCAAAAGTTTTCAGAAGACATGTGTTGAGCTCGAGGACAATTATAAAGCTGTTTCGACTGAAACCGTGCAGCAGGCTCCTTTTGTAAGGGCAGCTTTTGCATCAATTGAGCAAGTCCAAAAACTCACCAATCTAAATAAAAAATATATGATCTCCGAGGGAAATAGCTGGCAAGCAGGCACTTATATCAACGTCGCTACTCGAAGTATTTATATAATGAGTTTGCTGTTTATTGGGATTTTAGCTCTAAATCAAGCTATTTCTGGATCTATCAGCAGCACTACCGCCTTGGCTATCATTTTAACATATTCAGCAGACACGCAAGATGTTTTATACGTCGGTGATAAAATCAAGCGACTGGCGAACTCTCTCGCCAATATCAACGATTTGTTTGACTTTATTCGCGGCTTTGGCACTCAAACTTTTCCTGTACTTGAGTCTGAAAATTCTGGAGTAAAAAAGTCAACCTATATGCAATAATTTTCTTCAAATTTAGAACCGCGGGTTATTTTATGAACTATTCACAGTAGCGTATTTTAATAGAACTCATAGCTTTGAACTTATCACACAAGTGGCTTTTAACCCGAAAAATCTTTTAACAATCTCTAGTATTTTCCAATTTTCAACTACCTATTCTTATGAAGCACATGTTTTGGAATGATAAAAAAACACAATCCGCCATTTTTAACTTTCTGATCAAAAACATGAAATACGATCAGCACATGAATTTAATACAAATTGATTTCCAAAAACCTTGGTGGGATTTATTTTTAAAACAGAAAGGTTTGGTTTTGCTTTGCTCTTTGAACATTGTAGTTTTGAGCATTATTTCAACTTTGGCACCATTTTGGCTGGCCCAAGTTTTTGTCTCAAACAATGTTTCAAGCTTGATTGTCTTAATCTCGGCTTTGATTTTTAGTAGAGTTTTAAATTTTGGACTTTTCTATTTTGATCCTTTATTTCGGATTCAGTCCATAAAATCAATTGAAAATAGTGCCAATAATTTCTTTCTAGCTGTTGATCCGATTTTTCACACCTTGCGATCTACAGGTCAAATCGTAGCCAAAGTCACTCGAGGCTCAAACAGCATTGATTCACTAGTCGATATTTTGCAATTTAGCCTACTGAGTACTTTAGGAAGCATTATTGGAGTAATAGTCGCCTTTCTAAACGTGGATTTTTTTTACGCGATCTGGGTTGGGCTATTTTTATTTTTTCTAATTGGCTTCAATGCGTTTAGCTTTGTGCTCAGAACTAAACTTTTTAAGAAACTGCGAATCCAAACTGATGACGCTTCTAAGGCAGCAAGTCTTGAAATTCTGCAACAAGCCCAATATATTAGAGCAGTTTTTGCTTCAAAAGAGCAGTTTCATAAGGTTTCCAAACTACAACGAATCGCTATGTTTACTCACGCTACATTTTGGCGTGTTGCGGCTTATATCACCAGCAGCACCCAGATTATGTTTTTATTTAGCCTGATGCTAGTTTCCATTTGGTTGGTAAAAAGAACTGATATAGACAAGGTAATCACGGTGGCACTGCTTTTGAGCTACTATCAAATCGGTGATAAAATCCAAGCCGTGGGTAACAGTGTCAGTCGCTCAATTCAGGCTTTAGAGGATGTCACTGATTTTTATGATTTTATGAGAAATTTCGGCACACAAACTTTTCCAGTATTAGATTCTGAAAATTTAAAATTAGAAGTCAAAAAATTAGATTAAAAAGTAAATTATAGTATGTTTTTAAATACACTACGCACTAAAGAAAAAATATACAATTTAGTCGATAAAACTGCAAATTTTAAAGATAAAATCAAAATTTTACCAGTAGATTTCCAAAAACCTTGGTGGACAATCATTTTAGGACAAAAAAAGACCTTATTTTTAATAATTTCGATTCAAATCACTTGGAGTATTTTTAATTCGGTTTTCCCTATAATTTTAGGTTATGCAGTATTAAAACTAGATGCAAATCTATTTCTCGAATTTATGGGTTTGAGATTTGTTATAATCTGGCTATATAATTACGTTTATATTCATGATACGGTTTTACAGATCCAAACTTCGGGTAGCGTCGAGTATCAGGCCAATCAATATTTTTTAACTGTCGACCCGATCTGCCACACTACCAAATCTAGCGGTCAAATCGTCTCAAAAATAAGTCGTGGTTCAGGCAGCTATGAAGATGTTTTAGACATTATCAGTTTTGATTTTTTGGGCATATTTACTAGTGTGATTACCATTACTATTACCATGTTTAGCTTCAAATTGCAGCTTGGTATTATTTGCCTTTTTTCCATAATTTTAATATCCAGCTTT
>JAYUNN010000025.1:0-49013 GCA_043761585.1 bacterium
TGAATGGAGATGGGATAAATCAGAAAAAGAATTATTTGACGATCTCCTAAAGATATTTAAAAATTATCTTAACTTTTTCAATATGCTAGGCTAGAGCCATAGTTTTTATCAGACCAGACTCCAATCTACAAAATAAACTTTTTTAGTTCGTTTCCACTCATTAGGCGCTACTTCGATTTCAAGCTGCACTGGAACTAGGCCATTTGTAGGACTGCTAGCTAAAATTTGCTTGATGTTTTTAAGTTTTTGCGGACCATCGCTGAGTGTTATTTTGATGATTTTTGGTGCCAAAGTAGCTTCTATTTTAGGAGTTTCTCGCTCTAATCTTAGGTTTTTAGTTGATAGCTCTACTTCACTTTCAGTCCAGTCTGTATTTTGCTTATCATACTGATTTGAGTCGTATTTATAGTCAAAACTCGAGTTTGAGTTTATTGCGCTGTGATCGAAATCGGTGGCTGACTGCTCCAGCGACTCTAACTCGGGGTCGATATTTTTTACAATATTTATTTTGCTCAAATCCGCAGCAGAATTTAAGCTTGAGCGATCACCTAGTTTGCCTCGACTTGGTTTTAAAGGTATCAAATCAGTGGCCAGTTCTGGGCTCGAAAATAGGTCGACCCACGAAATTTTTTCCAAAATACTATCGAAACGCTGATGATCTTTTTCTGTACTCAAAAGTGGCACCACACCCAATTTAAAATCTATCAAATTGTCTACTAAAATTTTTGGTAATTCCTCGTATTCGAGAACACTGCTTTCTAGGTCAGGATTTTCTACGGCAAATTCACTTTCCTCGCTTTCAAAACCCTTTACCAAATTTTCAACAGAGTTGTTTGTTTGTTCAGGTTCTGGTGCAACTTCTTTTTTCTTAGCCGCTGGCTGACTGATTTTACCTTTGATCCAAAACATTTTATTTTCCTCTAGGCGCTGCGAAAGTTCCAGAGCATTTTTAGGGAAAATCACTGCCTCAAAGCTGTCACTGGGTGTCATAACCTGCAGCCCAAACATTAAATTATTGGATTTAGTAAAAATCTTTTTGACTTTAGTAATTAGACCTAAGTGAATATCGGTTTTACTGAGTAAGTTTTGAATTCGTGACTCAGCTTCTAAAAACTCGGCCATAGGATTATCAGTCAAAAATAAACCTAAGGCTTCTTTTTCATTGCTTAAAATTTGCTGTTTTGAAAGTAGTTCAATCGAAGTAGCATACACCATAATCTGGGTGTCGTGACCCTCATCAAAACCAAATAAACTATCACTTTCAACTTGAAGTGCATGCTTGAAAGCAGTTAAAGCCTCTAAAATTGGCTCAACATTACTTAATAAAAATGAACGCAGTAGCACATAACTGTTTTTGGTTTTGTACTGCAAATATTCACTTTTTTCAAAAAGTTTTTGCTCATTTACTACTTTTGAAATCAAAGTATCCAAGCAACCAGCATGTATTAGGGCTTCAAGGCTGCGTTTGTTAAAACCACTATACTTTGAAGCTCGCTCTAAAAAGTCTTCAAAAGAGGTAAAAAGTCCGTGTTTTTGACGCTCAATAATAGTATATTTGATCACGTCGCTGCCTAAATTTTTGACGCTGCCTAGTCCGTAACGGATTTGTTGCTCATTGATTATGGTAAAGTTATTACCGGATTGATTTATGTCTGGAGCTAAAATTTCAATATTTAATTCTTGGCATTCTTTGATTGACGCCGCAATTTTATCTAGATTATTGCTTTCTTCAGTCATCAAAGTCGTCATAAACTCAACCGTGAACTCACCTTTCATATAGGCTGTCCAGTATGACACCATACCGTAACTGGCAGCGTGAGCTTTATTGAAACCATAGGCTGCGAAAGGCTCCATCAAACTCCATAGGAATTCCGCTCTTTCAGCCGTCAACCCAGAGTGCGACTGACAACCTAGTACAAATTTTTCATGCTGTGAATCGATGACTGAGCGAATTTTTTTACCTACACCTTTTCGAAAGACGTCCACCTCGGCCCAGTCGTAGCCAGCAAGCTCAATCACAGTATAAAGTAAATCATCTTGATAAACTAAAATACCGTAGGAATCTTTCATCCAGCGTTCCATTTCTGGGACATAATACTCAATAGTTGTGGGATTGTGTTTGCGTTTGATGTACTCTGGAATATTTGACATCGGGCCAGGGCGATATAGAGCTACCATGGCCATCAAATCCTCCACACGACTCGGTGCTAAATCAATCAGAAACTTGGTGATACCGCCGCCTGAAAGCTGAAATACCCCCATGGTTCGACCTTTAGCCAAGAGTTCAAAGGCTTTTTTAGAGCGTAAATCAACATTGGTTAGATCGATTTCTGTGTCATGACGACTTTCGACCAGGCTGATCGCATTTCCTAAAATGGAAAGATTTCTAATTCCTAAGAAGTCCATTTTTACCATACCGGCTTTTTCAGCTGAGTTCATGTCGACTTGGCACACCACACCGCGGCGATCGGAATCCCATTGTAAAGCCGTAAAGTCAGTGAGCTTGGTCGGGGTGATGATCACACCTGCAGCATGGACCGAAGCGTGGCGATGATTTCCCTCAAGTTTTCTAGCTATGGCAATGATTTGCTGGGCATCTTCGTCTTGATTGACTACATTGGCTAGTTCTTGACTTTGTTTGATGGCCTGGTCAAAAGTCATTTTAGAGCCTTGTTTTCCAAGTGGAATGAGTTTAGCAATTCGATCACATTTTTTATAGGAAACTCCTAAGGTTCGACCTACGTCTCGGACCACCATACGCGGCAACATAGTTCCAAAAGTGATAATTTGGCAAACCTTGTCAGTCCCATATTTTTGAGTCACATAATCGATAATTTCATCGCGTCGGTCATCAGCAATATCACAGTCAAAATCTGGTGTAGATGGTCGCATTGGATTTAAAAATCGCTCAAATGGAATCACATAAAGTAGCGGATCAATAATTGTAATACCGTTTAGATAAGCTACCAAACTACCCGCGCCTGAACCACGAGTATTGACTACAATGGATTTATTTCTAGCATACTGAATAAAATCAGCTACTACTAAAAAATAAGTTGGATAATTTTTATCATTAATAATTTTTAACTCTAAATCTAGGCGATCTAAATAATCTTTGGGAGATTTTGTGTCCCAATAGTCAGCTGGATATGAAAATAATTTGGAAGTATCAACTTTTAAGTTTGAAATATAATCTCGAAGTGATGTCACAGACTCATAGGGATATTGCTCTTTCCATTCGTCTCGAGTGAGTTTTTCAGGCCCAAACATAAATAAAAACCCAATCAAAGTCTCCCAAAGTAAGCTCTGAGCGTAGTTATGACCAGTCGGGATCTCAAAATAAGGGAATATATCGGCAATAGGTTTAGTTTCGAAAGTGTTTTGAATTTGCTGGCTTACTTTATCTGTATTATATACAGCTTCTGGGCAGTAATCATAGATTTTATAAAGCTCATCTAGGCTCGGCAAATCATAAGCTCGATCTAGCTCAATATCACTCAATCTTTTACCGTCTCGGATACCTAAAATAGCCTTGAATGCTTCTATATCGTCAACTTCAAGATAACGCGGAGCTGGCGAAGCCACATACAATATACCTAATTCTTGGCAAACTTTTATCAGTGCTTGATTGCTTGCTTTGGTGTCGCTGGCAGGTATTGCATCAGTCGGATAGAGTAGCTCACAAAATATATTCTCAAGCCCAAAATTATTGGCATAGTTTTGCAAAGTCTTTTTTAAAGAAACCAGATTACCTTTTTTGATCAGACCCGAAATCTCACTATCATTTCCACAGATACCCAAAATTAGATGCGAGACTGGATTTACAAGATTTGAGTTATCTAAATCAAGTAAACTCGTGTTTTGAACATCCAGTTTTTTAGTGTTTTCCACAGTTTTTGCAAGTTTTTGACTGATAGAATTTACTCCTTTAAAGTAATCCGCTAATAATTTAACTGGGATATATGGCTTTGGTTGATCAAATTCAAGCCTAGCTTTAGATATAATTTCATTAAGTTGAACGCGGCCGACTTCGTCTCTAGCCAAAAGAGTGATTTTGGTGTAGTTTGAATTACCTTTGAAACCCGAGTCGGTTTTATCTGGGCTTAGATTTGGAAGCCGTAGCTGTGTTGCAAAAATATGTTTGAGATCTTTCTCTTTACAGGCGGAATAAAATTCCACAAATCCAGAACTACTATCCTCATCAGTTAGAGCGGCAGCAGTGTAACCTAATTCCTTTAGTTTGTTTACTAAATTTTTAACTTTTGGCAAAGCTGATAAAAGACTAAAGTGCGAGTAAGAGCGTAGGATTGATGGCATGGAATTTTAATTAGGCTTAAAATAGATTATCTCTTTGCAATTATTAAAATGTCTAGTTTGCTGAGTTGGGGTAAATGTACGATCTGTATTCGCAGGTCAAATTTAATTAGTAAGCCAGCAGCATTAAGTTTAAAGTCTATTCACCCTTGCTGATATTGCGCTTTAGCACCGACAAAAAAGCCTCTTGGGGAACTTCTACTCGACCGATCATTTTCATGCGTTTTTTACCTTCTTTTTGTTTATTTAAAAGCTTCATTTTACGAGTCACATCTCCCCCGTATAGATGCCCAGTCACATCTTTTCGAAATGGCTTGATGGTTTCTCGAGCTACAAATTTCGCACCCACAGCCGCCTGAATAGCTATTTCAAACTGTTGCCTCGGAATCAATTCTTTGAGTCGACTACAGATATCTTTACCAGTTCGCTCAGCATCTAATCTATGTATTATTTGAGCCAGTGGAGCAACGGGCTCAGTCGCGATCAAAATATTTAGTTTGATTAGATCGCCGACTCGATAGCCGATTTGCTCATATGATAGTGTTGCGTAGCCTTTAGTAATAGATTTGAGATCATCATAAAAATCTACAATCATATTTGCCATCGGAATTTCACCACTGATTTGACTACGACCACCAGAAACATAAGTCAAATTTTTAAAACTACCACGACGATCATTTAACATACCAATTATATCACCCACATTTTCTTCTGGAGTAAAAATCTCGACCTTAGCCCAAGGCTCTAAAATTTGTGTAAAATAGTTTGAGTCTGGTAGCTCACTTGGTGATTTGACTGACTCTAGCTCATTTTTTAAGTTTAGGATCTGATACTCTACTGATGGACTGGTTAAAATCAGATTTAAATTAAATTCTCGCCAAAGTCGTTCTTTGACTATATCCATATGTAAAAGTCCCAAAAAACCACAACGATAACCAAAACCTAAAGCTGGAATATGTTCAGGTTGATAAGTTAGACTGGCGTCATTGGCTTTTAATTTGGCGATCGAGTCTTGTAAAAGTGGATAATCTTCGGCTGAAACTGGGTAAAGACTAGCAAAAACCATTGGTACAACTTCTTTATAACCTGGTAAAGCCAAACTAGGATCGTTGACCGTGCTAATGGTGTCGCCCACTCGAGCTTGTTCTAGATTTTTGAGGCCAGTTACGATGTAGCCGACTTCGCCACTAGAAAGTGTTTCAGTTTCTCGCATCTCTGGTACAAAGACTCCGACCTCATTAACTATGGCCTTAGAACCATTGTTTAAAAAGAAGATGGTTTGGTTTTTTTTGATCTCACCCGCAAAAAGCCGAATGTAAATGATTACACCGCGGTGTTTATCATATAATGAATCAAAAATTAGGGCAGTCAATGGTTTTGTCTCGGACATAATTAGTTTAAGCATAAAATGCTTTTCATTGGTAGTCAATGGCAACAATCATTTGAAGTGTATTTGTCTTTTTAAAAAAAATATCTTAAGTTTAGATAATTGTACAATTGAAATTTCCCTGTGCCCAGAAATAAAACCCCGAACTTAGAAGATGATTATTTTAGAACCATCGCTGATAGCATGTATTCGGCCATTATATGCTTTGACATGCAGAAAAAAATTACTTATTTCAACCCTTCTTTTGAGAGAATCACAGGCTATAAACCACATGAAAACTGCGATGATTTTTGGAGTTTTGTCGAACCATCATTTAAAGATGAAATTGTTTTTCGTTGGGGTCAGGTTTTTGAAAGTAAGGCTTTTGATAATTTTGAATTTAAAATAATTACAAAACGTGGTGAAGAAAGGTGGATTGATTTGCACTGTCACCCTGTTTACGATAAACAAAATCATCAAGTGGCTGCCTATATCAGGCTAATAGATATCGATAGCCACAAAAGAGCTGGGATAGCCTATTCTAAGAATCGTGAGGCTATTATGTCGGGGTTTTTGAAAGCACCATTTCCAACTGTGATCTTAAATTCAAAGGCGGAAATAGTGCAGATAAATAATTCTTGGACAAATTATACTGGCTACTCCATTGCAGAATTAAACGATCTTAAAACTTGGGTGGAGATTTTCCAGCTCGATTCTGTAGATCAGCTTCGGGGCTATGTTGAAGCCTGGTTTAACTCAAAACAAGAAGATTTTAAAAGGGAATTGAAAATTTTTACTAAAACTGGACAAATTAGGATCTGGGAATTTAGCATAACTCCATTGAATACAACTCTTAATGATCACAAACTAGCTTTAGCCATGGTTTATGACGTCACCGAAGAGCGGCTGGCTTTGCAGGCTTTGCAGGAGAGTGAGAGCCGCTTTAGACTCATGGCCGACAATGCTCCAGTCATGATTTGGCAGACTGACAAGCTCAAAGGGGCAACTTTTTTCAATCAAACTTGGATTGATTTTATTGGTAAACCAGTCGAGGATATGCTGCATTATGGTTGGATCAACTTCATTCACCCAGATGACAGAGACAAAGTAGTCGAAACCTATATCAACAACACTTCAGTAAGCTCAAGGCAGGTGATAGAGTTTAGATTGATGAAGCATGATGGTCAATATCACTGGATATACAATCGAGGAGCACCACGTTTTACCAAAAAAGGTGAATTTATTGGGTATATTGGGTCTTCTTTAGATGTCACTGGTCGTAGACTGGTCGAAGAAAAAATTAAAGAATCTGAAGCAAATTTACAAGCTATTTTCAATAGCTCTATTCAAAGTTTTATCTTGTTAGATAGAGAATATCGCGTCCAAGCTTTCAATAATAAAGCCAATCAGTATGCCCAAGCTTTATTTAAAATAGATATAATCAAGGGGAGCGACATTTTTCAATATATTTACCCACAAGATAAGCAAATCTTAATTGAGCATTTTGAGCTCGCTTTATCAGGTCAATCAGTCACCAAAGAATACAGTATGGTAATTAGCCCAACTCAGTCTATTTGGCTTGAGATGACCTATTTACCAGTTTACAAGGATGGCTCAATCATAGGCATTTGCCTTTCGACTCTCGATATAACTGAGCGGAAACTGCTAGATCAAAAACTAACTCGAGATGCTTTTTATGACACCTTGACTGATTTACCAAACCGCAGATATTTTCTAGATGAATTAAACAAATGCTTAGAAGAAAAAATTGCCAACCCAGAATACTCTTTTGCAGTGTTTTTTATGGATTTAGATCGGTTTAAATCGATTAATGACAGTCTCGGGCACGGCATCGGTGATAAATTGCTGGTGGCAGTCTCAAGACGACTTAGGTACATTATTAAAACTGAGGATATCGTAGCCAGACTAGGCGGTGATGAGTTTATTATTTTAGTTAAAAATGTGAAGACTGCCAAAGAAGTCGTCAAAATTGCTGAGAATATTCAAAAACAAGTTTCTCAACCCTTTTTACTTGATGCTTTAAATCTTTCTATCACCAGCAGTGTAGGTATTGCGTTTGCCAATAAAAACTATATTGAAGCTGAGGATATTTTAAGAGACGCTGATACGGCCATGTATCGAGCCAAATTTAAAGGAAAAAACAGCTACACTATCTTCAGTCAAGAGATGCACACTTTGGCTATCAAAACCCATAAAACTGAAGTGGAGCTGATTCAGGCCCTTAAAAAGAACCAGTTAGAGCTTTATTATCAACCAGTTTGGGATTTGAAACAAAATAAAATCACTTCTTGTGAGGCTCTAATTCGCTGGAATCATCCCACCAGAGGGTTGTTAGCGCCAAAAGATTTTATACCAATTGCCGAAGAGACGATTTTAGTGGTAGAAATCGATAAATGGGTTTTGGATACGGCTTGCAAACAGCTCGGAATATGGCAAAAACAAGGTTATACTGAGTTTGAAATTGCCGTAAATTTATCTTTAAAACAACTCAAGCAAGAGCGGCTTTTATTTTGGATTAAACGAGCTTTGCTAAAATACGGGGTCGAGCCGCGTCATTTGAAATTTGAACTAACTGAAAACTCGCTAATCGATGACAGTCAGCAAACTATAGATATTTTAAATCGTTTGAGAAAATTAGGTGTTCAGCTTTGTATTGATGATTTTGGTACAGGATACTCTTCTTTAGTCTACCTAAAAAACCTCCCTGTAGATATTTTAAAAATTGATCGAGGTTTTGTAATCGATGTAGCTAAATCACATCAAAGCCAGGCTATAACCAAATCTATAGTCGACTTAGCTCATAGCTTAAACCTCAAAGTAACGGCCGAAGGTGTTGAAAATAAAGCTCAATTAGATTTCTTAGAAAGTATCAACTGTGATCAAATTCAGGGCTATTATGTGAGTCGAGCGGTTACCTCTAAAGAATTTTTAGAATTAATTAAGTCAGATTAAACTCAGATAATAGCAAAAAATAGCTTAAGTTTATTCATCACCATTACTTTTATTTTGCTTTTGACTAGCAAAGCCGTAGCCACCCAAGCCGCCAAATAGAAGTGAAATCGCCTGCGAAGTGTAATTTGGCTGAAAAACCATTATACCTAGAATCAAAAGTACAGCACTAAAAAAATAAATCATTTCGTTACGTGACTCAAATTTTAACTGCTCAAAGGCTCGGCTTCTGTCTTTAAGTGTATAATCCATCGATTTCTCCTCCAAGCTGAGCATTTTATCTACCTGTTCCTTAGTTGGTTTATACGCATCCAAAGAACCCATAGCTTGAGATACCAAAACATTAAAGCTATTACTGTTTTGAGATGATTTTGACTTATCTTCTGACAAATCAATAAGCTGGTTTTCGCCCATAGCTCAAAAAATTATTTAAATTAGTTGTTGAAGTGCTAAAGTATTGATTTAATTTAAGTTGAATCTTTTGATTTAGCTGGTTTTTAGTATAGAGTGCAATTAAAAAATCAGCTTGTTCGGATGTAATTTCTCTCTTCGTTAGAGCCATTTGCACCAACCCAATATATGCAGCCAGAGGTGTGCTATAGCTATTTGGTGGGGTTTTCTTTAGTTTTTTAGTCATATAGAAATTGTGTTACAAAGATATTGTAATATAAATAAGCTGATAGGTCAAAATAGTTATAATTTTATATTTTTGTCAAAGATTATAGGCAAATTTACGCAAAAAGGCTGTCAAAATATGCTTTCTGGTGACAACAGGATTTTAGTATCCTGGCGAAATGGTTGAATTTATTAAATGAACTAATTAATTCGGTGGCAAAAGTGGAGGCTCATTAAACTGTACTAAAATGGCTTTTCTCACATCCAAACAGTGAGAGGTATTCTAGGTGAGACAACATATTTCACTTCAGTATACTTATTAATGTAATAAGGTTGTGATGTAGAACTTCAGCGTATTGTATTACACTTCGCCATAATAAAATCCGGATCTAATACCGGAAATTATTGCTTAAAGTTGTTTTTGTAAAAGACGCACTAGCCACCAATTTTCACGGTTGGGTGGACGATCTGCGATGGAACTAGCTCAGGTCGAACCTTGAAAATAGTTCTGGAGACTTCGCGGCTGATTTCATCCATCATAGATAGGAAAATCTGCATAGCGTCTTGTTTGAACTCAATTAAAGGATCTTTTTGATTGAAAGATCTAAAACGAACTGAATCACGAAGATGATCAATAGTTACTAGATGCTCGGTCCAAAGCTGATCTATAGCTGTTAAAATTACAAATCTTGCCATGCCGCTCTTAATATCAGCATCGTAGGGTTCCCAGTTTAGTTGCAATAGTTTCATTAACTCGTCAGTAAAATACTGAGCTGTATTTTCAGGTCTAAAATTATGCTTTTTAAGAGCTGCAACAATGGCTGCGGCATCAAAATCACTAGAATCTAAGATGCGCTTTAACTCATTTGAGGCATCTTCAACGTCTTGTTCTTGAAGCTTTTTAGATTTCAGTTTCTTTTTGGAAATTGACTGTGTTAAGATATTTAAAATTTCTTGATAAAGATAGGCAGTGAGTGATTTATCAGCGTCAAATCCTTCACCTGTTAGCACCTTACTACGTCTAGTGTAAATAACTGTACGCTGTTTGTTCATGACATCGTCATATTCTAAGACGTGTTTTCTGTAATCAAAGTTCTGGCCCTCAACTTTCTTTTGAGATTGCTCAATAGCAAAATTTAAATGCTTATTTTCAAATGGTTGATCTTCGAGAACTTGAGCCATGACACGCATTTTGGAAAGTCTGTCGCCACCAAAAATACGAATAATGTGATCTTCAAGTGAAATATAAAACTGAGTAGCTCCTGGATCTCCTTGACGACCAGATCTACCACGAAGCTGATTGTCGATACGGCGACTTTCGTGACGCTCAGTACCGAGCACAAATAAACCACCTAGTTCTTTGACTTTTTCATGATGATCTTTCCAATCAGCAATTTTAGATTCTTCTTCTGGCGGGTTTCCACCAAGTTTGATATCTATACCTCGACCAGCGATATTTGTGGCCAGAGTGACAGCGCCAACCTTACCAGCATCCGCAATAATCCTAGCTTCTTGTTCGTGATTTTTAGCGTTTAAGATCTGAAATTTGACTCCTTCTTGCTCTAAATATTTAGCCAAATAAAGGTTATTTTCAATCGAAGTTGTACCAATTAAAACTGGTTGGCCTTTTTCCTGCAGCGTTTTAACATCTCGGGCAATGGCTTTAAACTTACCTTCCATGGTTACGAAAATTTTATCACCCATGTCTTTTCGAACAACGTTACGATTAGTCGGTATTTCGACAGTTTCAAGCTTGTAAATTTTATAAAATTCTTCAGCTTCAGTCGATGCAGTTCCAGTCATTCCACTCAACTTATCATAAATTCTAAAGTAATTCTGGAAAGTAATAGTGGCAGTGGTTTTACTTTCAGCTTGGATTTGGAGGCTTTCTTTGGCTTCGATGGCTTGATGTAAGCCTTGATTGTAGCGGCGCCCAAACATCAATCGACCAGTAAACTCATCTACAATTACAATTTCACCATCTTTAACCACATAATCTTTCTCACGAGTAAAGTTACCTTTAGCTTTTAAAGCCTGTTCCAGATGATGAATCAAGGCTACATTCTGGGCACTATGATATAGGTTTGGGATATCTAAGTATCGCTCGACTTTCTCCACGCCAAATTCAGTTAAAGTAGTTAGTTTGCGTTTTTCATCTACGGTAAAGTCAACTTCCGGGTTTAACCTAGAGACAATGTCAGCAAAACTTTTATAAAGATTAGAGCTATCACTATCTTGAGCCGAAATAATCAATGGTGTCCTAGCTTCATCAATTAAAATTGAGTCGACCTCATCAATTATAGCCATAGACAATCCCCATTTTTGCACCAAATCGTCTGGGGTTTGAGCCATATTATCACGCAAATAATCAAATCCAAACTCAGAATTGGTACCGTATACAATATCTACGGGTTTGTAAAAACCACCATCATTTTTAAAACTATAAGCTCGCTGACGAGAACACGGCACTAAATGCTGCACATCTAAAACTGTGTGATTATCTTCATCTACACCACCTTCACCAGTTTCTATCATGCCTACGTTACGGCGAGTTTCGCTGAGGCTATCACTGCTGGCACCGAGCTGAAAATTAAAACTAGCTTGATTTTGAATTACACCAACTGTTAAGCCTAAAAAATCAAAAATTTGACCCATTTCGCTGGCACCAATTCGGGCTAGGAAGTCATTTACTGTAACTACATGAACCTGACCATTTGGAATTAGTGAGTTTAGATATGCTGGCAATGTACCGACCAAAGTTTTACCTTCACCAGTTTTCATTTCGGCGATACGACCTTCATTTAAAACCATTCCACCGATTAGCTGAACATCAAAATGTCGTTTACCCGTGATTCGAATAGAAGCTTCTCGAACTACCGCAAAAGCCTCGGCTAAAATTTCAGTAACTATTTTTTGTTGTTTGGTTTTATCTGTGACACCATCAAATTTAGCTCTAAAATAAGCTGTCTTAGCTTTTAGTTCAGAGTCGGACAAGGCCTGAATCTCAGACTCAAAACCATTGACTTTGGCGACTAAACCTGTATAGCGAGAAATCTCTCGATTTTGACCCATTAAGCTATCTAGGACATTATTAACCATGCTGGTTTTCTTCATGGTTGGTGATTTGGTTGCGGTATTAGCCATTTTGAATTTATTTACAATTTAATATTAAAGTGTTTTACTACGGGAGTAATCATTAACCTTAGTTTTAATCTTGTCAAAAAAATATGTTTTTAGTAACTTTTTTACAATTACTAGTTTACTCATTTCTGTTTCTAGTTTGGGTTGCGACGATGTACACTTTTTGGCTGACACTATTTCACCCGCCTTTTGTACCGACTATAAATAAAAAAGTTTTAGAGCATCTTGAACACTGCTTGGCGGCAAATTCTGACATAACCTTTTTCTGTGAGCCTGGTTGTGGATTTGCAGGAGTCTCGATTCACATAGCTAAAAAGTTTCCAGATTTGAAAGTAATTGCTATTGAATATAATTTTGCGATCTATCTTTTAGCTAAAGCTCGAGCAAAACTTATAAAATCTAGAGTCGAAATTGTCTGGGGCGATTTTCTAAGCTATGATTTGAACTCTAAAATAAATGGACAAAATACCTTAATTTATTGCTATTTACTGCCTGACTTGATGAACTTGGCTTATCAAAAAGGTAAATTTGAAAATACTCAAGTCGTCACTTTAGACTTCAAAATTTCAGTTACCGACACTCAAAATATTATCGAAATTACAGAACAAGGCTTCCAAAAAAAGATCTATCAGTACAATTTTAGAAGATAAATTTACTCAAAGCCCAGATTGCAATACACTTAAATCCTAGCAACAAAACTAAGTATTAAACTTATTTATCCTACCATTTCCCTTAGATAAGAATCCAGATGCTAGAGCGGAGTCGAAATTGCAAAACTAGGTTTTTGATAAAAGTATTTTATTATAGAAATGCCCGACTACTTTGATGCTCGAAGCAAATTCTAGAGCCAGTCTTAGTTTACAGTTCCAAACTCTTGATCAAGAGCCCAAACAGTATGAAAAATGGCATAATAAATATCGGTGAAAACGTCAACCACTGTGCTAGATAAGCACAAATGCCAGCTAAAATGCTAATTTGAAAGACTAATTCTTCATTATTTTGAGTTTTAATTGTAGCCAAAGACTGCTTAATCTTCAATAAAATTTGCCTCAAACTTGCACTCAAATAATAGCCTAGCATGGCCACAAAAATACCAAAAGCCAACAAGCCTTGCTCTAACCAAATTTCCAAATAGACGTTATTGACTATCAGCCAGCCTCCATCACCTTGAGCGATGTTGTTTTGGACTCGAGGCCCATAGTTGCCTGAACCTATACCTGAAATTATATTTTGGTACAAAAGACTCAAAGCGTCATTTAAAAAGTTCAATCGCTCCACTGTGGAAGTTTGTTTGTCGGTAAAAACATTTAAAATATGATCGACGGCCGTATATAGTAGATTTAGAGAATCTGAAAGCACTAAAAATACAGCTAGACATGAAAAAATTATCACAAAGTATGGTAAAAACCAAGTTCGGACCACTTTCCACGAAATAAATCTGCAGGCAAAAACTGTCGCCACCACCAAGCCAAAACCAAAGGCTAAATACGCCCCTCGCGATAAAGTCAAAATTAAATTTAAGACTAACAAGCTAATTGCACCTAATAGCAGCCATTTTGAGCTATAAAAAGTATTTATAAACTTCTGCGGTGCAAATTGCGAGATATTTCTTATGGATTGATCCGCTTTGGTTGTAAAATTTCCCTCGGGCAGAGGTGTGAAATAGGCTTCGGACGATTGGCTCTCCGCCATAATAGAAGTTTTTGTCGAGCTTGGATCTACCTCTTGAGCTTGTTTTTTGAATACAAAATAAAGCAGCAAGAAAATCACCGGGAAAAGCAACATTCCACCCCAATAAAGTGGCTCCAAGGCGGTAGCATGAACTCGAGCAAACCCGAATACTCGTTTGGTATACTGTTCTCGTAGCAAAGTGATGCTATATGGCACACCCACAAAATCAGCCACAAACTGAAAGATACCAAAAATACCGACGCTGGTCATAACTACGATTAGCCACTTGGCGGCTAAAATAACATCTTCTAAGAAATTTACTATTAAAAAAGTAGCACCAAAAACCAAGGCTGTAGCTATTAAAACCTGAATTTGTCGCGAGCCGTTTATGGCGAAAAAAAGTGATGGTAAAAGTGCGACCCAAAATGCCGTCAACCAGTAAAAAAAATTGTTGATTTTGAGCTTTATAAGCTGACTATCTGACTTTAAAAGCAAAATCGCCATACAATAAAACCCAACTAAAACCAAGATTTGTGACACTCGAATATTCACTCCGCCGACTGCTAAGCTAGGCACTCGTTCAAATGGTAGGCTCAAAACTATAGCAAACGCAATTTTATCCAACCAAGAAAACCGAATTTTTGACCATATAAATACCGTAATTACGGTAAAAATGCTAACACCAATGACTCCAGGCCATAAAAAATCAAACATAAACTTCAATCTATTCTTATTTTCAATAAACCATGATTTAATCGACTCTATAAAGACTTGTAAATTAAAATTCTATAAACTTTTTTAAAGAACTAAAAACACGCCGTGATTTGACTAGAAATCCAAAGTTTTTCTCATATTTACAACTCAAACACGAGTTTTGAACTCTTTAAAAGGCTTTGATTACAGGCGGTGTTTCCTCTTCTAGGGTCGGCATTTCTTTGAGCATTGCATCTTTTTGGTTCTCAGTCATGGTCATTAATTCATGCTTGGCACTAGATAGTCGGATATTTATAAAAGAAGTGTAAGTAAATGCAGTTTGAAGTACGCTTAAGGCTACTACTATAGCTACAACCACCAAGAATACAATCAATAAGACCATCAAATATGTTGGACTAAATAAAGGATCCAAATTTGTAAGGCTTGGGCGGATGATCGCGAAATATACGACAATACTAATTAGCCCATTAATTAGATTAAAAATTAGCCAACGTAAAATATTTTTCCAAAAAATTGGCTTCATCAAGTTTAAAGATATCTGTAAAGAATCAAGTATATCTTGATTTTCAAGCATAATCAGATGGCTGTAGAGACCAAAATATCCAAACAGTACAATTTGCAAGATATTTACGACTATGCTTGAGATGTTTCCTTCGGTATCAAGAGAGTAGAGCAAACCCTCGACTGTGGCGCCAATTATTCCAATAGCTAGACCAAATAAAATACTAATTCCGATTAGCTTTAAAAATTCGATATAAAAACCTCGATTAATCTGCCAAATTCCAGAAATTGATTTGTGGTTTAAAATATAATTTTGACGAATAGTGATTAAACTTACAAGAATAGAAGAAATTAAAAATATTAAAACGCCTTGCGGGACAACCTGGAACAAAAATTGATATTGTTGAGCTAAAGAATCCATCGCTAAAGAATTTTGAGGCTCATAATTTGATATCTGCCCAAATGAAATCGTACAGAACATCAAAAAACCAATCGCAAGAGTAGCCAATTGCCACAAAATAGGAACTAAGAAACCCCGTCTAAAATTATTTTTAATCAAACTAATAGTTAGATTCCAGATCTGGGAAAAGTTTAAAAATTTGGAACTAAGCTGACTAATTTCACTTTCAGTAAAAGAAATATCACTATAGTGTTCTTTGGTAAAATTTGGTTTAGACATAAAAAATTTAAAGAATACACTAGGCAATCCTTAGTTTGCACTTTTGTCAATTTATAACTTCAAATCAGAACCCGTATAGCCATATCGAGTGCCTAAAAATCGAAACACCGCTTCAATCATCCACGCCTCCTAACCCAAACTAATGGACTAAATTTTATAGATTTTTAAATTCGCAGCCGATCAACTCTTGATTTGCTCAGGCAGAATCAAACCTTTTCTCTAGTCTGCTTAACATACAAAGACTCTGTCGATCAAAACTCAATCAACCAAGCTGAGGCCTCCTTTCTAGAATAATTGTATTTAAAATTATAGAAAGTGACTTAGAAAGCTTAGGGATTTTAGGTTTGCGTTGCCCCAATTTCGCTTCGATAATAAAAATTATTTTGTCATTTAAATTCTTTATTTATGTAAATAAGTTTCGTTGCGGCGGAACGATCCAGGTGTTCCAGAGTGTAAAATAGCTTGTCTGGCTCTGGCAAAATAGCTTTAAATTGGGTGTCGAAGCAGAATTTTGAAATGTTTATTTTGTCATTTTATGCTCCGCCATATTATTTAATTTGCATAGTTTCAGTTATGAATAGATCTAAAATTCAGATTTTTACAAACTTAAAGTTCAGGCTTTCCCTATTTGAATACGCGAGTTGTAAGTTTGAGTTTGCCACTCGAGCTAATATATTAAATTTGGTTTTAATTAAGTATTTGGTCCTGATAATCAAAATTTTATACAAAAAAACAATCCTATGAAAGGATCGTAAAATATGATTGTGGCGGTCCAGGCGGGATTCGAACCCGTGACCTCCGCCGTGACAGGGCGGCGCTCTAACCAGCTGAGCTACTGGACCATTATTTTGGTGGGGAGAAGTGGACTCGAACCACTAACCTCCTGGTTATGAGCCAGGCGAGCTGCCATTGCTCTATCTCCCGATGTGTAAAACACTTTTATTTTCGATCTAAAAGTTGGATCGATAGTCAAGCTACTTAAAGCTATAATTTTAATTGGATCTTGTCAAGGAGTCGAGATATTTGCTTGGTTAAGGTGAAATATATCAAATTTTGAACCTACTTGATTTATAGGCTTATAAAGATAGATTCTTTATCGATGGAATATTGGACACGTACTAAATATGCTATTAATTTAACTCCAGCATATTTTCCACCTTAAGTCCAAGACTTCACTTTTATAACTCTTTTCTAAGTGTTGTTAGGAATATTATCAACCCTAGATTGAAATCACCCTGAAGCTACAACTATAAGTAAGTTTAGATTATTAGCTTTCAGTATTTAAGTTTAAATCGAGTTTAACCGAGTCAATCAGATTATTTAATTTATCCAAATATGATTCTTCATCGTGTTTGTGGACATAAAAAGCAATTCTAGGAACTTTTGGAGTTAGACCTTGGTCTTTCATGAAGTGACTTAGTTCCAATGCGTGCGAGCGCATATTTTTTAGTGTGGTACCCATCTTCCCATCGACCGTAGTCACACCAATTGAGAGTTCATTTTCACGTATTTTATAGGCACAAGTGGCGATCGTCCAATAAGTGCGCTTCATTTTGTCTTGACGTAACAAGAATACACTAATATTTAAAATTAGCCTCCTATTTACCTTGTCTTTGAGTGAGTTCGACTTATTATTTAAAGTTGGTTTTGAAGATGAAGTTATGATTTTTAAACTATTTGGAGCTTTAGAAGTTTGTGTGCGTGGCATATTTTAAATCTTAAATTATAATTAAAAGCCTATTTTATCTTAGAGTTTTTTTGACTGTAAGTTATTTTAAAAACTAAGCTTTTTTATAATAAATGTCAATCAGTTGTATGTTGCAGAGTTAAAATACGCCAGCACTTATGGAGGATTTCAAACAATTTAAATATTTCTGGTCTGGGTTCCTGTCCACCTGTTCGAACCAAATCTTTAGCGGTGTCAAAGCTTATTTTGCTCGAAACCAGATAAAAAAGATTATAGTTCTTGGTGGTTTTTTCCACAAATCCAAGGCCTGATACAAACCCATCGACGCAACCAGGCTTGACCGAGCCAAGAGCGGCTTTAAAAGAAATATCTGACCTAACAATATCGACAGTTTTTTTACCCTTACAAGCTAATTTAAATTGCACAAATTGTAAATTTTTAGGATTGTTTCTATCATCAAGTATCTCCCGATTATCGTACCCCAAAGGTTCTAACCATTTTTTAAATTTTGCAGAGTTACTATTATTATTTGTTTTAAGATCACAAGCTAGCACTTTTGCGGGTAGCTTGACAGCGGGGGTATTGGGAATTGAGATTTTGCCTAAGTTTGAATAGAAAATATTCTTACTTGTTTGGATATAAGCACTTATTTCTATACAATTTTGGACCGGGTCTTCCGTTGATTTATTTGTATTTTCTTCATCCGATTCAAGATCAATCTCGCTCTTATCAGAGTTTTCAGTGTTTAAATTGGCTGTTCCGGGAGTAGTTTTTGACCAAAACCAATCTTCATCTGGTAATTGTAGTTGGTAACTTTTATCAATTCCCTGGGATTTTTGATACACAACTCTGCCTATCTCGTCGTCTTGGCTAGTTAATAAAACTATACCATCACCACCATTATTTAGACTAATTTTACCTTTGAGATCTATTTTCAAATAGCTTTTACTATCAATTTTAGTGTTGGCTGGTAGACTTAGTGTACTGATTTTACCTTGCATGTCCTTGATTTTTAGACCTCCGAGCTCTAGACTATGATCACCGTCATTATAAAGCTCAACATACTCTAAGCCCTCTGGATAAATCTCAGATATTTTAAGCTTGTTTCGAAAATAATCCAGATTTTCACTTTTTAAAATCTCAGCTGCAGGTTTTTTCGCTAATGTAGCATCCTCTGTTTGATCTGTGTCATTTTCGCTTATCTGATCCAGAGTTGCAGCTCTTTGATTTTCGCGACCGAGCGTTGAAAGGTTTTCTTCCCAAGAATTAGTATCTTTAAAATATTGCCAACTTGAATTTTTGGCTTGGTTTTTACCATTGGTTGTGATGTTTGAGGAGCTAATTTGAGTATTGAATTGATCTGAAATTATAAGATTATCACCGTTATTGTTTAAAGTTATACCAATTAATTTGGTGTTAAATACAGCATAACTCTGGGGCTTAATCACCCAGCCCGTCATTTTAGATTTTTTTACTGCACCCAGGGTATCTTGCAAAAAGACATCACTTAGATTTATTTCACTTGTAGTTGGGTTATATATTTCAAATTGATCCTGATTTAAATCTAACTCTGTTAGTTGAGCCACTATATTTGTTGTTGTGCTAGGTGTGGATGTTTTTATTGGCTCACTCTCAGGCTTTAGTTCAAAACTATAATCAGTGAAGCCAAACAAGCTTTGTCCTTGCGACTGTAAAGCGTAAGTCAAGCGAATGCAATAAACCTCAAAAATTGTTAAAGTCATCTGATGATGTTGGTTTTGAGGCTTGCATTCAAGTTCAAAAACTGTGACTTCTTTTTGATTTAAAGCCCATCGATCTCCACTTTGTTTCAAGTTAGTGGTAAAATCTAATTTATAAGGTAAGATTTTGGTCATGTAGCTTTTTGGGATACTGGTTTCTACAATTAAATTTTCACCGTAAGGGCTGCCAAAATGTGTGTACCCTAAACTAGAGTCTATATTTTGAGTAATATTTATAGTTTTGCTGGACTCAGTCCAAGTTGCGGCTTCTCGATAAATTGAAAATTTTTGAGTAGTATTTTTACTATTTGTGATCTTTGAAGGGTCACCAATGTTGAAATTATCGATCATCAAATCGTTTTTATCCGTGATAGAATAGTTGATTACGGTATTGCTGATACTCATGTTTGTAGCCAGGCATACATCACTTGATGTAATTGTAGGACTTGTGGCAAGCCTGGACACTATCAAGTATGAATTTGGGTTTATGTTGCATTTTAGCGGATCAGCATAATTTAAATCTTTGTTGAGACTACTAAAACCTTTAATTTTATAGTTTGCTATATTCACTAGTGCATTGGTGGGATTGTAAAGCTCAATCCATTCATCTTCTGAATTACTTTTAATTGCGTTGGTAATTTGGTCTCTTTGCCAGGATCCATCCCAGTTTATTTCGCTAACAAAAAAGCTACCTACTGGTAGCATTGATTGAGAGAAAGCGACTATGTTTGAAAAAATAATGTTAAAGCATGTTAAACTAACCAGTAAAGTGGTTATTAATTTTGAAATAGACATAATAAATTGTTATCATTTTGTGAATAAATTTTAATTGTGCTTGTACGGTGTACTGCCATTTAAGTACTTCGATATATTAAACAAATTTACTGTGAATAAGGTTTAGCAAGCTCGAAAGACTCTAAAATTGCCCCTATCCATAGTAATTGCTTATCGCTTTCTATGGTTTTGCGAAAGTAATTAAGTTATTCATTTGGATTGCTTACACCATCTACCGATTCTAGGTTATTATCGATTTCATCATCTTCTTGGTCATTATCATCTGCCTCGCTAAGATTTAAAGCTCTTGGGATTGGGGCTTTAGCCTCTTTGATTTTAAGTCGAATTTTGAGCTCGATCTCGTCACAAATATTTAGATTTTCATATAAGAAGGCTCTAGCTTGTTTGTTACCAACACCAAGTTTTATGGATTCATTTTTATTGTTGATGTAGGTGTAAGTATTACCTGTTCTATCAATAAATTTAAGCACCTGCCCAACCTCTAAGATTTCATTAGCTCGACTAATTACTCCAGGTTCATTAAAAATCAAATCAAATTCACACTCTCTAAAAGGTGGGGCGACTTTATTTTTAGCAACTTTAATTTTGTGTCGTGTACCAATAATTTCAGTACCTTCTTTGAGTTGACCAATTTTTCTAATATCGAGCCTAAGTGAAGAAAAAAACTTGAGTGCATTTCCACCGGTAGTGGTTTCTGGGTTACCAAACATGACACCTATTTTCATTCTAATTTGGTTAATAAAAATTACAACACAGTGTGATTTACTAATTGCGCCAGTGATCTTTCTAAGAGCTTGGCTCATAAGTCTAGCTTGAAGTGCCATTTGGGCGTCACCCATATTTCCTTCAATTTCGGATTTAGGAGTTAGTGCTGCAACCGAATCGATGACTATCACATCAAAAGCATTTGAGCGTACAAGACTGTCAACGATTTCTAATGCCTGTTCTCCATAATCCGGTTGTGAAATAAACAAGTCATTTAAATTTACACCTACTTGTGCGGCTCGATCTGGGTCTAAAGCATGTTCAGCATCGATGAAGGCCGCAGTTCCACCTTTTTTTTGAGCTTGTGCTATGATTGATAGCGCTAAAGTTGTTTTACCACCAGCTTCTGGTCCATAAATTTCGATAATTCTACCCCTTGGCACACCACCAACACCGATGGCAAGATCTAATCCTAATATTCCAGTTGGAATAGTATCAATAGAGGCTGAGCCGATTTCATTCATTTTCATGATTGTACCTGCACCAAAAGAATTGTTGATTTGCTTAAGGACACCATCAAGAACTGCACTTTTATCATTTTGCACTTCTATTTTTGGTTTAGTATTTTTTTGTACAGACATAAATGGTTTAAAAGTAATATAAAAATATACAAACTATTGTGATACTATTTAGTATTTTTTTTTATTTCATGTCAAATTGTTTTGCCACAGTAGCCTGTTTTAAAACGTGCAGAGCTTATCTTTAATATAAAATATTTTAATAGAAATCATGTAATTTTATGCGAACAAGTACTAAATATTTATTCTTGTTTGACAAAAGTTGCAATTATTCCTATCTTTTGACTATGCTAATTACACAATTTCCATAGTTATCATCAATCTGTAGTATATATCTGGGAATATTTAAATTGTCCTGTCTGATTTATAAATTATTTTATATAATGCTAATTTGGTAGGTCTAGATAGTAAAGGGATTGTAGAAAATTATATAAGTCAATTTTTAAGACTTTAATTCGTACTTACAATTTCTTTTTCCTATTTATAAGTATATCTTTATTCTTATAAACTATAGCTTGTTGAATTTAGGTAACACAGGCTGGAAAGGTTTTAAATAAGCGGTTTTTTGTGATTATATTGGCCTGAAAAAATGTGTATATTTTTGTAAAACTCGCTTGCAAAGTGAATTAGTCTGGTATTTGAATTTATTTTATCTACAGCGGGTGTGCAAGTTTAACACAGCTTTTCAACTCGAATAACAAATACTGTGGAATAGTTGAAGCTATAGAAATGACTGAAATGCACGTGTTTTGATTGTATTCCAGTTTGCATTAATTTGCTTGACTCAGATGGGTTACGTTGCTCGGGATGTTTCGTAGGTGGATATGTCGCAAATGAGCTTATTTTTTGGTAAATTTTTTAAATATCTTGTAAAAACTGTGTATAACTTGGGAATATTTTAAAGTATAATATCAAAAAAAGAGGTAATAACCTCTGTATATTTTTGCAATGGTGGAGAAGGGGGGATTCGAACCCCCGATACCTTTCGACATACTCGCTTTCCAAGCGAGCGCACTAGACCACTATGCGACCTCTCCATTACCTTCCAGTCCTAAATAAAATAGTATTAATTGCTTATGTCAACTAGTTAGGAATTTTTAGGAGTGAATTTTTAGCCGCATCCAGTTCAGCTTCCTGCTTGCTTCTACCAACTCCAATACCTAGCTCCTGCTCCCCTACATAAACAGCCACGGTAAATAACTTATCATGCTCCTTGCCTTCTTCATTTACCACTTTATAATAAGGGGTTGATTTAGTCTGGCTTTGATGATATTCCTGAAGTCTACTTTTGCTATCTCGGAAAGCTTCATTTACTACAATTTGCTCGCTTCGCCATAAAAGTACTTGTTTCAAGAATGCCACACACGGTTCAGTACCCCCATCGAGAAACATTGCACCTAAGACTGCTTCGAAACAGTCGGCCAGAATTGGTAGCCTCGATCTCTCATTTGTGTCAGAGCGCTCACCTTTAGATAAATTAATAAAAGCATTGTAATCTAATTCAGCGGCAATAGCTCCCAAGGTTTTATAATTAACTAAGCTTGATCTTATCGCAGTAAGCTTGCCTTCAGGAAAAGCTGGATAAGTATTGAATAAAAAATCAGTAACGATTAATTCTAGTACTGCGTCGCCTAAAAATTCTAATCTTTCATTGTGTTGAAATGCGCCAGTGCTTTTGACGGCGTGTTCGTTAAGGTATGATCTGTGAGTGAAAGCTTGTTCAAGCAACTTTTCATTTGTAAAAGCATAGCCGATTACCTTTTGAGCAGTTTGTAAATCCATATACTATTTTATAAGCCATTTATGCACACCCAAATCCACTAAAATCCAATGTTTGACATGTTTGCTAAACCAATAGTGCAAGATAGAAACAGGTATAGAAACCATAAGTACGGCCTTAATGTCAGTCGTCAAAATCTCTGGGCTGATGATTTTTTTTAAGGGATTCAAAATTGTGATTAGTTGATTTAAATCCATATTAATTCAAAATAAAATACTGAGTAGTTTCTCCAGTTATGTCTTTAGAACGTATTTTATATCCATTTTCAATCTCAGTCAAATTTTGTGTAAACAACTGCTTGATTTTGTCAGTTTGATTCTTATCTACCAATATAATAACCAATTTAGCATTAGAATTTTGAGAGATTGACATCAGCTTATCAATATTTTGATCACCGATCTTAATAATTAGAATTTCAGATTCACCGATTTTCTCCAAGATTTGCGCTTCATTTTCTAAATTGTCTATCAAGACTAAATTTAAAGAATCATGTTTGACCTTAAAAACTAACTTATTAGATCCAGAGTTGAAAGAGTCAATTTCAAAAGATTGTTGACTGTACTGACCCACATTGTTTATTAAAGATTTGTGAGAAGACCAGTAAAAATTTGTACTTTTATCTGAACATAAATATACCGCATTGGGCTGCTCTATATCTTCTAATTTAATTAAATTAGACCAAAATAGTGATGAATTTTCTGATTTTAACTGGAAATAATTTTGGTTTGAGCTAATTGTAAACATTAGATTTGAATTTTAGTTTTAAACAAGGTTACCGGAAATATTTGGTGTAGCCTGATGTGTCTTTGTCGTATGATCGAACCTCATCAATACTGTAATTTTTGGTTGCATCCACGTAAATCACTTGAATCTTATCAGCACTTTTTTGAAGCACAAGCGCGATTCGATTATTTTTATCTTGTAATTTTGCAAATCGTAAACTTTGATTCTTTTGAAGGTTGTTTTCTTGTCCGTTAGCTGTATTTGCGAGGCCCTTGTCAGTTAGAAGACTAACAAGTGAACCATTGGCGGGTAGTCCCCACAACACACAAGCTCCAGTACCTTCACCGTTGCAGTTTCCAGCCAAATAATATGTATCTTTATTGCTTAATTGAAGCTTATCAGCCGCATCTTTAACATTGAAGTATAGTTTTCCATTTGAAAGAAAGCGCGTTAGAGGCACAAGATAATTACCTAAAGAGATTTTAGCAGTGTAATCGGGGTTTCGCCAATAGAATAAAGCATACTCAGTATCTTGATCCAAGCTTTCTACCTGGACTCCAGTGTAAGTTGGTTTGGACTTCGCAGAAATAATCTGAATAGTTTTTAGATCCGGGTTTTTGCAGTCCACATTTGGTGTCCAAAATGAAGTGGAATCAGCTACCAGTTTTAGACCCTCAGGTGCAGTTTTGGAATAAGTAACCGAACAGTCTAAGGATGAAATGTTTATATTTTGATCTGTTTTAGTTGATACAGGTACACGAACTAAAGTTTCTGGAACTGGTTTTGCTTCGACTGGTGGCTCTATTTTTCCTGTATTTACTATTGGTTCTGTAGTTTCTGGAACTGATTGGTTATCAACAGTTTCTTGGCTTTTGATTTGCTCCTCGACCTTAGCATTGCTAGGATCCACATCTATAGATCCATCTCGTTTTTCTCTTACGGCCGCTACTTGTGGAGCTGGTCTTGTACTCAAGTTTGAACTAATCAACCATATTGTACCTCCTGCCACTATGAATATTGCCACCAAAGATATAAATAAGCTTGGTATACGATTGTGGTTTAGATTTACTAAACTCATCGATTTATTGACTTTCTTAGGAGCTATTCTTTGGCGATGAAGTGGCATATATCTAAATAGACTGATCAAATCAAGATGATTTGAAACTATTTGGTAAGAGTTGTGGCTTGAGAAGCCTTCGCAATATATTTAGCAAGTCTGCTCTTCTTTCGGTCTGCTCTTTGCTTTGGAATAAGTCCAGTTTTAACTGCTTTGTCTAAAGCTGAGTAAGCTTCTGATAGTGAGACTAATGTTAAAGAACTGTCTGTTGCAGGTATTTTTCTAAGAGTTTTTAAAGCATTTTTAACTTTGTTTTTAGTTACAAGATTAAATTGTCTTTTTCGTAGACTTGAGCGATTTGCTTTTTTAGCTGATTTGGTATTGGCCATAGTGATGTAATAATTTATCTAAAGGTGAATACTTAATTTTTAGGATTTGTGATTTGATTTTTGGAGCGGGTAAGGGGAATCGAACCCCTGTCTCAACCTTGGCAAGGTCGTGTGCTACCATTATACCATACCCGCTAATAAATTTAAAGAATTATTTTTAAGTAGCTATTTTAGCTAAAATGAGACAAATAATCACTTATAGAGTCATAAAACTAATTTTAAATAATGTCAAGATTTCAAATTTTAGCATTACCAGACTAAAACGTCTTGATTAGTTTGCCAAGCAGTTGATAGGTCGGCGACATCAACTCGATAAAAAGAACCAGATTTGCCGAGTTGAGCATTTTGACTAAAACCAATCAACAAATCAGCTTGAGTATTTTTAGAAAAATTTGAAGTATAAATTGGTTGATTCTCTAGATCCAATCCATTTTGCAACCAGTTTACTTCGGCACTGTAGCCGTATAAGCCGGTGAGTAAGCCCTTGTTTTTTAGGCTACCTATTACCACTGGTAGATTTGTTTTGATGTTTGGAAGTGTGTTTACAATACTAGTTTTAGCTTGGGTTTTGGCCACCAAACCAACAACTCGATTATCTGAGTCAGTGATTACATTTCCCACTACGATTCCATCAAGCTCTCCTTTATCAATTTCAAAATTTGACACCGAGACTTTTGTATTTAAATTTACTTTAGCTGTAAAACGTGGTTTTTTATCGATTTTTGTATTCTGTCTAAAATCTCTGCTTGAGGTTTTTGTTGGAGTTGATTTTAGAGCAATTTCTGGCTTTGTAGTGGCCTTTGGTACTACTCGAAAATAATATAAAACACCCGAAATTATAGATGCCGCGAGCGTAGCTATGATTAAACGACTTAGTATTGATTTAATTGCAAACATTTTGTTGAAATTGGTTAGACTTTTTGTATAAAAACCTCCAGTTTTTTGGATTGCTTGACTAAAACGAAACTTAACTTTAAGACTAGTTTCAATTTTTTAAATGTAAAATACAAGCCTATGCAGATTTTTTTAGACTCAGCCGATCTTGATCAAATTAATAAGTTCAATCAATGGGGTATTGTTGACGGTGTGACCACTAACCCAACTATTATTTTTAATTCTCAGTCACATTTAAAATCACGAATTCAAGAAATCTGCAAAATAGTTTCTGGTCCTGTAAACAGTGAGGTCACAGTCGAGGATGCAGAACATATGCTCAAACAAGGCATTGAAATGGCATCTTGGGCTCCAAATGTTTTTGTAAAGGTCCCATGCACACCCAATGGATTGATCGCTGCAAGAAAACTAACCGAACAAGGTATTTCAGTCAATGTAACTTTAGTATTTAACCCGATTCAAGCACTATTAGCCGCTAAAGCAGGCGCAGCTTTAGTTAGCCCTTTTGTGGGTCGATTAGATGATATTTCCGAAAATGGAATGGATTTAGTTGCTGACATTGTGGAAATTTATTCAAACTATGCTTTTGAAACTCAAGTCTTAGCCGCCAGCATCAGGACTACCCAGCACATCATCCAAGCCGCTAGAATTGGTGCAGATATTGTCACATTACCACCCAAGCTACTTGATCAAGTTCTAACTCACCCCTTAACTACAACCGGACTAGCTAATTTTATGGCAGATGCAAAAAATATTAACATATAAAAGTGCTTAAAAATTATTGACAAAATTTGACTTTTTACTAAATACTTAAACAAATTACTATTATTTCTGTAAAATTTAAATATGACCACAATCAACACTAACGCAACTCAAAGCCATAGACAACAAACTTTTGTCATGATCAAGCCAGACGGCGTCCAAAGAAATTTAATTGGTGAAGTAATTTCTCGTTTTGAACGAGTTGGGCTAAAATTAGTTGCTCTTAAAATGATTGTCCCTGATCGCGAGCGACTGTCGGCTCATTATTCCAAGTCAGATGAATGGTGCGAAGCTAAGGGTCAGCGTGCGGTTGAAGGTCTAAATAAAAGAGGAATATTGCCTACTCAACCAGCTATTGAGTATGGCCGCGATATCGTTCGAGGTTTACTCGATTATATGTCTGCGGGTCCAGCAGTGTTGATGGTTTGGGAAGGTAATCAAGCTATGCAAGTAGTTAAGAAACTAGTAGGTGGTACCGAACCAACTAGCTCAGACATTGGAACTATTCGCGGCGATTACACCCTTGACTCATATGACAAAGCCGGTGAAGACAACAGAGCTGTAAGAAATCTAATGCATAGCACTGATCCAGCTGACGGTGAAGAAGAAGCTATTCGTGAGATCAACATTTGGTTTAAACCATCTGAAATCGTAAACTATAAACACGTTCAAGAAACCATTTTATATGATCCGGCAATTAGCGGTATCTTGTTATAAAGATTGAGTTAATACTTTTACACAATTTTTCCACCATTAATTTGGTGGATTTTTGGTGTGTTTTGATTGTGCGACCTAAGTGCGCAAAATAGATTTCCACAATACCCCAGATTAAAAATTTGCACATAAGCCCCAACAGTGAAATCTGATAATAATCCTTTATACTTCTTTTTACCTCAAAAATCACACCGTTTGAGATGAATAAACTAGCAACTATTTGAGTCTTGAGACAATAAAAAAGTATGCCTTTCTTTCAAAGCTAGGATTTGCAGGTGGGGGAGTTCAAATACTTCAAAAGAGTGGAAATAAAAGAGATTGGATTCTTGGTAAAAGTACCTTGTTTTAGGAGTTTGATTGTTGAAATATGTAATATTGTCAGAAGTTTTAGTTTAAAGAGTAGTGTATAGCTTGCAGCATGGCTTTTACAATTTACTTTTGCAGTCTTATTTTACCCAGCTCATTATAGGCTAATCTAAATATTTACATCAAGATTGCAAGTTGCGAAGAATACCTTAAAATTGGTTTCGCAGACTTCCTGCAACAAGTTTGGTAGATTTTATCTAGGGTTATATTCTAAATATTTTGCAGTTTTACCATGATTAAACTTATTTTAAAAACTCGAGTTTGGCTTGTAATTCTGCCTTAAATTTATGTTTAGTAGAAAGTTCTTGTCTAGTTTTTTCCACAGTTTCTTCACTAGCTTTTTCTATAAAACCTGGATTAGAAAGTAACTTTTCCAGCTTTAAAATATCAGCTTCGGTTTTGATTTGGTCTTCCTTGGTTCGTTTTATTTCTGTACCAATATCTGGAATTATTGATTTTAAGTCAAAACTAAACTCCATGTTTGACCATTTCTGATTGAAAGTGGCTTCGGAACTTGATTTACTGGTGTTAATTATCTCGAGACGTGCAATTAAGCCTAGAAATTTGGAGTAGGAGCTAATCAAGTGGTTTTCGGAATTTATACTTATTTTTAAAGCCGGATCGATTCTATACAGGCCTCGAAGCTGCCTAAATTTGATCACAAAGGTTCTTATATTTTCAAAATCTTGGGTTTTAACTATATCTAAATTGGGTTTTGAGTGAGCAAACTTTTGCTTTAAAAGCAGTTCATTATTTGGGTTTAAACTGGCTTCAAGCTGTGTTAATTCTTGCCAAATAGCTTCAGTTTCAAAAGGAATAAACGGGTATATGAGCTTTATAAGTGGTTCAAACACGTGTTTTTTAGCAAATAATATTTGATCGGGTGCAGTCTTGAGGTACTCAATATACCATGCAGCTAAATCATCCCACACAAAGTGATAAATATCATCCATGACTTGACCCAAACGATAAATAGCCATATTTTGTGCGATATCTCGCTCCAGCTCATGGAGTTTTTCCCAGATCCAGCCTGATGCAGACGAAATCGTATAGTCGGTTTGATTTTTATCGCTTAATTCAGAAATATTTTCACTGTCATATAAAAACCGTGAAATATTCCAGAGTTTATTGCCAAAATTGCGCCACTTTATGACTAGTTCGTCGGCTGATTTTTGACTAAGTAGCACATCACGACCAGGCACAATAAGGCTATTTAAGGCCATTCTAACACTGTCAGCGGAGTATTTTTCCAACATTTCCACAGGATCTATTCCATTGCCAAGACTTTTACTCATTTTGCGACCCTTTTCATCTCTAGCCACAGCGTGGATAAACACATTTTCAAAAGGTGCGCGGTCGGTAAAATGATACCCTAACATAATCATACGGCAAATCCAGATATTAAAGATTTCACTGGCTGATGTCATAGTATGAGCAGGGTAGCTTGATTTGAAAAATTCAGCATCATTTTGGGCTACTTCACCACCTAGAGAGTCGAGAAAAGTCTGCCTAGCAACAGTTTGATATTGGTTTTTGATCATATTATAAGTCAAATTTTAATTTATAGATATATAAAGTCAAATTAGAAAGGCGGTCAATAATTGTTGGATTTTCAAGATAGTTTTATGATCAAAAAAGTCAAATTTTTCCTGTTCGTTTAGCTCATTCCAGTACTTTGCGCCAGTTGAATCTATTAGGCAAATGGCTCCAAGTGGGAATCCTGTCTCTATTGGCCCTTTTATTTTTGAGACTAAAAATGAGGTTGATTTGACTTGAGCTGACTTTGAAAAGCTAGAGCTGGCTAATGTGAAGCCGTAAACCCATTCCTGAGTAATTCTACCACCATATTTTTGAGCTAGATCGCTATAATATTTAACCATGTTTCCGGGGTCAATATTACCAAATTGATTAAAGACTGGTTTCTTGATGTCTTTTTTTGGATTATCAGCTTCACTCACACCCAAAAGAGTCATTCCGGTATCTTCTGCAAAAACTAAACCATCAAATTTGGTTTGATGTAAGTAGTAGTTGGCTTTAATTTGTGAGTTTTCTAGTTCATTTTTACCACTTTCCACAGGTTCGGGCAGGTTCTTACCGTAGGTTGAAAGAGTTTCAATTTTTAAAGCTGGGTTAATTTTATGAAAATAGCTAGAATACCGTTCAGTCTTAGCGGGGTTAGTAGTGGCAAGTAAGATATTCATAATTTTTTACTTTAAAATCTCGTGTATTTGGTTAAATTTTAGCATTATTTGGTTTTCTGGTAAAACTTCTCTTAGCCTTTCTAGTCCGTGAAATCCCCAACTGCAACCAATTATTTTAGAATTATCCAAAAAGGTTTTGGCTTCGACCACGTCTCGGATAGTATCAGTGATGAAATAAATTTGATCTAAATCCACATCCCAGTCCTGGGCAATTTCTGTCATTTTGACTTCTTTTGAGAAATTTGGACCAAAACCAATAATATGTGTAAAACTAAGTCCTGATTCTGTGCAAAACTTATCTAAGGCTGGTTGATAAGCTGTGGAAACAACCGCCATTTTAACATTTTGTAGTTTGTGTAATTCTTCTACAAAACCTTGAAATAGCTTTAAATCGTGTTTTTCTTTGAGAGCATACTCATCTTTTCGAAATTGCATTAGTTCGTCTGTTTCAGCTTGTGTGTAAACTCGATCTTTAGTATATCTAGGTGTGACTAAGCGGTGATTTAGCATTTCTAAACTGGTCGCTTCAATAGTTTTGCCAGTCATTTGAGCGTGGGTTTTCAGAGTGGCTTGCCAGGAATCAGCGATGGTGCCATCAAAATCGAATATAAGATATTTCATAAAGGTGTAATTTTAATTAGATTTATAAATTTTTAACTTAAAACATTGTGAATATCACTATATTTTTTTAGAATTTGGTTTTCTGGCAAGACTTCCAAGAGCTTTTCGAAACCTTGGTAACCCCAGGTGCAGCCAATTATTTTACTTGGATCGATTATATCTATGAGCTCTTTAACATCAGACTGGGTATCGGTAAAATAGTAAATTTTTTTAAATCAATATTCCAATCGCGACAAATCTGTTTTATTTTTTCTTCTTTAGAGTGATGATCAAAAACATCTAAAATGTGGGTAAAATTGATTCCCACAGAATTTACTTTATCGATATAAACTTTGCTACCCGAAGAAACTATAGCGTTTTTTGTGCCTTCCAGCTTTTTTATTTCATGTATAAAGTCAATAAATAACGGAAAATCAGTTTTCGAAAGCAGATACCCGAAATTATGAATCCATTTTAGTGTCGCCAGTAATTTTTGATCACTAGGATTATCTTTTTTAGCGTGCGTAGTGTTTTCAAAATGTTGCTGAACTTCATTTACTACCTCTTCATAGCTTTTGTCTTCCATTTTAGCCTTAATTAGGTGTGTCTGGTGTAAAGTGTCACCTAAAACTCCATCAAAATCAAATATAAGATATTTCATATGTAACTAGCCTGATTAAAGATTTAATATGCCATGGCTCTGCTACGCCACTAACAGGCTTAATTAGCCAAGCGAACTATGAACTTGGTAGAATTACATCGTTTTACCACGAGTAAGCCTATTTCGGTTATGTTCTAACGCTTTTGAAACTATGCGATAGATAAAATTGTCGTTTGTCTGATCTTGTTTTAAAAAATCCAATTCGTCAACTCCAATCCAACGAATTTCGCTGACTTTGTCTTTTTCCATTTTAATACTATTTAAATCACCCTTACAGCTAACTATAAAATCAAATTCGCGGCGAAGCTTGTTATTATTTGGGCGTAAATTGATGCCCTCAGTCTCCCAATCGTAAACTAGTGTCAGGTCTAAGATTTGATCGAGCTCAAGCCCGGTTTACTCTGACAGTTCACGTTTTAGGGCTTGGAAAATAGTCTCACCAGCCTCTAAATGTCCACCCGCAGAAATATCCCAGCAATTTGGGAAAAGTCGACGTGAGCTTGATCTTTTTTGAATTAGAGTTTGACCTATAGTATTTATTACAATTGCTCCTACGACAATTTGCCGATTATCACTCAGAGCCCAATTTTGATGATCGTTTAAAAATTTAGAGTTTTCCACAAGCTCTTGTTGGATCACGGGTAAAACTAAAACTATCTGTTTAGGTATACTTAAAACTCGTGTTTGAGGTAAATATTCAAGCACTTGGGGTAGCTTGGCTTCTATATTCCAAGTACAAATAAATAGTTTTGACGGGTCCAAAAAGTCCAGGTTTTTAATTTCATCTGGATTAGCAGTGAAATAGTATATATCTAGTAAATTTACATTCCAAGACTTAGCTAGGTTAGAAAATTTTTGAATTTTGTCGATTCCTTCTTTATGGCTTATAATAAAGTCAAACTCAAGTTTTTGCTTGGATTGACCTAGGATTTGACTCACAAATTCTGGGCTTGAGTCGGTTGTGATCGCCAGACTACACTCATGTGTAATTTGATATTCAAAAATTGCGTGTATTACCTCTAAATTTAGACCTTTTTGACCGCTTGCATCGTTTGCATTATACAAAACACCCTCAAAATTAAGTATAATATGAATCATAAAATTGTTTAAGGAATTATTCAATATTTAGAACCGCTCGATTATCCTGCAATTTTAAAATATTAATTGTCGGGCAAGTACCACTTTGATCTGCCTGAGCTATCACAGCTTCTTTTAAAGTTTTGGTTTTGAGATTGTATACACTTAGGATGCAGGATTGAGGGCCATTAGACAAGACACTACCGCTATAAAGTGATAAATAATCATCAATTGAGTCTAATTTGATATCGGTGTACAAGTTACCTGAGCTGGTTTGCGAAATGGTTTTATATCGAAACGAGTCTTTTAAGGAACCGTTTTGATCGAAGATACAAATATCTACATTTTGAGCATTGCTTTCACTTGTATTAAAATTTAGTGGATTTTTTGATTCTGAGAAACCTATCAAATTTTCTGAACCCCAAAAAGCATTGTCACTGCAGTTAAAAGAGTTTAAATCGATGAGTTTTTGAGATATAAGATCCACAATCACCTTCTTTTCGATATAATTTTGATCAACTAAGCTGTAAAAATCTAAATATAAAAATTTACCATTTTTAGAAATTTGTTTTTGGCTTAGAATTTTTTTGACATCCTGAAACAGGTATATTCTGGTGTCATTTGCTTGGATATCTAAGACTGAGTCTTGAATTGAACCGCACTTAAAGTCATACTGGGTAATTTTCAATGGCTCTGGAAGCTTTAGAGAGCTGGGCTCACTGATACTAAATCTACCAAAATCTAAATCGTCGGTAGTTTCATAAAAATCAGCCGGAATGAGATTTGGGTCCGAAATTTTTTCAAATTGTCTAATTTTTGGATCAAAGTTTTTAGGTTGACATATGACGTCACCATATTTTGCGACTTCAATTTGAGTCTTGGGGCTGCTATTTTGGATATCAGTAGTTTTAAGCAGTGTAATATTTATATCACTTTTTATCTCAGTTAAGTCCACCGATATGCCAGTTGATTGATTGATTGAGTCAGGTTTTGAGCTTGGCTTTGTGACTGCACTGGGGTTTTGATTAGATGGATTGATAGAGATATTTGGTTTCTGAGTCTCAGTGACTTGGTTTGAGCCGGGTAATTTGATTAGCGTTGCAAAAATTGTTATCAGTGCGATTGCACCAATGATTAAGTAATTTTTTTTCGACATGTTAATCTAATTTAGAGCTTGTTGGTCTTTTAAATAGGCCTCAAAGTCGAAACCAGTCATAATCAATGGCCAAAGCCCTGAAGAAAACCAAGTATCTAAAACTCGAACTTCCTGAGTTAAGTTTTTAGACTGGCAGCATGGGCAGGTGGTAGGGTCTTCTAAATATGGCCAGACCAGCGCACCTTTAGGTGGAATTAATTGATTTTGTTCATTTTTTACACACTCATGTGGTTCAAAAAATTCGTGGTTTGGATTGCAATCATTGCAGTAAAACACTGGAAAACGGTGTCCCCACCATAGATTTCGGCTTATGACCCAGTCATTGAGCTTTTCTAAAAATTCCTGAGCCCGGCCTTTAAATCTTTCGGGGTAAAATTTTATCTCTTCGCTGGTGTTGAGTTTTTTTAAAGCTTTGTCGCGGATACCATTTTGGGCGGTCATTTTCACAAACCATTCGGTTGATATAAGCGGCTCGATAACGGTTTTACTCCGTTCACAAATTTGAACATTGTGGGTATATTTCCAGTCCACATCAGCATCTGGATACTTGGCTTGAAGCCACTCATATTGCTCAGCTACGGTCAGGGAGTCAAAATCTTTATCTAAAAGTGCATTTTTTTTATCAGACATATGTGGATATTTGGGATAGTCTAAACTAAATGTGTTTTACCAATTTCGTAAAGAGTATTTTTGCATAGCTTTATCGAATTTTTTGTTTTCACTTAAAATATTTTTATAATCATTGTATAGCTGCTGATTTTCAAAGCATGTCTTTGGCAGGTTGTCTTCTTGCAAGTCGGCACCTTGGCATTGTTTTAGAGGAGAAATTACACTTCTGCTATACTTACCAACTAGAATATTGGTATTTTGTTTAGAATTATAGCCAGAAATGAAAACTGAAGTCGAGACATCATCAGCAAGTGTTTCAATTATATATTGCGTTAAGCCTATTTTTTTACCAAATTCAAAAATTGTTGTGCATGAATTGCGATCAGTTGAAACACAAGATCTAAGCTTTAAAAGCCTTTTATCAAGTTTTGAGTCATAAAGATAGCAGTCCCCAAAGTTACCTTGATTATCTAATTGTGGTAAACAGTCTTTTTTATATAAACTTTTATCAGGGCTATACGATTTATATTCTTGATCTAAATTTTGAGTTTCATTTGCGTCCAAGGCTGGACTTGCTTCAATTTTAATTTCTTGATCAATTTCTGGGTTTACATCTGTTTGAGTTATATTCTTGTCAGTTTGAGCCTTGGGTTGAACCACCAGGCTCGATCTCAAAGCCAAATTACTAGCACCGATTATTAAAAACGGTAAAATTATTATTAGCGTCAGAAGCGTGAGTATTTTGGTCATTGTTTTGCGTAAAATTTTAATTTTAGATTAGGATTATTCTTTTATATCATTTCTGTGTTTAAAATTGTGAATTTTCATTGTTTTATTTGCGGTCGATTGGATTGTTAAGATTTCCATTGGATTCTAAAATTGCAGGATTTGCTTGATTGAGCTTATTTAGGCTGGTATTAGGCAAGACTTCGACTGGAATTTTCTTAGTTCGATTTTGATTTTGATATGCAAAGCAACCCACAATGACTAAAAATATAATCAAAGCAACAATTATTTGAGTAATTCGCATTTTTTTGAGTTTGCTGCGATTCTCTTCTAAAAGATATTTTTTTAAATTGATTTCAGTATTTGGATTAGTCATATTATAAATTAATTGTCCTTGTAAAATCTGCCAATGAACTAAAGTTAATTTAAAGTGACTTTTCAAAACCAATTGGTTTAAAAACTATTCACTTTTATTTGGAATGTAGCCAGTTTCAAGCAATTTTTTAATGATTTTGGGTCGGGCTTGTTCGACTGTTAGCCCAGCATACTGACCACAAACAGCCGTAAGTTTACCACCTCGACCCACCGCTTGCTGTATGTCTATGTTTTTATTTAACAAACCTGCTTCGACAAACTCGAGATACATTTGATAGTCAAAAGGGTCATGAGCTGGAGTGATTTTTAAAATTCCGGTACCGAAATCAGCTAATACCTTTTCACTTAGTATTAGCTTTAGTTCTTCAGATTCAAGCGGAGGTAGATGGTAATAAATCTCGATTTCCTGATTTTTAATGGCTGCCACAAATCTTTGAGCCATAGCAGTATCAAAACCGGGTTTGTCAGTTTCAAAAATGCTTTGATTAAAATAAATTTCAAATTTACTCGGGTGCATTGCTACTGCCACATCTGTAAACTTTGTCTCCACTCGCACCGTTGCAAGCTTCAATTTAGGCCAATTAGCTGGATTTTTAAGGTAATTTTTAGCAAATTTCAGTAGGTCTTCATTTTTGGCTGTTAATTTTTCAGTGATTGCCCATCGTTTGGCTTCGTATTGAAAAGTCACAAAAGGATCGACTCGCTCTTCCCACTCAATATCACCAAAAACTTCGGACACAGCTGTCTGCAGACCGACCGACCAGTTGACCATTCTCGTTCCTTTATACACCCAGCCCTTTTGCCAGTAATCAAAGAAAGCTGCTCGAACGGCGGCGATACTAGCGTCATCCATGGTAAAGTGCATTTTATCCCAAGCTGGTAGCTCGCCGACACTTTCAGCGATTTGTCTGATATTATCTTTGGATTTGGTAGCAAAATTCCAACTCCGATCAATAAACTCATCGTAGCCAACCTTTTCTTTAGATAGACCTTCTGCCTTAAGTTGCTTTTCGATACCGGCTTCGAATTGAATTCCAGCGTGGTCTACTCCTGGTAAAAACACACTTGGCCTGTTTTGCATCAAATTGTATCGTAGATAAGTATCATAAATGGAATGCTCTAAAACATGTCCCAGATGTAGCGATCCCGTAAGATTGGGCGGCGGCATGATAAATGAGGTGTGTTTGGTATCGTTTGAGTTTTGATTACTGTTTTTATACAAACCAATTTCAGCTTTTACCCAGGCTTGATAGATTTCATCTTCGTATTTTTTTGGGTCGTAGGCTTTGTCCATAAATGAGTGTGTGAATTATTAACTTATCAAATTAAGCTTTACAGTTATAGTCAAGAGCAGCAATTAATTGGTTAGCTCACCTCGTACTAACAATCTTTTCAGTGGTTTACCACCCACCAAGACTGAGGCTTGAAGAGTCACTACTCGGCGAGAGTCGAAATTTTGATAGGCCTTGTCCACATCGCCAGTATTTACGACTAGGCTTTCAAAGACTCTAAAAATCATACCTTTGCCCTCGCTGTTATAGATAGTAAACTCATCACCGATTTTAGCCTTATTTAAATTTTTGAAAATATCGTTGTACACACTTTTTACACTGGCATAGTTTGAACTATGTCCTATAATATAGCTATTTCCAAACTCACCAGAATTTGGAGTAAAAGGTAGATGCACCACACCTTTAGTGAGCAACCGCTGCACAGGAGTAGATAAAGGCCCATTTTTAAGATTTTCTTGGATAGGCTTGCTAGTGTTGATAGAGCCATCGGGATTTGTTTCAAATATATCGCCCATGGTAGCAAAGATGATTGGCGAATTGATTCCCAGCCCTGTAAAATCAAGACTATTTGGGGTGCCAGTTTTATCTGAGGTAGGTACTTTTTCTCCAGTTGATGGCCTAATTGGTATAGTTGAATTGGGGGCTGGCTTTAGCTCGGTCTGGTTATCTGAAACACTGGGTGCTGGATTTTCGGTTTGATTGGTGATCGGGTCATTAAAACCGATAGTGTTGTTTAAAAATTCTATATTTGGATATTCTTGTTCTGCAAAATCGTGTGTTTCGGTTGGATCTTGATTTGAGGTGATATTAATTTCAGATGTCTGGATTTTCGCAACTGTATTCTGAGTTGCCTGAGTTTTAGTATAGCTATTTAAAGACCAACCTAGACTAATAAACCAACAGAGTCCAATGACTAAAATCGCTAGTGTTTTAACCGTCTTATTTTGAAACATATTACTTATATATGGAGTATTTTGCTCGATTTGTCAATAATTTTCTGTGGAAAACTTGTGGAAAATTTCTACTTTGACACTTTTATAAAACACAAGTTAGGCTATTATTATATTCAAGTACTTATGTCTGATTCTATAAATGTAAAATTTGAGCAATACATTCTACGACTTATAAATTCAACTAAAACTCAAGTTTTTGTTTTAAATACACATATCGAGTCAGATTTGGATGACTATTCTTCTTTGATGGCTTTTCTAGAGTTTTTAAACCAGCTCAAAAAGCACTACAATTTAAAAATAGAAACCCACATTTGCCTATCTGGAAACTTAGATCCAAATTTTGTCAATTTGACACCCAATTCGGACTATTTTTGGCGTGATAGCGATATGAAAGAGTATCAAAACCATTTTCAGTCTACAACTACACTCACCCAAACTCACGATGTGCAGCTTGGAATTTTTGGCTGCAGTGATATGAGGCGCACACTCGGAAATCCCTTTATTAGCTTTATTTATAAGATTTACAAAGACCTGGGAACACTTTCTACCTTAAATTTTGATCATCATATCAATGGTGAAAATTGGGCCGATTTCAATTTTGTGGATGAAAAACTAAGTAGCAATGCTGAAAATTTATTTGAAATCTTAAAAAATTCGCCTTACTTTAAATTAAACCCAGAAGTAGCCACAAACCTTATGGTTGGTTTGGTCGATGATACAGTTAGTTTTTTTGCGCAGTCGACCACTTATCTGACTCATCAACATGCTGGTGAACTAATTGAATTGGGCTGCGATGTGGGTAAGGTGCGGGAAATAATTCACGCAAAATGGACTATCGAAAATTTGGATAAATTAAACAATTTACTTAAAAAGACTGACTTTCTAGATATTTCCAGCTTAGTTTGGAGTAAATCTGGCAAGAGAAATGACTTTGCGGTTATAGATTGTTTGAGTGATAGCTATGTTTCCGGGCTTTTTAAAAATGAAATCTTAGATATTTTAAAAACTGAAATGGTTATAATGCTAAAAAATGGTCCGACTCTAAACGATCACAAACTTTCGATCCGATGTTTGCCCGAGGCTAAAATAAACGCCATTGAGATAGCCAATCATTTTGGGGGAGCTGGGCATAAAATGGCGGCTGGAGCTCCAATGGGTAGCCATGATATTACTTGGCTTAAAGCTGAGCTTGTAAAATTTCTTGAAAAATCTGTAATTTAAAATTACTCGCTGGTCTCGTTTTGGCGACTAAGATTCTTGAGTTTATAGTAGTTTTGATTGTTATTTTTGACCTCATCAACTGGATATTTTAAGGTCATTTGAGTTGTTTTAGCTCTAATTATTTTTTCCACATCGATTTCTAAGACTTTGGCAAACTGGAGGCAGTAAATCATAATATCAGCCAACTCGGCTTCGAGTTTACCCATTTTGGTAGGATTTGAGTTGAGTGCATCAATATTTGGTTCTGACCATTGGAAATGCTCTAAAAGCTCAGCAGCTTCTAAAATGATACTTTTAGCAAGTGAACCTGGTTGAGGTTTGTTCCAGCCTCTCTGAGTCAGGTGATCAAATAAATCACTGGTAATTTTTTCTATTTGGGTCATAAAACTAGCTTTTCTGAGTGCAGCAGGATATGAGATATCACTAAAATTTATTTTTGGGCTAATACATGCAAACTTGCTATCAACAAAAATTGTCAAACAAAACTTGAGGTTGTCGCATTTCCACGATAAACGAGTTAAACTTTGTTTTCGAAAAATTTAAGAAGTGATTTTGGGGCGGGCAATCTCAAGAATTGAAAGTTACAATGTTTGAGACAAATTTTATGTAAGTGTCTAAATATTCAAAATATAAATTTACCTAACAGTGTTAATATAGCTGACTAAGCCATGATTGAGGTTTTTTGTAGTTGACAAAATTACGTTAAAAGCACATATCAAAACTACTATGTCTATAGCTCTATTTTTCATCGCTGCAGCTTTAGCAGTAGCCGTGTATGTATTTGTAAAAATTGGTGACCCTAGCTCTGAGGCTCAAGTCACTCGTCAGGAATTCACTCAGAGTCTAGACCCCAAAAAAGAATGGAATATCGGCGCGTTACTGCTGCGAATTGGACCTGTTTTATGTGGATTTGGCTTACTGGGGCTAGTTATCCAAGAATGGTGGGACAAACTCGAGTTAAGATTACTTCTGATCGGTTTAATTATATTTACGACTTACTCAGGAGCTTTTGTTTTAAGTAAGTATTTTTCAAAATCTAAAATTTCTAAAGTTTACGCCGAAGCTTTGCTAATAATTGGGACTTTTTTGATCGGCGCTTTTTTACAGACTTTAAACCAGGCTTCGGTTTTAAAAATAGGAGCTAGTATTTTCGGAATCGGCGAAATAACTGGAATTTGGTTTTTAGTGGTTTTGCCTATAGCGTACCTATTTCGCTCAAGTTGGATCATGGGTATAAATACAATCATAGGCTTGACTTGGTTTAGTACTTATATTTTGACACCTGAACAAAAATTGAGCTTAAATTTGGCCTCAATCTTTAACATCAACACTGCAGATATTTATGTAAATACTGGTTTATACTATTTTTTGCTAGTTATAGGTAGTGTGATCTCAGTGATTTTGCACAGTCATCATCAGGGTAAAAAACATTTTAAATGTCTAGATTATAGGCGTACTTTTTGTTATTTGTCAGGGTTAATGGCGTTTTTGTCTGTTGGTTCGCTGGTTTTTCAGGGTGTTGTAGAAAACTTCATTTTTTTCCAAAATACCCAAAATGGGCTAATTGCAGACGCTATTTTAGCAGTCTTGACACTCGGTCTATTTTTGATAGATTATATTTGTAAAGTAAGTGTTAAAAATTACAATATCAATTTCTTAACTCCAGTAATTGTAATACTTGCAGGTTTAATTGGACCGATAATTTTTGGTGTAAATCAGATCTTTATTGGTTTTTATTTTTTAGAAGTAGCTTATATTGTTTGGTTGTTAGCAAATTTTCTACGCCATCAAAATCACTTAGCCCAAATTTTATTTTACGTATTCAACGCTATTGAGTTATTTGCAATTTCTACCAATGCAGAGAGTTTCAACTGGTTTAAATTACTTGTCATTTTGGGGATAATTATGTACGCTTCAATCACTCATTATCGCAATCGACCACTTGTATTTTATGTTGTTTTTGCTGGGGTTACATCTTTAATGTTAAAGATTTTTTCTACTAATGCCAGTGGTTATCTTTTGATTTTTGGACTAGGTTTAATTTTGATGGCTTTTGGAATATATTATACTCAAACCCGCTCAAAAATGTTGGCAGAAGCTGCTAAACCCAAAATGATAGATTAAAACTTAAGGTGTAAATTAAATCCCTGCACCAACTTCCAATTTATTTATGATCGAACTAACTCACAAAAAAATTACTACATTTTTGATAGTCACAGCGATTTTTTTACTGCTTTGGTTGTCGGCCGCTTATTATTTAGTGGCTGCTCGAAGTGGTGATATTTACAATCTTCTACCTAGCAAAAGCCTATCTTTTAAGATCAAAACCACTACTGAATTTCGATTAAACAAACTTGGGGAGCAAATCGAAATCCGCACAGCTCAAAGTCAAAAACCTAGCTCTGAGATATTTTTATATTTACATGGTAACGCAGGTCAGCTTCCTAGAGTAATTGAAGATTTAAGTCAGTTTGGGACAGTGATTTCACCATCTTACCCTGGTTTTGGAGGCTCTAGCGGAGTACCTACACCTCAGGGACTCTATGACACTGTTGATGTGGTTATGAGTTATCTAGCCGAAAAAGGCATAGATCAAAGCCAGGTTATTGTAGTTGGTCATTCTATGGGTGCGAGTACAGCTCTATACGCTGGAATGAAATATCCACAACTTAAAAAAATAATCTTAGTCAGTGCTTATTACAGTATTCAAGCTATGTGTGAAAAAGACTTCTCGATACTGTGTATCCTCACTGGTAATGTGTTAAATAATAGTAAATTAGCACCCAAAATCATGACCAAGATACGCCAATTTCATGATCCCAAAGATGCTACTGTGCCATATAATCAAGGTAGAGAGCTATTTGGTTTGATCGGATCTACTGATAAAAAGTTTACAGATTTGCAATTTTCAGCCAATAATGATTTTCATAGTAGCTTTAGTGTTGCTGAAATCTTAGCCGATTAACCAATCTATGAGTATTTTAAACCAAATCCCAACACATTCAGTGAAAAATCTAACGCCTCTTCAGGCGGAAACTCTAAATACGGCTGGGATAATAACTTTAGGTGATTTATTAGCTATTTTACCGCGTCGATTAGATCATATTTTGCCATGGACTTCAAATCTTAGCCCAAACTTGAAATATAGCCATATTTTTGAAATTAAAAGCGTAACTCCCCGAAAATCCAGCAGAGGTTTGCCTTATGTGTTGCTACAAATTAGTGACGGCGAATTGATATTTCAGGGGTTTATGTTTTCCAGGGCTAGTTTTATAATCAACAAACTACGACCAGGTTTGAAATGTGAGATGGTGGTATCAATTTTTGGTGTCAACCAAGGTATTTTCACCAAAAACTTAAGTATTCACAAAGTAAAATTTGAAAGCCAAAACTCGAGTTTTAATGATTTAGATAAGTCAAACGCTAAAGATAATCTCGATATTTTTTATCCTAAGATTAGTACCAAAATTGATACAACTTTTTTACGCCGTGTCCATGCTCGACTCTCACCCAGTGATTACAAAATTGATTTATCTGATTTAGCACCAAAATCTTTATTGGGGACACAGACTTTGGATTTATACGATTTACATCACCCAAATAGCTATGAAAACTATCAAAATGCACTAAATCAATATCAAGTTGTACAAGTCTTTTTAAAAACTGCCTTACAAAAATATATAGTCTTTGCTTCCACACAAAACACGGTAGCAGTTAATCCAGCATTAGATTTAGCATGGCTCCAAGATGCTACTAAAAACCTCCCAGTGACGCTTACACAAAGCCAAAAATCAGCTATCTGGGAAATATTACAAGATGTAACCTTAGCTTAGAAATTGATGGTCATTTAAAAAAATATCTTAAGCTATCTTTTTTCCAAAAATTCAATTGGGTCATTAGGCATTATACCAAACTTAGAAGGTTGATTTGGGGAAACTATAACATGGTAATAAAAAGTTAATGCTATCGTTACCCAACAACTAATCTTAATATTCTGAAGTTTTTTATAAGCCACAAATTTTTCTAGCCTTCCACTTGGTTTTTTTCTATCCATTTTATGGTACAAAAGATTTAAAATTTACTGATTAATTTTTATTTCTTAAAGCTTTGATGTATAAATTTTGGACTTTAAGTCTAGCCCATTCGGTTTTCCGTAAAAAAGTCAGGCTTGAGTTGAGGCTTGGATTCATTTTAAAACAGTTGATGTCGATAATCTCTGCCAATCCTTCCCAGCCATATTTATCATACAAAAATTCCATGATTACTTTGAGGCTCTTGCCGTGTAGTGGATCTTTAGACTGAGTTAATTGTTTGGATTGTTCATTGCTTTCTTCTGTCATAAAACGGTGGCTTTGGAGTAAAATAGGTTCTTGTGCTATAGCAATAGATGTTACACGGTGAAATGTTTTTTGCTGCACTTACAAGATTTCTTGTGTTCAAAATACAAGTCTGATTTTCAATGTATTGATATCTTCTTCATCACAAAAACTCTTAAACTGTTTCTACTTTTATTAAGAAATTTTGTTTTGTCAACGCTATTTAAATCAAAATTACAACTTTAGTTTCTTAACAAATTAAACTCTGCTAAAAAACCTGAGCCATAAAGCTCAGGAAATTGTTTAGTTTGGGCTAAAAACTGAATTATCTATTTAAAATAGTTACAGCTTTACCAAATTTACCAGCTCGACCAGTTCTACCAATACGATGAATATAATCATCAAAAGATTGAGGCTCATCAAAGTTTACTACATGGGTAATATCGTGCACATCTAGTCCACGGGCTGCTACATCGGTAGCAACTAATACCGCAGATTTCATACGCTTAAACATATTCAAAACTTTAAATCGACTGCTTTGAGTTTTGCCACCATGAATATAATCAGCTCGGTGATCATTTTTGCGAAGGTGATCTGTGACAAATTCAGCAGCTTGCTTGGTGTTCACGAAAACTAAGGTTTTGGTCACGTCAGACTGGGCTAAAATGTCAACTAAAACATCAAGCTTTGAGTCGTTTCGATTTAATCTAATAACTTCTTGATCTACAAAGTGACTCGGTTCAGGCTGGGCTAGTTCGATATAAATCGCCTCAGGAACTGTTTTTTTAAGAATCGGTCGGATAGTGTTATTTAAGGTAGCAGAGAAGAATAAGCTCTGATGATTTGCAGGGCATTGTTCGATTAGCCAAGTGATATCTTCTACAAATCCCATCTCAAGCATACGGTCCATTTCGTCTAAAACGACTGCTTTGATTTGAGAAAGGTTTAGAGCACCTCTCTTACATAAATCAACTAATCTACCTGGAGTTCCGATAATAAATTGGTTGGTTTTGCGCAGATTTCGGATCTGATCCATCATACCAGTACCACCGACGCAAGTTTGTGTCCAGAAACCAAATCGCTTCATATCGTATTCATGAAGTTCTTTATCAATTTGGAAAGCTAATTCTCTGGTTGGAGCTACGATCAAGGTTTGGAAGCTTTGACCATTTAAACTAGCTTCTTTTGCCTTATTTATAAGTGGAATTAAGAAAGTACCAGTTTTTCCAGAACCAGTCTGCGAAATGGCAACGATGTCTTTACCTTCTAATACGCTTGGGATAGCTCTAGTTTGGATTTCTGTTGGGACAGTGTAGCCACGATTTGCCAAAGAGTCTTGCACCATCGGTAGCAAGTCAAAATCTGTAAATTTACCTTGATTTTCAATAGTTTCTGCTGTTTTTACAGCTAGACTGCGATCAGCCTCTTGAACATAGACTGAAGGATCTAAAAGTTTTCCCTGAAATCTTCTGCGGCCTCCGCCACCTGAGCCTCCACGGCCTCCACTATTTCCGCCGTAACCACCTCGTGAGTAGCTTCCTGGAGCATTTCTTGAAAATTCTGAACCTTCTGACCGGGACTGAAAACGACTCGGCTTTTTATTTGGCATGTATGACATAATATATAATAGTTGCTGACTTAAGAACTTACCAAGCAATCTATTAAAAATTACTTATACTGTACCGTGAAAAAACCGACAGGTTTAAGTCGTTAAGTTAGTTGTACAAATATAAACACTTTTTTTACATTTTGTAAAGGGTGTAGCAGTATTGTATATCATTTGGCTATTTTTTAAGCCCAATGCAGTTTTGCGAACTCTACTCACCAAACACCTAAAATAAGACATTTTTATTAAAAACTTAATTGTTTTTTTATTGTACTTCCTGCTGCGCACTGGTATCTGGACTCCTGAGCTGCCCAAAACCTTGCTTTGTGAGGGGAGCGGCGTCTATTATTTCTCAAAGCTCAAACAGTTGCACATCAAATTTAGCTGTAAACTAACTCTTTTGAAGGAGAGTATAACGAAAAGAGATAGTTTAAAATAATCGAGAATCTCAGAGTGTATTTCAGAGTGTAAAAATTAGTTTGATTAATAGGGTTTTAAGACTCTATTTTCTAAAATTATGAGTTGGTTAGGCCGCGAAAATTGTGATTAGAGCAATGGTTAGGCTTTTAGGAAAGCTGTATAATAAGAGTGAATATGAGTTAATCTTGAGACAGTATTTTTGAAACCCTTTGCTTTAGCACTGGTAAAACCTCAGCATTAAACCAAGGATTTTTAGCTAGCCAAAACCTGTTTTTGGGCGAAGGGTGCGGTAAAACTAAAAATTCGGGCAAATACTCGGTGTAATTTTGTATTGTTTGGGTTAGATTAGGTTGTTTTCGATCGCTTAGATAATATTTTTGGGAGTGTTGTCCGATTAAGATTTTCAATTCAATTTTTTGCATGATTTCCCATAGCTTAAAATGCCAGTTGGTGGCAAAATCTATGCGTGGATGGGCGTCACCAGAACTTCCCTTTCCTGGAAAGTAGAAATCCATGGGGATAAATGCAAATTTATTTGGGTCGTAGAAAACACTTTTTTGCACATTAAGCCATTTTCTAAGATTATCACCACTTGGGTCAAGCCAAGAAATGCCACTTTCCTGAGATCTCAGGCTCGGAGCTTGGCTAATTATGGCTATCTTCGAGTGATCAGAGCAGCTAAATAATGGTTTCCAGCCTTGTTTGGTAAAATTAGCATTTGAAGGATGGTTAATCAATTCGGCAAAAATTTGCTCAATATTGGATTTGGACATAGATTTGAGTAAATTGAGTGTAATTATTTGCTCACGCTTTGATTAAAAATTGTCAAAATTTTCGAGTATTTTCATTTTGACAAGATAAGCTTTACAAAAACTAAAAAAATTGTTTTGCTTTATTCTAATCGATAATTCCGATATTCTTTGCAAGAAAAATTAATTTAGAAATATTTTTAATTTTTTGCAAATTTGCACGGGGATGTCGCTTAGTTTGACAGCTGGTTATTTGGATTGGGAGGGCTAGGTCGTTTTAGCTTTGTTTCTCGAGAAAATAAAGTAACTTTTTAATTGCAAATACAAATGCATACCGTGGTGCTAGCATCTTTGAACAGATTGCGAAACATTGCGGAGTTCCAGACCAATCTGTTCTAGCTTTCGCATAGTTTTATTACTAACGTTGCTTGAACGACTCTGGACAAGCTTAGTTGGGGCTATAATCAAACTCAACTAAGTCCAGCGGGTAAAACCGTTCTATTACTTTGATTGTCTTATTTAAATTTGAGCTCACAAGGCTTTAAGTAAGTACTCATTGTGGGCTATTGGTTGCCACTTGCGGTTTTTGTCGTCAATACAGAAAAACTATAAATCGATATGTATCTAGAGTGAATCAACTGAGCAATCCAAACCCAGCTGGACGAGGGTGCAACTCCCTCCATCTCCACCACATATTAAATGCCCGCCACTATTGGTGGCTTTTTAATTTTAAAAATCATAAATAAACTATTTTTTAGTTAAATAATCCAGCAAAAATTTAAAACTTGTTATTTCCATCAGAGTGAGAAATCTTAAAACAGTTTGCTAAGATTTCTCACTTGGATCGAAATGACATCGTTTTCAGAGTCCAGAGTTACAAATTGAAAAAATTTTCTATGTTTAATAAATTCATAATAAATCAAGTGTTTCCAGTTCTAGTAGCAATTGTAACTTTTGTGGGTTTGAACGCTCTTTTATATCTTGGAGTTACAGCTTTAAACCTTTTTCCAGGTCAAAAAATACTTATAGATATCAATCTTACTGATGTTATAGTTGGTTTAACTATATACTTGAAGACGGCAATAGACTTTGCACTTATAATAGGCATATTGATGGATAAATTTCCTGGGGTCAAAAATCGATTTGCAATTGAAGTTGGCACTGCACTTGGAAATGGGCTCGGTACCTTTGCGGTTTTAGCGATTTGGTATTTCTTCAAAGAAATTACTTGGTTGTTGGCGTTGATGGTGGCTTTTGCATCACTAGTTTTATTTAAGCTTGCTCAGGCCAGTCTCGAGCACACAGAAATTAAAGATAAAAATCTTACTCCAATCGTTGGGTTTTTAAACTCTGTTCTAAGCCCTATTAATAAAGCCACAAACCCTCTTGTAAGTAAAATTATACCTGATTTTAGCTTTGATTCAAACAAGGTAAATTCTATTTGGGGTCTATTTTTAGCCTCAATGAGCATACCATTTATTTTAGGTATGGATGATTTTGCAGGCTATGTTCCTCTTTTTAGTATTGTAAATGTGGTTGGTTTTAGTGTCGGAGTATTCTTAGGGCATGCAATTTTAAATATATTCCTCTTTCTAAACCCCAAGAAAACAATTGAGATCATAAAAAATCCTGTAATATCAGTGCTAGGATCTATTGCCTTTGTGGGACTTGCAATCTGGGGATTTTATGAAGTTGCTCATATTTTATATAAAACATATTTGCATTAGCGTGCCTGTAAAGATCTGCCAAGCTATAACTGATTTTGATTTTAATGTAAAGAAAATATAGACTTTCTATACTTCTCTTAAAAAAATTGTTTTACTTGGTATTAATCCCTACTCTGCCTAAACTAAGTCCTTGATTTGTTTGTAGGGTTCATTTTGTGTCTCTTTACAGGTTCACTATTCTGAAAGGTTTGTGAAAAATATCTTTTTTAAAGTTAAGGCTATATAGATCATAAATTTACTACTAGCATAGATACTATCAAATAATACCATGGAGAATTCTACATTTCTATCTATTGCTAATTTAAGTGATTCACGAGCTAGAGTGGTTCCGTTTTTACCACCCAATTCATTATCCCAACTTAGATCATTAAATTGTCCTGAGTAGTCAGAGATATAGTCAATCTGTGTATTTATCAGATATTGTTTGTATTATTTTAAATTTAGTCAATTTGCTCTATAACGGCTTAAAAAACGCTTAAAAAGCCAATCTAAAGTAATTTCACTTAACAAAACATAATTTTAGTATGTTAGTAATAAATACTAACACTGTTAGTACATTTTCACAAATTCATTCTCTATATTTTTCATACTTGTAGTATCGCCTTTATTTATAGGAAATTTGGCAGTTAAAACAGCTAGTTTCACAGTTACCAATGTTAACGCTTCTGGAGTAGGATCTTTGCGACAAGCAATTACTGACGCCAACAGTAACGCCGGTCTTGATGATATTGATCTTTCAACATTTTCAAATGTGGTAATTAGTGACAGTTTGAATATAGACGGACTAACTCAGCCAGGTGCAACCGCAACTACACCCTTAATAAATATCAAAAATACTAATCTAACAAATTTCAGCTCAACTGTTAACAGTATGGCATTTAATGGTTTAATACTTGAGAATACTACTTTAAGGACAGTCTCAACCAGTGTAAACGTCACAAATAACAGGTTTGTTTCTACTCCAAGCGGTTCTCTAGATGTCGCCAACGCAACTTCTGGCTCAATTAGTAATAATACGTTTACAAATGGATTAGGCCTTAGCATTGCAAATTCCAGTAATTTAAATGGCTCTAGCATAGAAAACTAATCTATGTTAGACTATGAAAGTGATTAAATACAGTAAACTAAGTAATTATGAGTTAAAAAAGATCATGTGGCACTTTT
>JAYUNN010000026.1:0-4562 GCA_043761585.1 bacterium
ACCTCTGGAAACTCTTGATTCCAGTCAAAAGCACTGTTTCCAGCTAGCTCAAGGTCACTTATCAAACTATTTCCACATTTTATGTTTTTATCTAAATTATCCAGTTTTTGATCTTTTTTAGCAGTTTTGAGCCATAGTGATAGCTTAGCTATTTCCACACTTTCAGGCTGGAGATCGACCATGAAGATGTTGTTTTGCAGGATTGACTTGTCGATGAGTTTTTCATCTATGTCCACCAAATTTGGATCAAAACCTTGATTTTCAGCTTTGTTTTTGATTTGCTCGACATGCTTTTTTGCCAAAAAATTATGGACTTGATTTGGAAATGCTCCACTTCCGCCTGCTGGATCTAAGACTTTGATATTTTCAAGTTGGTTTGATTCTTGATTTAGCCAGCTTCCTATTGTCTCGCTTACGATATAATCGGTGATATATTCGGGCGTGTAATAAATACCATCTTTTTTGCGTTTGGATTTCTTTTTGTCGGTGTTCTCTCCTTCAATCTCATTTTTGATCTCCTCAATATCACTAATAGATTGCTCAAAAATATGACCTAAAATATTTACATTTAAATCGCTCTCAAAATCATACTTAGCAAGTTTTATTAAATCCTGCCATATTTCGTCTTTGATTATTAAGCTGTTTAATTCCAAATCTTCACTAAAAAGTCCACCGTTAAAAGCGTTTATCTTAGGCGACTGACTACCCTTATCAATAGCCTCAAAAAGACCCTTAAATTGCTCCCAAATCTTGGTCTCAGAACCAAAAGAGTTTCTAGCAGTCTCAAAAACTTGTTTGATAATGCCACTTGGTAACAAAAACCCATCCTCACAAAACATTATGAAAATTAGCCGATCCAAAATCTTTTGAGCCTTTTCAAGCAGTAAAAGTTTAAAATTGGTGTAATTTTGAGATTCCAATTTTAAAACAAATTCTAAATAATTATCTATTTTTAAAATCCTATCTTTTCTAGAATTATAGTTGATCAGTCCTCGGGTGTAGAGTTCTAGACCGTATAAATCTGATGCAATTTGCGATTCTTCAGGAATCAGTTCAACTTCATTATCTTGTTTTATTACAATTTCACCATACAAATTGGATGCTTTTTTACTAAGAGATTCTAAATCTTTAATATTTTCTTTCTGGCACAAATTACAAGCTCTCTCCAAGCATTCGATAACAAAATCTTGATAAAAATATTCTTTTTTAAAATCACTGTAGGTTTGATTAATGTTTGATTGATTAGGTTCAGTGTTGTTCTCCACCAGATGTTCAAATAGATTGAGTCGTCTTTGCTTGTAGTCGTTGTAAAAGCGTTTGGTGATTTGCTCTTGCTGAGCTTCACTTTGACTGATTAAAGTCTCTAAAAGTGAGGCTTTGTTTTGTTTTTTTAGTAGTGTCGCCGGGCTGAGCAAAAAGGTTAGTTCTAGCAGTTTGCTTTCATTTTGAGTCAGTTCACGAATGAAAAACGAGTGAAAATTGCTTTGTTTGGTTTTCAGCGTGTAAAGCCTAAATTCTAAGAAATTGCCCACAATTCCGATCTCAGCACCCACTTTGCCCATATAATCCCACATTTGTGACACTGGAGTTTCGCCAGCTTTACCACCGTCCAGGTTTTTAGTATCGATACCTTTCCACTCAATTGCTACTTCCACGTCTCGACCTTTCTGAGTTTGTGCACCTAAAACACCATCAATACTTCTGCCTTGCGTACTATACTCAAACTCTAGATTTTCATGTAGTTTATAGCCTAAAAGCTCAAACATTTTTTGTAGAAATGGCACTTTCTCACTTTCTTCTTTTTTAAATTTACCACTTTCGATTCGCTGAATTGTGGCTTGAAATAGTTTTTTTAAAGCTTCTAAAGTGCTGCTTGGGATACTGGCTTTTTCTCGCTCCAAGCTTTGGTTAAGCAGGCGCTTATTTAATAGTGGCATATTTTTAGTTATATTTATATCTACCTCAAGCTACTATTTTTTGGCAAGAATTGACCGAAAATCCATTAAATTTAGACTCAACTTGCCCAATCCCAAAAAACTATTTAAGCTTTAGTTATAATATAATCTTTCATAATCTCACAAAAAGAGTTCAAATATGACCACTTTAAACCTTTCAAGTCTAAATATCGACCAAAACCTCGCTATTTTTTATATCTCAAATGATTCAAATTATAGTCAAACTCAGATTCAAAATTTGACTCAAAAAGAGGCTGAGCTAGCTCAAAAATCGGCAAATTTATTTGTCTTAGACCATCAAAAACTAGCTAGTTTAGGCCAAATTCGTGACCTAAAACCAAAACAACAAGGCTTGGTCGTAACTAATAATAGTGGCAAAGTTCTTTGGTCAAGGTTTGAAATTGATTTCAAGGATTTGGGTCAAGTAATGCTAGATTTTATGCTTGACTACAGCCAAGACATTACTCAAAAAGACACTTTCTGCTTTGGTAATATCATTCCCGAAGAAGGAGATTATCTCTGCAATGACTGCGGCTACGTGCTCAGCGTGACCAAAGATGGCGAATACCAACCAGGAATGGTTTTTCCAACTTGTGATGTTTGTCAGTCAGGCGAACCAGACGGACCTAGTGGGGCACATCAAGATTTTTGGCAAAAGCTGTAGAATTTTGACTTTTTCCCAAATCTGGCTTTTGATTTTAGTACAAAACGTATTTTTTCTATGACATATTCTAGCATAATTTTAAATTTACAAAAGTTATTGCTGGGTATTTTTGGACTTAGCCTATCAATACTTATTGGGTTATTTTTCTTCACAGATCCATATTCAAATCAAGCTTATTTCATCAGTTTCTTGGCAGATTTATTTGTGTTTTTAGCGAGTTTTTTTTGTTTACTAGGTTTTTGGGTCTCTTTTAGTAAAAAATTTGTGGATTTAAATGATCTAAGTATTATCGCGATCATCAAGCAGAGTGTTTTGGCTAGTTCTTTTTTGTGCTGCTTAGTTTTTTTGCAAACCATCGATCAAATCAATTTTTTCAGTTTTGGGCTACTGCTTTGCTCATATATACTTTTTGAGATCTGGGCCGTATAAAACTTTAGACTTTGTAGTAAATCGATAAAACTATCGAACCGATCTTCTTTTCCTACTCTTCCCCGAAAAAACACCTCGTTTGGAACGGATGAACGGAACAACTTGTTTGAGCATTGAGAAATAAAAAAGCGACAGCTTTCCTTACAAAGCGAGTTTTGTGTAGAGAAAGAGTCCAAATGCCCAAACGGAGTGGAAAATACAAAGGTTTAAATTTAAGACATCTTGTTTTAGTGGTTTGAATATTGGGGTTTTTATACTAAAATAGCCAAACCAAAAAGTAAGGCTTTCTCTTATACCTCAATACACCTTGCTCAGAAAAAAATTGTGTATTTAAATTGGGAGTTTGGTGTAGTTGTCTAAGCTCCAATTCAATTTTAAAAATTGACAAAAGCAGATTTGTTTTATTTATACTCAAAACAAGCCTTAAAAACTTTATAATACTGTACTAATACAAATTAGTTTGCTAGACTTGGGATCTTTATCTCTTGATACCTAAAGCAAAAAATGACTGTTTTAGGCTACTTTACACAACTTAATATTTATGCTATAATCAGTGAAAGTACTTTTGATAACCAAACTATTTATTTATGAACTTAATAAAAAAATTATTAATCGGTTTAGCAATTGGCGTAGTAGTTTTCGCTGGCGTTACCTTTGGAATTGAAGTTTTTCAAGCTCCAGGTAGTACAGCCAAAGCCGACTCAGTCGAGCTAACCTGTAACAACCGTACGGTCGGCGACACTGCCACTTACAATCCTTTTACGCCACTAGAAACCACCAAGCCGAACCCTGTTCAAAATGCTAACGGTTCATGTGCGGATATTCCCCTTTTAACTCATTTTAATCCGGTTTTAGGATCACTTATCCCAAATCGTGATTTGACACTTGCTGCAGGTGGCTCAAGTGCTATTGAGCTTTACTACAACAACGGTGCAAATCCAGTTGGCGGCAAAGCCATCATCAACCCAACCGCAAACTTGGATGTTAGTCGAGTTGGTAATACCTACACCATTAAAGGTAGTCTAAAAGGTACCAACGCAAACTTGAACTCATCTGAGTCACGAGCTGGCGGTGACCTAACTATCAACGTCCCAGCTGGTATGAAACTAGCTTACCGAGGTTCAACCACTAGATGGTTCCCACAGGCTATCATCAGAAAAGAACTCCAGTCAACTACTGGAAACACTCCAGATGATCAAATCAGCGACAACAGTACCAATGGTGTTGATTCAAACCCAATTTTCTCTAGTTTTGCAGGCTACAATATCCCAGCCTCAACTGGTATCAATCTATCATACGCCGACACAAACAAAGATGCTGTGCGTGATGCAAATACTCCAAATCAACTTGATCCAGGCTTTTTAAACTATGGATACGTTTTATTAAATCTATACGTTACAGCTGACAATCTTCCACCAGCTCTTCCAAACCAAGTAATCACTATCCCACAAGGTGGCAGTGGCGACTTTAAGAGCTATACTACTGACACGACCTACAAAGGTACTGATCCAGGT
>JAYUNN010000027.1:0-48536 GCA_043761585.1 bacterium
AGTGCCACATGATCTTTTTTAACTCATAATTACTTAGTTTACTGTATTTAATCACTTTCATAGTCTAACATAGATTAGTTTTCTATGCTAGAGCCTTGATATATAACTCAAAAAATATCAACCAATTTAATAATATCAAAGATAAAATTATAACTGATAAAGAAGTCAGTTCATTCAAGTTTTTTTATGAAATTTTGGATTTTATTATCACCAAAGCTACGCGCGCCATTTACAAGTTTAAACAAGAAATTTTGATTATTGAAAATGATATTTTTGATTTTAAAACTCGGCAAGATTTACTTAAAGAAATCCTCATTATCAAACGAAATTTAATTAACTTTGAGAGTATTATCCAGCCAATTGCGCTGCTAATCAACGAAATCGAGACTAAAAAAAATATCTATGTCAACCCAACTGAAGTAGAGCTACTCGACGACAGTCTAGATAAAATCAAGAAAATCCTGAATAATTTACAAAATTTTAAAGGTCAAATGGAGCTAATAACCGAGACAAATGAAGTTTTGATCGCTAGGAACACCAATGAAATCATCAAAGCCTTAACTTCCGTAAATATTATCGTGCTGGTGCCAACTATTATTGCAAGTTTTTTCGGGATGAATGTCAATTTTGGCTGGGATCCAGCTGAGGCTAGTCTAACTGAGCTTTATTTTATAACATTATTTATGATTTGCTCAACGGTAATCATTTTATGGTATTTTAAAAAGAAGGACTGGATTTAAGGAATTTCTGGTTTTTTTTGTAAGTTTTTAGCTTATCGATAAATTTTTAAAATTGATGTCATCTTGATGTGATATTTTTTTGGACTTTTATCTTGCCAAAAAACGAGTAGGGCTTTAGACTAAAAGTAGAAAGTATTAGACTTTTAAACCCCAATACCGAAACTCCCAAAAACAAGATACTTTCATCAAAAACTTAGACTTTTTTAATTTTCCACTCCGTTTGCGCCTTTGGACTCCTTCACACCACAAAGCCTCGCTAATATACTGAAAGCTATCGCTTTTTATTACGCTCAAACAGTTTGGGGCTCATCCGTTCCAAACGAGCTATTTATTTGGGGAAAGAGGAGAAAAATGGGTTTATTATTATGAAAGTTGGTAAATAGCACAAAGCTGATACTCTAAATAAAATAGCTAAATGCCTTTCAAATATCTAAAGCCTACTCTAATTTCAGTACAGATTTTAGCTATATTTATCTTAAATTATCTCATATTTAGATTTAATAGCTATGCCACTTTTCGAGATTACACTTCGGTTCGAAACCAAGACTTTAGTATAAATAATATCAATCCTCTGTCGAATTTGTATGAATATATTCAAAATAATTTATTACATAATTTAGATTTATCTCAAATTTCAACCATAAACTTTACACTGCAGTTTAGCTTTGGATTTATCGTTACTTTCATTAGTGTTTGGTATTTGATTCAAATTGTAAGTTCTAAAACTGATTTGAAAGATCAAGCTAAACCATATTTTAATTATTTGCTAACTCTGTTCTTGACTTTTTTGACGGTATATAACCCTTTCAATTTAGAACGTTTTTTCATGGGTCAAGATAGAATTATTTTAGGTAATTTTTTTATTTTACCATATTTAGTATTGGCTATAGCCTTTACAATTAGCTTGTATCAGCCAAATATTCACAAAACTACAAAGCAGATTAAATTGGTAGGTATGGCTTTGATAGCTTGTATTTTAGCCAGTTTCAATTTACACAGTCTAATCATAATTACTGTTTTAAGCTTAGTTTTTGGACTAGTTTTTTTGAAAAAATCAAAGCTGCTCCTAGTGGTTTTTTTAATAAATTTAACTTTGGTAGTATTTTCACTAGCTCTAAACTACAATCTACTTAGTTTTAACTCTAATAATTACTATTTTTCTCAGGTTTTCAATAATCAAGCATCTACCAATAGTCAAATCGAGGCATTTAGTCTGAAAAATCAAAATACCAGTGAGCTAGTTACTAAAGGATTGATCGGTGGCTCTAGCTGGAATACACCAGGATTTGTGGAGCTAGATCAAATCACTTTTCAGTTAGCTGAATTTGGTAATTTTGCTCTATATATAGATGATGGTTGGGCGATCGGTTTTTTTGTGTTTTTAGTTTTAAATTTTTTGATAGCTGTGTATTTTTTGATAAAAACCAGCTTACCACAAAGTAAATTTTTATGGCTTAAGATTGGTATTTTAGCACTGCTCCCCTTTTTAGGCCTATTTTTTAGTTTTGGCTACAGTCTGCCGATTACCAAAAATATTAACCAATTTATTTATCTTATTCCCGGAAGTTATATTTTTCGAGAGCCTGGAAAAGCCTACTATTTATTTTATATTGTGATGATTTTAGGTGTAGTATTTACTACTAGCCAGATCAAACCAAAATGGCTCAAAAAGGCTAATCTAAGCTTGATTGGGCTATATGCACTGTCCGCAATGATTCCTTTTACTTTAATCTCGAACAATCTAAACTACATTATGGTGCCGAGTATATTTGATTACGCTTTTGAGATCTGTAAAAACCGAAATTTGGTGTATTTACCAGATAAAACCTATATTGTGCCGAGCTACTCTAAAACTTTTATACCAAATCCTTTACAGGCCACCAAAAGTACGGACTGCAAAATCAGAAAACCTGGTATAACTAGCCTGATGAGCTATGCCGATCCAAGCACACCACAGGTTTTACAGCTAGAAATCACTGAAAATGGCCAATTTATAGCTGATGCACTGCGTACCTACAAAAACAACTTGCCCCAAGCACAAAATGGCGTCCTATCGGTAGATGTTACGGGTCAAGAAAAGAATGCTAAACAATTAATCGCTAAACTGAGACAAAATAATATCCAGCTACTTTTAGTAGATCCAAGTAAAATTGATAATGGTTTTAATCTAATTAACGATCTGACTGTCTATAGCAAATTACTAAAAACTGAATCCGATATTTATTTATTTGAGTTGTAAAATATTAGTTGGAGTCAAACCTAGCTCAATTTCAAGTAATTTTTTTATTTCAATGTTCTAGTTGATATTTATAAGGCAGTTTTTAGGCTATTACTGCTTCATAATTTTACTGCGAGCAAACTTGTTTTTGTTGTAGTGAATGAGTAAAGGCGACAAGGCGAATATTATTAAAATAGCCAAACTAAATAAATATCCATATCTTACTTTGTTGAAAGGCTCAAATTCAAGTAAAAATTTGTTGGATTTTGGATTTTGAATATTTGAAAAACTTAGTAGCCCACTTAAATGCACACCTTTTTCATAAGACAATTTTGTGCCATCTGCATTCTTTAAAACCCAACCCGAGGCATCAGAAATGGCAATATTCAAATTTTTGGGTGTGTCTACGCAATCAACTAAGACTGACGGGCTGTAACTATCTTTTTTATATTTGCAGGCATCGGTTACTTTTGCTACATTTACAAGGTTTTGTTCAAATAAATTTTCGAGTTGATCTATGAGTCTATTGGGAATTTTACTATATTTGTTTGCGTCTAGACCTTTTAGGCAAAGCTGCTTATCTTTACTAGATTCATTTGATACTATGTGTAGATTTAGATTATTGACGTTACTCAATTTTAGCTGCCTGGTATCAATCTCGATCAAACCCCACTGATCGACTGAACTATAGCCACCATTTTCTATTTTAACATTATTTTTATCGAAGTAAACGGGCTCCACAAACAGTGCCTTTCGCTGATTTCTAGAGTCAAAACCATCAAAATGAAAATACGCTGAGGAGTCGGCTGTGTTTTTGATATAAAGGGTTAAATATGGAGTTTTAGAAAAATTAACTTGATTGATATTTATAGACCTAAATAAAACTACATTATTTGTATTGCTACTTAATTCAGTATTTTTAGGTATATCGACGCAGTATTCTCCCTGCAAAGTATCTAAAGGTAATTCATTTTTATTGATAAACGAAATATTTTCCAATTCCAAATTGTAAACATCGCTTATTACAGTTGGGTTTTGAAATCTACCCACGTGAATAAACAGATCTGTTAATCTCGCATTTGGATAATACAAATTATAGTACAATGTATAGTAATCTTCCGAAGTGTATTCACTAGATTTAAAATCTTTGGTTGGATTTATGGCTGGTAAAAAATACCTATCTTTTTTATTTGATGAATTTAAGGTATATTCTACGTTTAATGTAGTGTAACAACCAAAACATTTAAATTTTATTGCTAAGTAATTTTGCGCCAAAAATGAATCATCATAATCTAAAGTACCGTTGAAATTGACATATTTAAAGTTTGGATTATCTAATTTACCATTATCTGTTAGTTTTATTTTTTTAATACTAACATCACTTTTTTCCACACTTAGAAAATTTTTATCAGATAATCTAAGGTTTTCCATATTTTCTGCACTAAAAGCAGACTTCTCAGAATTTACCTCTTCGACGGAAGTGTTGATAGGATAGACAGTTGTTTGTTTTTGATCAAAATTTAGATCTTCATTATTCAAAGTATTTACAAATGGGTCAACATCTTTTACTTGGTATATAATATAGGTTGGGTTGTCCTCAATTATTTCAAGCTTTGTATTAGTGCTAAACCTTGCATTATAAGCCTTAAAACTACCAAGATTTTTTGATTTGAGTAAACTTGAATTCTCATAAAATTCCTGCTCATTTTTTGGTAAAACAATTGCCTGAATACTCAGTTTTTGCAACGCAAATATTAGCTTATCATCTTGCCCAGATTCGTCATAATATCGTATTGTATCGTAGATGGACTTGATGTTGGTGTCGTCGTTATAAGTTGATAAGACTGATTTAAATGTTAAATTTCTAAGAATATCAAAACCAACTGATGCAGGCGAAGTATTATTATAATTTACAATTTCTCCTTGCAACGGCAAAGCTACAATTCTTTGGATTTGATTTGTATCTAAAATGGAATTAAGTCTGCTGTAATTGCTATCTACAGAGAATCGACCACTTGGTCTACCAGCTACAGCTTTGGGGATTACATCGCCAGATAAAAATAGTGTAGAAACAGTCACAGAAGGTATAAATACAAGCAATATGGCAATCACGCATCCTGATTTTATGAGCAAATTAGAGGATTTTTTTAGCTTTTCTGTGTTGTATGTTTTTGCTAGATTCAGCAGGTACGCCAAGCTAATTGCTACAAGTAAAGTATAGCTAAGCAAGTAAAAATGTCCAATTTTGTGATAAGAATCTCTCATTGCGGTCGCAAGCATCTCACTTTTAGTATATATTACTTCCAATATTCGATCTAAAGGATTGGTAGAATTTAATCCTGAAATTAGTGATGCTTGGAAAAGTACAGTGATTAGGACTGTGCAGTAAAACCAAAGTTTTGGAAATAATCCTAAATATAATTTATCTTTTGATCGAGTTCTAAAATAAACTACGATAAACAATATTAAAACAGCAATTATAGGTATTAAATATAGCTGAGACAGGACACTGGTACTAATTTGAGATGAGTTACACCAAGTGGGCCAAGTATTACAGTCGGAATCAAGCGACGGAAAAGATTTCAATTTTAGCACCTCAATAAAATCAATTTTATTGGAATTATCTCGCAAAGTTGTAATACCACCTACTTTATTTGCACTCTCAAATTTTGATGACAAACCTATAAACTGAGGAACAAGCCACCAAGTGGATAGCAAAAGTGAAAGCACAATCGAAGCAGTGAGTTTACCAATCGATTTGTGTACACTTTTAAAATCAGATTTATGTGTAGATTTTTGCAACACTATCAAAGCAAGGCAAAACAGTATAATAAATAGATAGTACGGGACTAAAAATGCAATATTTGTAAATACTGGCGCTAAAATTATTGAATTAATAAAAACAAAACCAAACAAATCTCTAAATTTTGATCTTGAAATCAATTTATACGATAAAACTAAGCTCAAAGGCAGTGCCGGAAGCAATATAAAATTTGTATTTAATATCCTGAAAACATAAACTGCGACATAGAGATTGAATACATACATCGTCGCACCTGTAAATCCTATAATTTCAGAAAGTAATTTCGAATAGTTATCAAATATCAAACCAAGTAAAATACTTATAAGCTTGTGCATTGAAACTAAACTGGCAAATACAGTCGATGTAAATATTACGTATTGTGACAAAACTATAGATTTACCACCCAAACTGCTCACAAAAATACTAGCAATAAGCGGGATCATATTCACCCCAGAGGAGTCTATTTTGCCAGGAAAAAATGTACTATTCCAGTAAAAACTAAAGTTCTCAAATGCCGCTCGTGGGTTTAACGGATAAAATTGATCCCAAAATACTACAACTTGACCTTGTAAAAACTGATGTACTACCGTTAGTGATATTACAAAATACAGAAAATACCGAATTAATTTTATGTGCCGAGCTATAGTATTGAGCATAGATTAAGTATATTGGATAATCCGTTTTGTAAATACATAAACCCAACCGTGGAAATATCCTAAAATGTGGGGGTAAATCAGGTCAAATCTTTTATATTTGAGTATATAATATATATACACTAGTGCAAAAAATTGGTAAAAAGTAAGTAAAAACACGATATAATTAAGCTTTGGTGCGTAACGAGACATCATTATCAGTCTATTTCTGATCGTGGAATGAGCTCGTGCAGGAGAGTTAATCAGTCTAATTGGTGTTTCATTTTCTGGGTGATTGTGAAAATCATGCGCTTTAGGAGCTATACCTATTTTATAGCCCAGTTTAGCCATCTTAAAAAAGGCATCGGCCTCTTCGTAAACCATAAAGAGTTCGGTATCAAAATAATTAATTTTCTTTAATACACTCAATTTAATCATGAAAACATTGTGGATTATTTGAGATTCGTAAAACTCGGCTCGAATATTTTTTTTATCGAAAAACAAAGCTCTGGAGGTCAAGAAATCAAAGTTTGCTCCGTTAAACCAAAGTTTTTCTGTGTTTTTATAAAACATTATGGGCGATACAGCAGCAATACTGGCATCTTTTTGGATTGCAGCCATTAGCTCTTCGATACAGTCGGTTTTAAAGGTGTTATCGTCATCCACAAATAATACCCACTCACCTTTAGCTCGTTTTGCACCCAAATCTCTAGCTCCTGAGGCCCCGAGATTTTTGCCAGTGACCACGACTTCTACTTTTGAACCATATTTTGAGTTAATAATTTTGGCCGCTGAACCATCTGGATTATTGTCGATTACGATGATTTCATCGGGCAATAGTGTTGAATTTAAGATTGAATCTAGGCATTCTTGAACTAGTTCAGATCTTCCATAAGTTGGGATTATTATTGAGAGTGTCATATATTAAGCTTTTAAATTTTTAGGAGCGCCAACTAATAAGCCGCAAACTCCGGCCACACCTTTGACTAAAAAATAAATGTGAAAGGCTATGAATAATTTCGGTTGTTTATAAAGCTCAAAATAAAACTTTTTGAAACTCGGCCTAAATAAAGTGATGTGTTTTTTACTAGTATCTTGGTTTTTTTTCATATATCTACCGATGGTTCGGCCATAATAGAAAAATTTTTGCCAAACCTGAAATATGTTTTCGGGTTCACCTAAATGATTTTCTATAGCGTTTACATGAGACCATTTAAAACCTGCATTTTCGATTCGTTTATGTAAATCAAAGTCTTCATTTGCTACCAAATTTTCATCAAACATTCCGACACTTCGAAATACCGAAACTCTCATAAACCTCACAGCTACTATTTCATTACTACCCCGATAGCTTTCTCGCTCTAAAAACCGTACTTGTGCCCAAATACTGCTACCCTTACTCCTATTATGTAGCGCTAAAGCATCAAATCCTTGATTAATTTTATCATAACATTTTTGTAGCACATCCAATTCAAGCTCGTAATCTGGGCCGATTCGGTAGATAAATTCACCTCGAGCGTGCTTAAAACCTAAATTAAATTGGGTTGACCTCTCGGGTCCAGTTTGCAAAACAAGATCGGCGTATTTTTGAGCTATCTCATGAGTGCCATCTGTAGAAAAATTGTCAACTACTATAATTTCGAAATCCTGAAAAGTTTGATTTTTAAGGCTTAGAAGACATTTTTCAAACCATTTTGCCGTGTTTTTACAGGCTATTATTACTGAGATTTTAGGTATAGTTGAGTTCATATGATTAAAAACGATACATTTACTAAAACGTTTCTGGATTTAAAACGAAATAACAAATATCTAATTTTACTTCTTAGCTTTAGGAAAGAAAATTCGTTTTAAAATAGTAGGGATCACTTTGTAGCCACCAATAGCTCCAGCTGTAAATCGAGCAATTTGATAATACACAAAAAGAATAGCTAAAATCGGATGCTTTACAAACTCACGCCAGTGTTTAAAATAACTAGAGCGAATCGGCGACGCATTTTGTGAGGATAGATTGCCTTTACTATTGATAAATTCAGCCATAGTTTGTCCGTAAAAATAATGCTTTTTGAGAATTTCCCACATAGTCCGTGGTTCACCAACATGCATTTCCTCAGGATCAATAAAGCCGATTACTCCCCCATTTTCAAGCATACGGTTATGTATATCATAGTCTTCAGCACTTACCAAACTTTCATTAAAGCCACCCACTTTGGCAAAAATTTCTTTAGTAGTAAAACGGCAGCTAATGTTTCCAGTATCGCCTTTATACATACCTCGCTCAAAGTTACGTACCTTTGACCAAATACTTACACTTGGGTCAGAAGAGTTGTGAACTGCAATCATGTTAGCACTACCGCTTCGAATCATGGCTTCACCGCTACTGAGCACTTCTGGATCGAGGATAAAATCATCATCGATAAAATAAATAATTTCACCAATGGCTAATTTAGCACCTAGGTTTTTCTTGATTACACGCGGCACTTTTGAGGCCGAACTAAATTCTTTTTGCACAAACTGCCGATTTTGGATCAAAAGAGAGGTGTTGACAAAACGCACTCTAGGATTGCTTAAATCAATATTGAAAAGCTTGTCTTCACCACCTTCACCTACGATTAAGTATTCAAAGTCTGTAAAAGACTGCTTTAAAATACTTTCAAAACTGCGTTTAAAATTAGTTAAATTTGTACCTGGATAAATTATTTGAATAATTGAAACTTTCATAAAATAAGGTTTAGTAAGAAATTTTTAAGATTTGAAGAAAAATAAGATAGTTACGCTTGTAGACAATGTCTGATTGGCTGAAAAGATACCAAATATAATCTAAAGATAACTATAAGAAAATTTAAGCCAGGTATTTTAAGTTAAAACGAAAGCTTGGAAAACTGAAATAATTTGAGATTTAAAGATAATTTAGTTAGCATTTTCAAAATAAAAATAGCATAATTGTGTAATTTAAAATTATTGCCAACTTGTCAAATCTGCTTGTAAATATAATTCAAAATTATTACCATGTATTTTGTACAGTTCAAATAAATAAGACTTTTGTTTTTATGTCAAAGGGTTTAATGAAACTATATTTTCAAAAAATCCCGCTTAAAATCCCAAGTTTTGTGAGTGCTTATAATTATTTACTGGACTCTAAAAAACTGATTATTTTTGCCGCTTAAAAAAACTAATTTCAGTTAAAATTAAAATTTAGTCGTTTAATTTCAAAATCTTTTTTAAATCTTCATAGCATTCTAAGATAGTGTATTTACGACTGCTTTCTAAGCAATCACTAGCAATTTGATTATATTTAGCCCTATCATTTTCAAATAAACTGTGAACTTCTTTAAGTTTAAAAAAAAGTTCGTGTGAGTTTGCTGGCACCGTCCAATTACCGCCCGCCTTGGACGCGTCTCGTAGGCCATCGACATCATACACTATGGCTGGAGTTGCCATACTATTTGCTTCGGTTACGATCAGTCCCCAACCCTCTTTAATTGAAGTGGAGCACAGCACAGTCGCCTTTTGCATCAGCTCAAATTTTTTTTCAGTGGAAATAAAACCAAAAAAGCTAACTTGATCTATAAAATTATTTGCTTTAGCGTAGTCACTCAACTTAGCCTGATCTCCACCGCCACAGATCCAAAGTTTGGCATTTGGTAAATCATTATGCAATTCTTTAAAGGCCTTAAAAACCTCAATAGGACGCTTCATAGGTCTAAGTGAGCTAGTAAAAAGTACTGTAAAATCACTTTCTTTAATCTCGGGCTGATATTCTAAAAGTGGCTTTTGGGTAGTAAACATGGTCAAATATTGAAATTGATTTTGTCTAAAACCAAAGCGGCACATGTCATCGGTTGTGGATTTTGAAATGGTAATTACAGGAGCCTTAAACCAGCTTTGAACCCAAGTATATATCGGCTCAACCAAATAGCCGATTAAACTAATTGGAAATCGCATCTGATAAAACCAGACTTCACGAGCCAGCTGATTATAATAAAAATAAAATGATTCTTTACCTTTAAAAAAGTTTAGAAAGTAAGGGATGGTGTTTACCTCTTCAATAATTATATCAAAAGTATTTCTTAAATGTTTGCGATAATAAGCAATGGCTTTTGGGTAATGGGACAGTTTACCATTACCTTGGCGGATGATATTGACGCCGTCAATTTGCTCAAATTCACTCGAATTTTTATATCTTGCAGTTAGTAAAGTGACTTCAAAGCCATCCCTAATTAATGCTTTACACATTTCGTGGGTCACTAGCTCAGCACCACCAGCTTCGGGGTGGCGAATATCTTTCCAGTTAAACCATAGTATTTTTTTAGACATGAGATTTTAATGATTATATGTAATATGTATTACATGATTTTATTTTTAGAAAGCAAATCTATATCACTTAAAACCATGATCTCAGTGAGTTTGGCAATATCGACTTTTGGTTCAAAACCGAGTACAGTTTTGATTTTGGTGGGATCTCCGATCAAAAGCTCCACTTCGGCGGGCCGATAAAAATCAGGATTAACCTCCACTAAAAGCTGTCCAGACTTGGCATCATAACCCTTTTCAGCATCACCTTCACCTTCCCACCGGACAGTTCGATCGATTACCTCAAAGGCCATTTCGATAAAAGTGCGGATTTTGGTAGTCTTTCCTGTGGCCAACACATAAGTATCAGCTACTGAGTGCTGCAACATGGCGTGCATCGCCTCCACATATTCCTTGGCGTAGCCCCAGTCGCGCTGAGCATCAATATTTCCGATCTGGATGACTTTCCCAGCTCTATTTTCTGACCAAGTTGCCACGTGCGATGTAACTTTACGAGTCACAAACTCCAGACCTCGTAGTTCTGATTCATGATTAAAAAGTATTCCACAAGATGCAAAAATATTAAAAGACTCACGATAATTTATACTTAAATAATGAGCCATGGCCTTGGCACAAGCGTATGGACTACGTGGATAAAAGGGAGTATTTTCAGTCTGAGGAATCTCACGAACCTGCCCGTAAAGCTCACTTGTAGAAGCTTGATAAAACTTGGTTTGAGGTGAAAATGTTTTGATGATGTCTAAAATAAAAGCCACACCCATACCATCGATTTGAAGTGTGGAAATTGGCTGCTTAAAACTAGTTCCGACAAAACTTTGAGCCGCTAAATTGTAAAATTCATCTGGTTGAATTGTTTTGACTAAATTACAAATGTTGCTGTAATCAAGCAAATCAAACTCCACAAGCTTAATTTTATTTGTGACATCTAAAAAATCTAAACGCCAGGTATTTAATGAGCTGGTGCGTCTATAACCGCCATAAACCTCGTAGCCTAAATCTAATAAATATTTTGCGAGCCAAGCACCATCTTGTCCTGTAACACCTGAAATAAAAGCTTTTTTCATAAAAATAAATATAGTAATTTAATAATGTAGCAAATTAATAACTTTGTAATAAAATCATAAAATTGCGTACTTGTCAAAATAATTACAAATTTATGATTCAGGTATCAAGCTTACCGATTTGATTTTTTGACCTTGTTTTGGTAAATCTTTCTTACTACATATAGTGGTCTATTTGCTACTTCTGTGTGAATATTTGCTATATATAGTGCTATTAGCCCTAGACACATTAGTATGATACTGACCATAAAACTATTTAAAATACCTAGGCTAGCAGATCCAGAAATACGCAAACCCAGTGGATCACGTAAAATGTAACTCTGGACTATTACAAACAGTCCCAATAAACCACTAATTACAAAAATCAAAAACCCCAAATATCCGGCTAGTTTTAAAGGTAGTAAACTCTGTGAAATAAAGGTCGAAAGAGCTAATTTCACTCGTTTTGAAAAGCTATAGGCTGGTTCGCCGTGAAGTCTGGGTAATTCCTCATATTTGATATAATCACGCTTGAAACCTAGCCAATCAATCAAAGCTCTAGTCATGCGACCACGCTCACTAAAACGATTGTACTCATCTATAACGACTCTATCAATTAGTCTAAAATCTAAGGCTCCTGGCATGATTTCGGTATCAGAAATGCTGTTAATGATACGATAAAACATGTTTGAGCCAAGTTTTTCAATTAGATTGTTGGTTTTCTTTTTATCACGAATTCCTACCACCACATCAGCCCCGAGCAGCCATTTTTCTACAAAATCTGGAATTCGATCAATTGGATATTGCAAATCAGCATCCACAAAAATAGCAGCGTCGCCGATACAGTTTTCGACCCCAGCGCTCAACGCAACTTCTTTGCCAAAATTTCTAGAAAATTCAATCAGCCTTACTTTAGAATCACGATCAATTAGCTTTTGAAGCTCCTCTACAGTGCCATCTTTACTACCATCGTCCACGAAAACTAACTCAAAATCTAGTTTTGATAGTCTGGGATCACTCCAAGCTTGCAAAAAAGCGTCGTAAAAATGTGAAATATTGTCTTCCTCATTATAGCAAGGAATAATTACCGAGAGTGTTTTCATACTTTGAAAAATAAGCTGTGAGTGTATCTCAAGCTTTAGAAAAAATTTAAAAATAGCAAAAAAATAGCAAATTTATAGCTAAAATTACTTTAACACCAAAACACAAAAGAAGTACTTTGTCCAGGTGATTTAAACAACTTGTTAAAACCGTTTAAAATATTGTATCTATAACCAAAATTGACATTCTCTTAAAATTTAAATAAACATAGTGCCTATGTCAAACAATTCTCAAAACTCTCCTGGATCTGATCTTTTAGCTGATTATCGCACTCAAATAGATGCCTGTGATAAGGCTATTTTGCAGCTTTTGCAGCAGCGAATCGAAGTAGTCAAACTAGTCGGGGCGTACAAAAAAACTCAGGACACTCCAGCTTTAGATCCGAAACGATGGCAAAATGTCCTCAATCAATTAGAAATTCAATGTAAAGAACTAAATTTGGACTTTGAACTTGTTCAAGATATCTGGAATCGACTTCACACTTATACTGTTGCTTTGGAAAAAACCTTTTAAAATAGCTTAGGATTAGCCTAGCTACTGCGTTTGCTAGAATCTATCAAATGTAAAGCTTCGTCAAAAGTCATAGAAGGTTTGACCTTTCCAGCATTGATAAAAATGATTTCATCAGCTTCGCGAATAGTATTCAATCTATGTGCAATTACTACTTTTGTAGTAGATTTTGGTAATTTTGAGATAATTTCACTCAAGTATTGCTCAGTTACAGTATCAATGTTGGCTGTTGCCTCATCCATAATCAACAGTTTTGGTTTGCGCAGCAGTATTCGCATAAAAGCCACCAACTGCTTTTGGCCCAAAGAAATGTTTTGAGAATTATCTGCCACAACTGTTTCCAAACCATCCTCAAATCTTTCTAAAAGCTTGGTAAGCCCTACACTTTCTAAATAATTTTTAAGGTCAGCCTCGCCGATATCTTCAAATTCGGTATTACCGTAGATGATATTTTGTGCGATCGTTCCCGTAAACAGAAACGGTTCCTGTAAAATAAAACCTATGCCACTAGCCAATTCCGCTGGTTTGTAGCTGCGAATATCTCTATTTTGAAACTCAATTACACCGCTTTGCGGATCATACAACCTAATCATTAGGCCAGCTGTGGTACTTTTACCGCCGCCAGTAGGCCCAACTAAGGCGTAGGTTTTGCCACTAGTAAATTTGAGATTAACCTCAGAAAGTATCATTTTAGTGTCAGAATAGCCAAAACTCACGTCTTTAAACTCTAAAATTTCGGTTTGGTTGTCGATGGGCATATTATAAGGTATTATAAGGTATTATTGTATAAAAGAGTGGAAATATTTTTGGTTGAGTCGTTTAAAATTGTTTAATATTTGTTAATTTATACTCGGTGCATCAGATTGAACCTGATCCAAAACCTGTAAATCACTATTTAAAACTAAAATCTGGCGAACTCTAGTCCAAGCCGCAAGCGCACCTTGAATACTAGACCAAATGCTACCTAAAATCTGCAATGGGTCGTAAAATTTTTGAGTATAACTTATAAAACCAATCAAAAAACCAACTGTTAGCTCACCTTTTGAAATAAAATAAATTCCAGCAATTAAGACTAAAGCTTGAGCAATATTTGCCGCAAAAGCGTAAATTGGACGAAATAAACTACCTACAAATTCTGATTTAAAGGAATTTTTAAAAACCTGCTCGTTCTTTGAATGCAAATTTTGATAAAAATACTGGCGACGATTGTAAGCGGCGATAACTTTGAAATTGGTTAAATCCTCTTGAACTACTGATTCAAAATCACTAACTGCGATCAGACTAGCTTTGCTTAAGCGTCGAATCCACGGCGAGAGTAACTGACTAATAATCACCAAAAACACAGTAGCGGTCAAGGTTACCAGCGCGAGTTTAAAATTTAGATAAAAGATAAATATGCCTATTCCAAGCACCGAGAAAAAACTTCCCACAAAGCGGATCACACTTTCGCTTAAAAATTGATTTAACTTATCAGTATCATTATTTAGTCGACTCATCAGGTCACCAGCTTTATTTTGATTGAAAAAAGCAATCGGAAGGCTTTGGATTTTGTCAAAAAGCCTGGTTCTCAGCTTTAAAAGCGTATTTTGAGCGATTTTTCCCATGAGTCTGGCTTGAAAAAATCCGCAAATTACCGTTATGGCATAAATTGCTGCTAGAATACTAATATCTCTTAAAAGACCATTATAATCACCTTTAGCAATATGTTGGTCGATAGCCAAAGCTATCATGTAAGGTGTGATTACACTGCCGAGTGAGTTTAAAATAATAATCACAAAAGCTATAATCAAAAGAACCTTATCTTCTTTGAGATACGACCAAAAATCTTCCACATTTTGTGTAAAAGTTCTAGCTTTAGCTTCTTTTTGCTGATTTAGATCATTTAAATTGTAGTTGGTCATATATTAAATAATAGAAAAATTATTGATGTTATTTGCACTGTAAAAGTTTGTTTTGGGCAAATCTATTTAAAAATCTCATCTTTAAGAATAGTTTCAGGAAATCGATTTAAATCACTTGGAAAGCTTGCATTTTCTGGTCGTATATCTGTTCTATGATTTATTTCAGTAAAATTTAAACCATCAAAGACCAGCTCATAAACGTCTGGCCAAGTCATTTTAACTGAGTTCTGAGGGAAAATTTGACCAAACCAAGTCTCCATAATTGCTCCATGGCTAACAACAATCGAATTTTCACCAAACTCGACTTCAGATAAAATCTGGTGAATTTCAGTGCCAAATCTTTCTAAAACCTGATTAGCAGTTTCACCGCCGGTAAAAGCAAAATTTTTATCATGTTGCGCAGCGCTTTCCCACTCTCTATAAGTAGCTCCTGTTGTGACCTCACGTAATTTCGCACGTTTTTGAATCATGAGTTCGGATCGGGTAGCAAACGGAGCGATGGTTTGCACAGCTCGTGCCAAGTCAGAACTAAAAATATGACTATATTTTAAACCACTTTGATGCAAATTGTAATCTAGCTCAAGGGCCTGGAGCCAGCCAAAAGGAGTCAAGTGATTTTCAAATTTATCAACTCGGTACTTTTGACCCAGCTCAGTATAATACGAGACATGAGCGTGGCGAATCAAGAAAAGATGTTTATTTAGCATAAATGTGATTAGGAGAAGCTCCTTAGTTATTACTGCGCGAAGCTTAGCTTTCACTACTTTGTTGGCTTTCCCAGATTTGATTATACTCTAAGCTATTTTCAATTAGATCTTGGTGTTTTCCTTGAGCAATAAGCTCCCCTTCCATCAAAACTAAAATTTGATCATAGTCTTTAATGGGTTCAATTTTTTGAGTAATCGAAATTAGGGTTAGATTTGGGTAATTCTCTCTAAGACGTTCTAAAATTAATTTTTCGGTTGAAATATCAACTCTAGCAGTGAAATCATCTAAAAGTAATAATTTTGGGTTTAAAGCTAAGGCTCTAGCTAGCATCAAGCGCTGTTTCTGTCCACCTGAGAGATTTGAGCCACGTTCTAAAATAATTGTATCCAAGCCATCTGGTAAATCCGCAATTAGATCATCTAAAGCCGAAGTGTGAATGGCTTTTTCAAGTCTGTCATTACTTTGTGACTCGCTTAGATTTGCCTCACTTTGAAATAAAATATTTTCGCGAAGGCTGGTGCTCCAAATGACACTATCTTGAAAAACTAAGCCAACTTGAGCGTAAAAACTATCAGTATCAAGACTTAAGATCGGATTACCATCGATTAAAATTTCACCTGAATTAGGTAGATTTAAACCAGCAATGAGTCCAAAAACTTGGCTTTTTCCAGCGGCTGTAGGTCCTAAAATCGCAGTTTTAGTACCAGGTTCAATTTTGAAACTAATATTTTTTAAAATCTGTCGATCACCAATTTCGAGCACTATATTTTTAAATTCAACACCACCTTTTAGTTCGGTTACCAGTGTACCACTGGGCTTAGTTACGACACTGAGCAAAACATCGTCCAGACGTTTGAAACTAATTACGGCTCGAGAAACACCGTTACTAATAAAAGAAAGTAAAAATATAGGTGTGATTAGCAGGGATAAATATGACAAAAAAGCCGAAAATTCACCCAAACTAATCTGATTCTCAATTACCAATCTACCGCCAAAATAAATAATAGCCAGCGTCGCCAGATTTGAAAGCAAGTTTATAATCGGAATTAGAGTCGAGAAAAGGTTTATGATGTTGAGATTTATATCTTTAGAGGCTTGATTTACAGCAGCAAATTTCTTACTTTCACTAGCTTGAGAGTTTAATACTCGCACTAAACTGGCTGCCACGACACTTTCGTTGATAACTCGGTTGATTTTTTCCAGATTTTGCTGTGCGGCTCTAAAAAGTTTGCCAATTTTTCCAAAAATTAATCCAAAAGTCAAAACTACGAAAGGAATAATTGTAAGTACTAGCAAAGCTAGTTGCCAGTTGATTTGCAATAAAAGCACTATAGAGCCAGTCAAAATTAAAATAGCCGAAAATGCTGTAACTACGCCCTGTGAGACGATATTTTTAACCGCTTCAACATCAGATGTCATGACAGTTAATAGCTTTGAAGGAGTTTGCTCAGAAATATAAGTATTAGTTTGATTTGAGAGCTTCAAGGCCAATTTTTGTCTCAGGTCAAGACCAACTTTTTCAGCTAAAAAACTAGCCAAATATGACTGTGTCACGGTAAAAATTACCACTGCGATAGACACACCGCCTAAAACTAACACAATTCCAGACCAATCAACTAATCCTGTTTTAGCATACTGATCAATAAAATTTCCAATTAATCTGGGAACTAAGAGCCCCAATCCATTTGAAAATAAGGCTAAAACTAGCAGAACCCCGATTCTGCTTTTATATTGGCTAAGAAAAGCAATGAAATTCCCGCTAGATGGTTCGACTTTTTTACCTTGCTTGCTTGGATCTTTTGATTTTGACATGTATTTGAAAATACTTAATAAGTTAAGGTTTTGTCAATTTAAATTTAAATCGCAATCATTTTATGATTTTTTAGCACGATATGATTACGCTGATATAAAATGGTATAAACTGCTGTACACATGATTGTTTGACATAAGCCGCACTTTTGTTTATAAATATTAGACATGCCAAAAACTACCTATTTATATATTTTAGCTGTAATTTTAGTTTCTTCAATAGCGGCACTATCGTTTACAGTCTTTAGTCAAACTGATCAATATAGCTGGTCAGATATTTTTACTACCCAATCTAAAACTAACCAAGGAGCTGTTTTGAAGCCTAAACCTAAAACTGAATATTCGAGTATAGCTGACCAAGGTGTGGAAGGCCCGTTTCGAGTGGTTAAAGTCAGAGATGGTGATACTATTGAGCTAGAAAATGGTATGACGATTCGATATCTATATGTGGATACACCAGAAACTGTAAAAGTTGGCACTCCTGTTCAGTGTTTTGGTCCAGAATCTAGCTCTTTTAACAAAGAATATGTCTACGATAAAATGGTGCGATTAGTTAAAGACAAAGACCCCAAAGATAGATATGATCGAGAATTAAGATTGGTTTATTTAGAAGGTAAAGATGTCACCAAACCAGAACAAAGTGTCAATGCTCAACTAGTAAAATTAGGATTTGCAACCGCAAAATTTTATTCACCAAATTTCACCTATAAAAAAGAATTCGAAAATTTACAAGACCAAGCTAAAGAAAAAAAAGTTGGACTTTGGGGTACTTGTGAGCAATCTAAATAAGTTTTATCGTCGTAAAAAAGCAGGCAATTCTAGTAAAAAATAAGCTTATTTTGTCCACCAAACTGGTTATGAGTTTTAGTAGCCAAATTCCTCAAAACAAGATATTTTAATCAAAAATCAAATTTCTCTATTTTCTATTCTGTTAGAGTGTTTGGACTTCTTTTTAACATAATCGCTTTCTTTGAGAAAAGTAACATTTTTTTTATTTTGAAATTCAAATGATTGTTCCATTTATTCGTTCAAGCATGGTATTTTTTGTGTAAAAGATGAGAAGTGGTTGAATTTAATATTTGTTTAGTTATCGGGTTTATAAGTAAAGATGTGAAGTAAGGTTAAAGGCATTTACTTCTTCCAAGTCCAAGGTTAAAAAACGAAATGTATCAGATCTAATTTACAGCTTTTGCCAGCAGATATACCCATTCGGTGTTTTTACCAGATTTACCTTTGATTGGAGAGACCATTTTAGCCTCAATTTTCAAACCCAAACCCAATATATCTTGCTCAACTCCTGTCAGTACATCGGGCAAAAATTCCTCTAAAAGTAGTCCTTTACGTAAAAATTTTGAATCAGCCTCGTAATGTGGTTTTACTAAAGTTAAAATCTGGCCAGTTGGCTTGAGGTTTCTGATAGCACTTGGCAAAATTGACTTTTGTTTGGTCCAGCTAGTATCTATGCTAATAAAGTCAAGTTTTTCTAAAAGGGTCACATGTAATGCGTTGGTTCTTTCCATGGATATCACGCGCGCATCGTTTCGCAAGCCCCAATCCAAAACTCCATAGCCTGTTTCAATGGCATATATTTTACTAGCGCCACTATTTAACATAACTGCAGTAAAACCACCACTATTGGCTCCAAAATCTGCACATACAAGATTCATCAGATTTAGATCAAAATCCTGAATTGCTGTAGAAAGTTTAAGAGCCGCCCTTGAGGGCGGAGTTATATATTTAGTTTGACTGCTAATCATATTTCGTTAAATTCCAGAAGGTGAAACAGGGCTAGTTGTGCTAGTCCCATTTGGGCTTGTGGTTGTAGTTCCAGTTGTTGGAGCTGTCGGAGTTGCTGGAGCAGCCGCTGCTGGCTCACATTTAGCATAACCATTAAGTGTGGCAGTTAGATCACCAGTAGCTTTTAGAGTAGTGATAGTGGGTTCATGTAGAGGATTAATGACTATTTTATTCTTGATTTCGGTTTGACGAGTAATTGAAATTTTACCTTTTGTAGTATCATTTGCAGGTAGTGTGTTGCTGCTGAGATTTGGATCATAACAAAACTCTAGCTCACGACTTTCTACGAAAGTATCACCATCTGAATCAGCTCGTTTTGGATCAGTGTTGTAAACGTTGACTTCATCACCATCAGCGATTTTGTCGTTGTCTGTATCGGCGTTGATTGGGTCTGTTTGATAGTTAAACTCTTGGATATTTGTAAGCCCATCACTGTCAGGATCCATAGTCAGTCCGCAAATCTCGGTTTTGAGGCATTGACCAGTAATCTGATCTACAGAACCAGTCTTACCAGCAAATGACCTCTTTAACCAATCACATGTTACACTTGTTTCGTTGTAAAATTTGGCTTTTTGTGCAAAGGTTGCATTTAAATCAGTTACCACAATTTTAGTCGGATTAACCGTCAAACAACTTGAGCCAGACGTTGTACCGTTACCAACATTGTCAGTTGTAGCAGTGGAGTCATTGGGATTTGAAGTTGTAGTGTTATCAGCTGGTTTGTCAGTTTTTGTCTGAGATGTATCGGCTGGAGCGGGAGTACCACCACCAAATAAAACATCTCTATAGTTGAAAACTAAATATCCAGCCACACCTAGTAAAATTAAAATTAAGACCACCACACCGATGACCAAGAATTTGTTACCTGATTTAGGCTCTTCAAAGGTAGAGGTAGCTGTGGTATCCACGACAGCTGGAGCCTGATTTGGATCGTAGGCTTGGTTTGGATCATAAAGTGGAGGCTGTGCCATTCCCATATTTGGATCTGGAGAGTAGTTATCTGTTGGTACTTGAGTCGGATAACCCGTAGCTGGTGGTTGATTGTAAAATGAATTGGGATCATAGGTAGCCGCCGCAGAATTATCACCAAAAGTTGGATTGGCCTGCATCGAGGGTTGACCGTCTGGAGTATTTGCGCCATAAAAATCATTATAACTTCCAGCCTGTTGTGCATTTGGGTCAGTATTTGGGAAATTCTGGTTTTGCATAAAATAAATTATAATATTTTTTAAAAAAGACTAATTTGTCGTTATGCTTGAGTATTACTCGTTCTAAAATAATTGTCAAAATATCTTAATTTAGTTTAACTCTATGCTACTTAGCGACATCAACGATTTTTTACTTTATTGCGAGCTTAGCAAACAGTTTAGCCAAGCCACTATCCGAAATTACAGCCATACTTTGAGGCGTTTAAATAATTTTTTAAACCAAAACGAAATTTTTAATAGCGAAGCTATCCACCCAAAGATTATAGATCGATACCGTCTTTTTTTAGATTCTGAAGTTGGTATTAGAGGTCAAAAACTCAGCAACACCACTTTGGCTTATCAATTAATAGTGCTACGTTCTTTTTTAAAGTACCTACTGACGCAGGATCGCAATGTCATGCCACCTGAAAAATTTATTTTACCTAAAACTAGAGCTCGTGAGATTCAGTATTTATCGCAAAGTGAAGTGCTTAAAATCTTAGAAACCGTCAATATTAGCTTAGAAAGTAAAAATCCACAAAAAAATACACTTATCAAAGCTAGAAATTTGGCTATAATTCAAGCTATTGCTCACTCTGGACTGCGAATTTCAGAGATTTTAAATTTGTTAAAAGCTGATATTGAGGCAGAGGCTGGCAGGCTTGTAATTAAAGGCAAAGGTGGTAAAGTCCGAGTCGCCTTTTTATCAAAAGTTAGTCTTGAGTTGATCCAAATCTATTTAAATTTACGCGGCCAGGATGATAATCCATATTTGTTTGTATCGAGCCAAACAATTGGTGGCAAGTCCACAGTCAAGCCGCTCACATCTAGAAGTTGTCAGTTGATGGTATCGCGATATGCTAAACTAGCTGGAATTGATAAAATTATCACGCCACATATTTTTAGGCACAGTTTTGCTACGACTGCCTTAAAAAATGGTGCTGATATCAGATCGGTACAGTCACTTCTGGGACATTCTAATATTTCTACAACCCAACTATATACCCATGTTACCGATAGTGAACTTGAGCAAATCCATGATAAAATTTTTAATCCAACTCCTAAAGCTGGCAGCGCTTTTGACAAAACCAACCAGTCTAGTTAGGGTTATATCAAATATATCTAAAATCTCACAAAAATTATGCTCAAGCCAATCATTTTAAAAAATAATTTAACCGTTTTACGTTTACCAAAAAGTAGTTCTAGAACCTGCGTAGTTGGGTTTGTAGTCGCCACAGGCTCAAGCCATGAATTTGGTTTTTTTCCACAAGGAATTAGTTATGTCATCGAGCGAATGTTTTTCCGTGGTAGCAACAAATTTCCGAACCAGCGAGCTCTAAGCCTTGCTATAGAGTCAATTGGCGGTGAATTTGAATCAATAACCACTGAGGAGCACATTCATTTTTATATACATGCCCCAAACCAGCACCAAAATCGGGCTTTGGCAATACTTTCAGAAATCATTCAAAATTCAATTTTTGACCCACTTTCGCTCGAACGAGAAAAGAAAAAAATTGTGGAAGAAATTAAATTTGGCGAAGATAAAATCCAGGAAAATTTATCCAATAGTGTCATGAGTGATGCCTTTCCCGAAAGTGGACTCGGGTTGCCACTGCGAGGAAATATCGATTCTATTTTATCTATTAAAGCTGAAGACATTCAAGAATATTTAGCTCATCAATTTACCAACGAAAAAAGCTACTTAATCTTAGGTGGTAATTTTGATAATAAAACTTTGCTTGAGAAAGTGGAACAAGAATGGCTACACTATAACCCTAAAAATAAGCGATTTTTAGAAACTCCAGAAATCACTTCCACCGAAGTTGCCGAAACTGAATTTCCAGTGATCAGCTATAGACAGCGAGGTCTGTCACAAACTTTTATGATGCTAAGTTTTTTAGATAACAAAAATGGTGAAAAAACTAAAGAACGGATTACTCAAATGGTTTACGAAGGGTTTTTATCCTGTCTATTGGGTGAAGGTATAGCTTCAAAATTGTGGCTTAAAGTAGTTGAAGATGAGGTTTTGGCTCATCATATTAGCAGCCGTGCCGATCAGTTTAGTGTCGCTAGCCTATTTCAAATTCAAGCCGTAGTAGATAATAGCCAATTTACTTTTGCATTAGAGTCTATGCTGAGCGTCTTGGAAAGTATGAAAAAAACTACGGTCTCCATCAATGAAATTGCTAAAGCTAAAGAAATTATGAAAGGAAAATTAATCATGGAGCAAGAGTCGACCGTAGCTGAAATTATCTGGCAAATGGACAATCTAATCTCGCTAGGTGAGGCTGTCGTTTTAGAGGATATTTACGATATTATAGACGAGATCGACGCTATCACGGTGCGAAATCTATCCAACTATCTTTTCACTCCCGAAAAACTAATCATGACAACTTTAGGCACAGCTAAAGAAACTCGGTTAGTTGAAAAATTAATTCGAAGGTATTTAGCCTAAAAGCTAGAATAATATGGAAACTTTCGCTTTCTAGCTATTTCAAACCTGAGCGGTTACTCTATTTATCTATTGCAAACAAGGCATTTTTGTGGGAAAAATTAGTAATATGCGACAAAATATGTTTAATTTTGGTTTTATTTTAAGTGATCATGATGCTAAGCATAACTGTAGATCAAAACCCAGACATGTTATTTAAACCTCGAATTAAGCAATGTTTACAAAAACAGTTCTAGATAAACATAGAATTTAAGGTTTTAGATGGCCGCACTCTGTATAATTTTTATTTTTAAGAAATTTTAGATGTTATTTTTGACAAAACCTACTAAATTTTACAAACTCAATTTACAAACCAAATATATATGACTCAAATTCCTAATAACGACAACCTCGAAACTAATCTGGAAACTGAAAATTTTGACCCAACTTTTGCACCAAACACTCAAGTTCAAGAAGAAGTTAGTGAGGCAGTAAGCGAAACTTCAACGAGCTCGAACGATGATTTTAAGGCTAAGTTTGAGGATATGCAAAACAAATACCTGCGACTCTATGCAGATTATGAAAATTTCAAACGTGACACTACACTTCAAAAAAGTCAGGACGATCGGCGCACCCGTAAGCAAATCATAACAACTGCAATTTTACCACTTTTAGATAATTTGAAGTTAGCGACCGACTACGCTCCAAAAACTCAAGATGCATCACTTCAAAAATATATCCAATCTGTAGAAAATATTTTAAAAAAAAGTATTGTAGATATGGGAAAAATTGGAGCGATTATTTTGATTCCAGAAATAGGTCAAGACTTCGACCAAATTACCATGGAGGCTATTTCGACTATTCCAGCTACCGAAAACTCAAAGCCCCACTCTGTAGTCACTGTGGTTAGTTTCGGCCTAAAAATCGCTGACATAGTCATACAACCAGCTCGTGTGGTGATTAGTGAGTAGTTTTAAAACACTACCACTTTAAAGTCCAGTGAAATGCTGTAATAGCTCCTCTGGGCTCGAGATAATATAATCTGGATGGTGCTTTTGCAAAAGTTTGAGGGAGCAAAATCCCCAAGCTACGCTTAAGCACTTTATATTTGCTTTTCTAGAGGCAACAATATCTCGAACTTCATCGCCAATATAAAATAAATTTTCTGGATTTAATTCAGCTTTTTGTATCAATTTTTTAAGATCTTTTTCTTTATGAAATATTGAAGCGCTGGTTTTTTTAAAATCAAAGAAAGTTTCTAAATCAGCTTTTTTTAGTGCTACGTCGACCACTTTAGCGGGACTCGAAGTCAGTAAGCCGATTTGATAGCCTCTGCTTTTGAGTGTGTGTAAAATCTCTACCATTTCTGGAAAAAATTTGGTTTCGTGCGCAGTTTGAGCTAAAATTGCTCTAAAATCATACAAAACCCTGGGCAATTTATACCAAGCCACCTGCTTGAAATAATCTCTTATTATTTGATTTAAGGTGGAGTCTCGCAGCACATCTAAATCAGATGATAACAGGGATTTAAAATTGTGCTTTTGTGACAAAGTGTTAGTTATATCCACAAAATGAGCGGCAGTATCTACTAGAGTGCCATCAAAATCGAAAATTATTACAGGTAAAGTTGTGTTGGCCATTGAGCTGCAGATTGGGGTTAAATTTGATTGTAGACTTTTGATAATACAAAAATTAAGGTAAACTAATAATACCAATTCAAACTTTGGATAATTTCTTCAACATTTTTTTGTAGAATATCATTATTTTTTCGCTCAAAAATCAAATCAGCAATCAAGCCACCTAAAATTTCACTTTGGGACAAATCCAGGCCACGACTAGTCAAAGCTGCTGTACCTAAGCGAAGTCCACCTGGTCGCCAAGCACTTTTAGTGTCATTTGGGAAAGTGTTTCGATTGCAAATGATCCCGATTTGTTCAAGCTCATTTTGGATTTTTAAACTATCACAAGATTCAGGAAGCTTAATTAAGCACAGATGGTTTTCAGTCGGGCTAATAATCTCCAAGCCTTGTTTGCCTAAACTATTTTCTAAAACTTTACACGAATCAAGTACATTTTGCGAGTATGTTTTAAAAGAAATCTCATCAGGATATTTTTCTTGATCCAGCGCTTCTAGAAAACATTGACCAATAGCGGCAATTTTATTGAAATGGGGGCCACCAAAACCGCCTGGAAACAAGGTGCGATTGATGAGCTCAAGCAAGCTGCTAACATTTTTACCAGTGGAGGCTTTTGGGAAACTTTCGAGATGGGTTTGTGCAAAATCTGGTATATAGTTTTTAGCAAAAAGCACAGCTCCGCGTGGGCCGCGGATGGTTTTATGAGTCGTCATCGAGATAAAATCAGCTCCCTCAATCCCCTTTTTAAAAGGGCTGTCATGTAAATCAGCCGCAATTAGTCCGTTGATATGAGCTACATCTGCGAGCACAAAACAGCCGTGTTGGTGAGCAAAAGTGCATATGTCAGCAAATTTGTATTTTTTTGGGTAGGCCGAAAATCCGACGATCAATAGTTTTGGTTTAAATTCGACGATTTTAGCTTTTAAATCATCAAAATCAATTTCAAAATCATTGTAACCAATTTGTTTAGCTACATATTGCTGCGGAGTCACAAACTTTCGCATGCTGCTCGAGTCATGCATATGAGTCAAATGGCCTCCAGAAGCTAGCTGTGGACTAAGCACCACATCACCATAGTTTAAAAGTGCTAAAAAAACGGTTTGATTTGCTGGCGAGCCAGATAGAGTTTGCACATTCACGCCATATTCCCCAGTTTTATCAAATAGTTCACAGGCTTTTTGACACACGAAATCCTCCAATAAATCCGTGTTTTGGTTGCCAGCGTAGTAGCGTTTGCCAGGATAACCTTCACCGTATTTATTTGACCAAACTGAGCCCAGCAAATTTAGAACCGTGGGGCTAGGATAGTTTTCCGAGGCGATTAGATTTAAGGAATCACGTTGGCGCGCAAATTCGTTGTTTGTAAATTCTAAAATTTTATTCATAATGTGTATACTAAATGTAGTTGGATTAGCTTTTATCAAAAATGGATTTAAACTAAGATTGTTACCATGAATCAAATCTATAAATTTGTCGCATGTCAATTTGGATTGCTTTTTAATTGTAACCAATGCCAGCAATCACTTATTGCATCAGTGTTTGAGTGATTTTAAATCTCTGCTGGGCAACCTAAAAACTTGGCCAATAATGCAAACTATTTCTTTTGGAGAATACCAGAAAACTTGTTGCTAAAAAAGCTGATTTCTAATTTTGAATTAAAAAATATTTACTTTGACAAATAGCGTTATTTAGACTTTTCTTATTTGATATGTTAAACAATTTTACTGAAGCCGCCCAATATCTTGAAAACCGTCGACCACTTAATTTTGACACTATTTTTGCTGGTCAAAAAGGGCTAAATCGGGTCAAAAAAGTGTTGGAACTCTTGGGAAATCCACAAGAAAAAGTCAATCTGATCCATATTGCTGGCACCTCGGGCAAAAGCTCCACAGCTTATTTTACTAGTAAAATTTTGGAAACAGCAGGTTTTAAAGTGGGATTAATGGTATCGCCCTCAATTTACAGTATTTTAGAGCGATTTCAAATCAACTCAGCCAATATGGAAAAGGAAAAATTTGTCGTATATCTCAATCAAATTATACCAATTTTAGAGCAAGTCGATAAACTCAAAAGTGGGTCACTGAATTTTTTTGAGGTGTGCACGATTTTAGCATTCTATGTTTTTGCACAAGAAAAAGTAGATTACGCCGTGGTTGAAACTGGACTTGGTGGACTTTTTGATGCTACCAACACTGTCAAAAACCCAAATAAAATCGTCATTTTAACTAGCATAGATTTTGACCATACTGAAATTTTAGGCAATAAGATCAGCCAAATTGGTCGGCAGAAAGCTGGAATAATCCATGCTGGAAACACAGTTTTTTCAGCCCTGCAAAAAGAACCAGTAACTAAAGTAATTTACGACAAAGTCGAACTGATTCAGGCTAAATTATTTGTAATTCGTGAAGATTTACGTGGTTTTAGTTTTTATACAAGGCTTAAAACCAATGAGTTTGGTACAAAATTTAACTTTCACTACAGCGGTACTTGGGTCAATGATATAATTTTAAGTCAAATTGGAAGTTTTCAGGCTCAAAATTGTGGCTTAGCTTTGGCTGCGTGCGCTTTTCTAGCTAGCCGAAATAGCTTTGAGATAGACTATGAAGCTGTAAAACTAGCTCTGCGACCGGTCAAGATTCCCGCTAGAAATCAACTAATGAACTATCAAAATAAACAAATTTTCCTTGATCTAGCTCGAAACCCACATCAAGTGGAAGCGATGGTCAGCCTAATGCAGTATCTCTACCCAGGTCATAAATTTACCGTAATTTTCGCAGCCACAGAACACAAAGACACCCGCAAGATGTTTAAGAGTATCGGACGCATCGCTACAAATCTAATTTTAACTGAGTATCAAGAAACCAGTCATGATATTAGTAAGCAAAGCCAAGTTGTCGAAAATTTAAAAACTCTAACAAGTACTGTCAAAGAGCTAGCTAATACTTATATCGAGGGTGCCACGACCCCACTAGAAGCTTTAGAGCAAGTCCAAAAGTCCGAAAACCAAAAAATCTTAGTCATTGGCAGTAATTCTTTGATCCAACAAGTTTTGAAGCTAGTTGAGTAAATTTGTGGGTTGAGCAAGTTTAAAAAAATAAGCTTTCTAGCCACAAAGTAGATACATCTTGCTAGCAGAGTATTTGACTTAATTCAAGCAGTTCTGTATGTTTTGTCGTAAAACTACGAAGTATTAACCATTGGTATAGCTATTAATACAACTACTGGTAATTTTATATAAACTTTTAGAGTTTAGAAGCCTAAATCACCATATTACTAAATCAATATTTAAACGAAATAAACACTCTTAAAAGTGGTAAATCCAATAAAGAAATTAATTTTATGTCATTTCAAGCATACTTAGATAACATCAAGGCCAAAACTGGTAAAACTTCAGAAGATTTTATAAAACTTGCTACCAAAAAAGGGTTATTTAACAATCCTAAACTAAAACCAAAAGAAATTATTGACTGGCTAAAAACTGATTTCGAATTAGGTCGTGGACATTCTATGGCCATTGTGGCCGTTTTTAAGCAAAAAGGTCTGATGGATAGCTCACAGAACAAAAAAGAAGACTCGAAAATTATTAAGTCTCAAGTATCTACATTAATTGAGGCTCCCATTGATGTCGTATGGTGCTGCTTTAACAAGCCTGAAAACATTCTTGTTTGGTGTGATGCAAGTCCAGACTGGAGGGTTAAAGATGTAAAAAATGAGCTTGAGATTGGTAAAAAGCTTAATTATGGCATGATTGCCCGTGACGGCTCAGCTGAGTTTAATTTTATTGGTACTTATACCAAAATTATTGAAAATCAATTGATTGAATACCAAATTGATGGTAGTAATAGACACGTCAAAGTTATATTTGAAAATAAAGGTCGAAAGATTAAAGTTTCAGGATATTTTGACCCAGAAACAGCTCACCCAATTGAAAAACAACTAGTAACATGGCAAGCAATATTGAATAATTTTAGAAAGATTTGTGAAGAAATGTGTTTGATTTGATTTTTCTTCCGTTTGCTGTGACTTCCTCTGAATTGAATTTAAAGCAAAATATAAAATCCAGATTAGTATTAGATACTGATATTTATTGGATGAGAATTTGCAAGTTTGCCACTTAGAGTATATTTACACAAAAACAGTTTTTTTCTGTAAGCAAACTCATTTGTAGTTCAAAATTTATTATCAAAAATTGATAAGTCTAAAGACTGATACCTAACACCATTAGAAAGTATCTCCAAAATTCTTAGCTATAAAAATAGCGCTACGGCCTGTAAAATTGAAAAAGGACTGAGTTCAAATTTTTTAGCAAAACGATTTAACTTTGAACCTTAAAAAAACTCCAGCATGGAACTGGAGTTAAGTTATTAATTATAAATTTTACCTTATTCAATTTTCATCTCGTCGATCGTACCAATCATATAAAAGGCTGATTCAGGGTACTGATCTAACTCACCTGAAAGTATCTTTTTAAATCCTGCGATAGTGTCTTTGAGATGCACATACGAACCTGGGTTTCCAGTAAACTGCTCAGCTACATGGAAAGGTTGAGTCAAAAATCGCTGCAATTTTCGAGCTCGAAGCACCACCATTCGATCTTCGTCGGACAATTCATCTATACCTAAAATTGCAATTATATCCTTGAGTTCTTTGTATCTTTGTAAGGTTGAGATCACGGCTGTTGCTACATCGTAATGCTCTTGACCCACTATTTCTGGTGATAAAGCCGTCGAAGACGATGCTAATGGATCTACAGCTGGATACAAACCTTGTTCAGACAAGCTACGCTCAAGTACTAAAGTGGAGTCTAAGTGAGCAAAAGTAGTCACTGGAGCTGGATCAGTATAATCGTCAGCTGGTACGTAAATAGCCTGCACTGAAGTCACCGAACCTTCTTTAGTTGAGGTAATTCGCTCTTGGAGTCTGCCCATTTCATCGGCCAAGTTTGGCTGATAGCCCACTGCAGACGGTAATCTACCCAAAAGTGCGGACACCTCAGAACCTGCTTGAGTAAAACGAAAAATATTGTCTATAAATAGTAAAACATCTTTTTTAGAAGTATCTCTAAAATGTTCAGCCATAGTCAAACCTGATAAAGCCACTCGAAGTCTCGCACCTGGTGGTTCATTCATTTGACCAAACATCAAAGCGGTTTTATCAATTACCCCTGAATCTTTCATTTCTTCATATAAATCATTACCTTCTCGGGTGCGTTCACCAACGCCGACAAAAACTGAATATCCAGAGTGAACAGTGGCAATATTGTAAATTAATTCTTGAATAATAACAGTTTTACCTACTCCAGCTCCACCAAAAGCACCCACTTTTCCACCTTTAATGAAAGGACAAATTAAATCAACCACTTTTATACCTGTTTCAAGTAGCTCTAAAGTGTCTGACTGCTCTTCCAAAGTCGGGGCGTTTCTATGAATTGGACTGCGAGGAGTATCAGTTGGCAAATCCTCTTTACCATCAATTACATCTCCGACTACATTAAATATACGACCTAAGACGTTGTTACCGACTGGAACTGTAATTGGCCCACCAGTATCGACCACCTCATCACCGCGGCTAAGGCCATCAGTGCTAGTCAAAGCAATCGCGCGAACTTTAGACTCGCCAGTGTGCTGCTGAACTTCAAAAATAAAATTATAATTATTTTTTGTAATGATCAGTTTTGAATAAATTTTAGGGAGATTTCCTGGTGAAAATTGTAAATCGACAACTGGGCCGATAACTTGAATAATTTTTCCAATATTTGACATATAAACTGTATAATTTAAATTTAAATTTTTATAAAGAACCACCCACAATTTCAGATATCTCTTGAGTGATTTTAGCTTGACGTTGTCTATAATACACTAGTTTTAGCTTATCGGCTAGCCTACCGGCGTTGTCACTAGCCTGGCTCATAGCCATCATTCGAGCACCTTCTTCGGCAGCCATAGTTTGAACTAAAGCTAGATGAATGTTCATTTCTAGCCACTGTGGCAAAAACTCAGCTAGAATTTGCTCAACATCAACTTCCAGTAGAGAACTTTCAGCTTTTAAATTTATTTCACTGGTTTGAGACTCTGATTGGAAAGTATTCTCTGAGTCATCCAGTGGTAGAATTGGCACAAAATGCAGTTTTGCCTGCAAACTAGCGCTAGGCTCCGCGTACGCCATGAACACGTTTTTAAATTTGGAATCGGGCGCCGACCATAATCTATAAACTAATTCTGAAACGGGCAAAACCTTATAAGGATTTAGATCTTTAAAAGGACCGTTAAAATAAGCCAAAATCAAACCACCTAGTCTAGTCATCATTCGATAGGCAGGTTTATGCAAAGTTATATATTCAACCTGATCACCATTTGCAGGGTCAAGTGATAGTGCTTTAATCTGTTGATGGGCATGTACTACTACACTACGATGTAATCCACCACAAAAACCTCTTGATGGGGCTACAATTATAACCAAAGTCTTACCTGTTTTTCTAGGTCGAAGTAATGGGCTTTGATCAAAACTAGAAAGACTAGCCAAAATTCTACTTAATACTGATTTTAGCTCATGGCCATATTGGCCCAAAGTGTTAGATTGATGCGTATATTTTTTAAGCCTCATAGCCGCCACAGCCTGCATTGCCCCAGTAATTTTAGCTGTGGTTTTGACTGATTTGATTCTTTGTGAAAGTTGTCGAATAGAAGGCATTGAGCAGCAAAATATGATTTAGATATGCGATTTACAGCTTGTTTATATTCTAAAAGGATTTGCACTAGAGTTTGAAAAATCTGTACAAATTTCTTTAAGTTTGCTTTCAGAGTCGTCGGTCCATTTACCGCCATCTAACTGTGACATTAATTCTGGTTGGTTATTTTTTGCAAAAACTCGCAAATTTTCCACGTATGAACGAACTTGCTTTGGTTTGATCGAATCTAAAAAGCCCTTATTTCCAGCAAAGACACCTACAATTTGTTCACTTTGTGAAAGTGGGCTGTATGGAGGTTGTACTAAGAGTTCAGTTAAAACTGCACCACGAGCTAGTTTCTGCTGGGTTACTTTGTCTAAATCACCGCCAAACTGTGAGAAAGCTGCTAATTCTCGATATTGAGAAAGCTCAAGTTTCATTGATCCAGCAACTTTTTTCATAGCTTTAGTTTGAGCTGCCCCACCCACACGTGTGACCGAGATACCTGGATTCACTGCAGGTCGAATACCCGAATTGAAAAGTTCGGATTCAAGGTAAATCTGACCATCTGTAATTGAGATAACATTGGTCGGAATATACGCTGATACATCAGAGGCTTGGGTTTCGATAATAGGTAGAGCTGTAATTGAGCCGCCACCATAATCGCTGTTTAATTGAGCTGAGCGCTCTAAAAGCCTAGAATGTAAGTAAAATACATCACCGGGGTATGCCTCGCGACCAGGAGGTCGTCTAAAGAGGAGTGAAAGCTGACGATAAGCCCAAGCATGTTTGGTCAAGTCATCATATATTACAAGTACGTCTTTACCTTGATCCATAAAATACTCTGCAATTGCAACTCCAGTATACGGTGCTAAATACTGCTGAGAAACAGGATCAGAAGCTGAGGCCGAAACAACAACCGTATAATCCATGGCACCAGCTTTGGTTAATCTTTCCACTAATTGCTTAACTCTAGACTGTTTTTGACCAATTGCCACATAGACACAGATCATATTTTCTGTCTTCTGATTTATGATAGTATCTACGGCGATGGTGGTTTTACCGGTCTGTCTGTCACCGATAATCAGCTCTCTTTGTCCACGACCTATATTTACCAAAGCGTCAATTACAGTGATACCAGTTTTAAGCGGTCTAGAAACTGATTCACGAGTAATCACACCTGGAGCCATTTTTTCAATCAACATTTCTTTAGACCCTTTAGAAAACATTAAAGGACTACCATCCAAGGGTTTTGCCAAAGCACTAACAATGCGTCCTAAAATTTCTTCACCCACGGTTATAGCTAAAATCTTGCCAGTAGCGGTAACTTTAGACCTTTCACCAATTTCATTGGTTTCACCTAAAATTAAAAGCCCCACCTGATGCTCTTCTAAGTTGAAAACTAAAGCTGGGACTATTGTTTCGTTTGGTAGATGGATTTCCACCAATTCATTATAAGCTACTTCTGATAAACCTATAGCAAAAGCCACACCATCACGATAAGCATTAATATGACCTACGTTTTTGGTATTTTGGTTTTCGGGAAGATTTTGTAATTTGCTTTCAAGAGCAGTAAGTAAGCCCATATGTATTTTTAAAAATTAAAGGTTAAAATAAACAGTTTTACTGTGTCAGCTCAAAGTACTATTTGAATAATTCAAGCATTATAAAATTAATTTGATCACGCAAGTCATAGTGATATTCTATGTCATCTACTTGGATCACTATTCCAGCTAAAATATTTACATCTGTCTCATATTGGTAAGTTTTACCCGAACCAAATTTAGTCAAAAGTTTAGACTCAAGCGCAGATTTTAGCTCGCTCGAAAGCGGTACAGCAGTCAAGATTTTAATAAAATTTAGAGCCATACTTATAACTTTGTATTAATAATTTTACTTAGAACTTGATTTTGAGCATCTTCAGAAATTTCAAACTCACTCATAGCTTTATTGACTAGGGCTTTAAGTAGATTAACGGCTTCTTCTTGAGATTTCAGCCTAGAACTAGCAATCACATCTTCACCTTGGCGTTTTGCAGCTGAGACAATATCTTCGCTTTCTTTTTTAGCCAGTTCGAGTAGCCTGAGCTTCTCGGGCTCAACTGACTCACGTGCATCTTCAATGATATGCCTGGCTTCTTCTTTAGCATCTTGAATGATTTTATCAGCTTGAAAATTGGTATTAGCTAGTTTCTCTTCGATCTCATCTTTTTCTTGGAGAGCAGTTGCAATTTGAGCTTCTCGAGCATTTAAAATTTCTACAACTTTTTTGAATAAATATTTATCCAAAATAATCATAGTGATTACGAAACAGATAATATAAAAAATAATTTGCTTTAATTCGATACCAAGGCCAGACATAACTTGTTTTTTAAGGGTGAGTTTGAAAATAATTGTTTAAACGAAGAAAATAATAAATCCTGCAACTAGAGCAAAAATGGCTAAAGATTCTGCAAAAACAATTCCTAAAATCATGAAAGTACGAATTTTAGCTTCAGCTTGAGGGTTGCGACCGACTGCGTTGGCGGCTGCGGCTCCAACCATGCCAATACCAATACCAGGACCAATCATACCTAAACCTACGGCAAGTGCAAAAGCTAGTTGTTTGTAAACATCAGGAGACATATGAAATATAAAGTTGAAATAATATAAAATTGATAAAAAAATTATTGGTGAGCTTCTTCAGTTGCCAGTGAAATAAACACACTCATAAGTGATACAAATACATAGGCCTGCATCATAGCTACCAAAACCTCCATAATAATAATGACTACAGGAAGCGGTACCCCAATGTAATCAATCCAGCCAAAACTACTGTTATTTAATGAAAATTTTGTAAGCGCAGATACAACTACAATCAAAACTTCACCAGCAAAAATATTTCCAAATAGTCTAAAACTAAATGAAATTAACCTAGCAAACTCCGAGATTAATTCTTGAATACCTACGAAAAAATTAATAGGTCCATTATTAAACTGAAAAAATTTACCAAGATATCTAAAACCTTGTGAACTAAAACCAGCAAATTGAATGGTTATCCAAGCAATGATGGCTAAGCCAATAGTGGCATTTAGATCAGTTGTGGGAGCTCTAAAAATTGGGTAAAACTCCTCAGGGCTAACTTGCAATCCGATGTGTAAGATGCCTGGAATCAGACCGAGCCAACTACTAAATACTATAAAAAGAAATAAAGCCAATACTAGTCCTAAGTAAGGTCTAGCTTTTTCACTAGAGCCGATTCCATCACTAGCTATTTGCTCAACTATATTGTAAAACCACTCGATTGCATTCTGAGCTTTATTTGGAACACCTTTGTTTTTTAAAGTGGCGCCTATAATGATGCCACCCAAACAAAGTCCAAAACAAACTACTAATGAACCGAGCATTGCATTTGTGACTTCAAAATTACCAAAATGGAATATTGGTTCTGCACTAATTGAAATATGAATATCGCTGGCCATAGGGTTATAACACTTGATCTAAGTATAAACGCTTTATATAAGACTTGTCAAGCCATTTTAAGTAAAGAATTTAAAAGTTTCTGAAATAAAAAAATTATAATAATTTTAAAGTATATTAAACGTGGTGATGTCAGACTTAATTAGGCTTATTTTTAAAAGTTATCTGAAGTTTGTCTTCTACTTTGTACGACTATAATCATCTTCAAATCGCTCAATATCATCTTCACCAGTGTATTCACCGACCTGAATTTCGACGATTATTACTGGGATTTTACCTTGATTTGATAAACGATGCATCGCGCCCATTGGTACAAATTTGCTCTCATTTGGTGGCACATTGCTGACCCATTTGGATTCATCTAATCCGCTGCGTATTTCTACTGTGGCCATGCCGCTCACTACTATCCAGTGTTCAGCTCGATGTTTGTGGGACTGAAGACTCAAACGATGATCTGGATTTACTACAATTTTTTTGACTTTAAAGTTTGGTTTATCCTCTAAAACATAGTAAACTCCCCAAGGTCTAACACCTACCTCAAGATAATTTTCCTCTGCAAATTCAGCTGGTAAATTTTCTAAAATTTGTTGATCTTCTACTGAAGGCATAGTGATATCTGACATAAAATGTAAATGTAAATTTTTAAAGAATAACTTAGCTGTAATGTTGTTAAATAATTTGCTGAATTTCGTGATTCATTTTATCGAAAAATACCTCTGAATCATACTCTTTGGCACGTGCAAGACAAGCCTCCTTCATACTAATAGCTAGTTCTGGAGTCATGGCTTTTACACCGGCAATCAGCTCTTCAAGGGTTGGATTAGCAGGGATAAGTATACCGGTTTTACCGTCTATAACTGACTCTTTTAGGCCACCTTCAGAGACACCCAAAACTGGTTTACCAGCCGCCATGATTTCTATTGGTGTAATGCCTGCGTCTTCATCCACAGGAATATAGATCCCAGCTAAAGATTTGCCCACTAGCTCAGAAAGTTCCTCGTCGGTAACTAAACCTTTATAAATAATATTTGTTAAATTTCGTGTCTGGATTTGTTCGATCAGCCAGTCTTTTAGTGGCCCAACAGAGCAGATTATGAGTTTTTTATCAGGCATTTTAGCAAAAGCTTCAAGTATCAGCGGCAGTCTTTTTAAAGGCTCGATTCGGCCCCATGAGATAAAATAGTCACCCGCTTCGATAAAGGAATAGCGTTTGGTATTAGCGGCCGGGAAAATATCAACTGAATCAAGTCCTACGTATTTTTTAAGCCTAGCTTGAGTATTTTTTGAATTAGAAATGACTAAATCCATATATTTTAGTTCTTTTCTGTACTCACTCACTACCCATTTAGCGAAAAATTTTATAATAGGTCTAAAAATTACAGGCTTGCCACTTAAGATACTCGCCAGCTGATCTGTGAAAGGTCGAGGCGGAGTATGACAATACATTACCATTTTAGTTTTCGGATTAGCCTTTTTGATCCGACCAGCCACAAAAGCTATATTTCCACTAAAAATCACCAAGTCATATTTAGCTAACTGTTTAATTTTTGAGTTAAACAAAAAATTGGCCTGACGAACTATTTTGCGCCAAATCGGAATGTGGCTATCCTCGTGTAAGTATTCAAAATTATAATTTGGATCGTACAAAGCTTTGACGAAACTGTCTGTTTTAACTTTATTTTTATCCCAGATTTCAAAATTTACAGCTCCCGTAAATAGATCTGCCTTATAATAATCTCGAATATCAAAAATTAGTTTTTCGCCACCACCTTTGGGCACAAAAAAGGCATGCAAAACAGCAATTTTAAGATTTTTTATATCAGACATTTATTTTGTAAAGATTATGAAATTCAGCTCAAATACAATATTTTTGAATAATTTTGTGGATTTGGTCAAGCAAATTAAAAGTTTTTAGATTAGAAATTGAATCTTTTAGTTTTAAAACTGAAATTGCTGCAAAACTGAAACGGTTATATTTTCGATTGGATGACTCCCCCACCGAGCATAATTTCACCATGGTACAAAACTATACTTTGACCTGGGCTGATAGCTCGAATTGGCTCGGTGAAACCGACTTCAATGTTGCCATTTTCTAATATTTCTACTGTACAGTCGACCGCATCTTGCCTATATCTAATCTGTGTTTGGCAACTAAATTTGGTTAGATTTTGTGCTGCGGAAATTTGCCAGTTGAGTTCCTTAGCGAGCAGTTTTGTACCTAAAAGACTTTCATCTTGACCTGCACGAGCTACAATTACCTGGTTTTGAGCCATGTCCAAACTGACTACAAACCACGGCCCGCCCGAAAGTCCAAGTCCACTTCTTTGACCAATAGTAAACAAGAATGCTCCTGGATGAACACCTAAAACTCGACCTGATTCGTCCAAAATTTCACCATTTTTTTGACCCAATGTCTGTAAAAGTAGCTCTCGCAGTGGTGTCTCGCCGATAAAACAAAGTCCTTGTGAATCAGGCTTGCTAGCTGTAATCAAACCTAGTGACTCAGCCCGGACTCTGACTTCAGCTTTGCTCTGATATTCACCGATTGGAAACAAGCTTTTTTGGATTTGAGCAGATTTTACTCGCCATAAAAAATAGCTTTGATCCTTGCCTGAGTCGCGTCCGCGAACTATGTATTTTTGCGATTTTGTCCAAAGCTCAGAGTTTAAAGTGTTTCCGACAATTTCAGATTCCGTTAGAGGCTCTAGAAAATCACTAAATTGGGCTATTTTGGCGTAGTGACCAGTGGCCACAAAATCAGCTCCTAGCTCCATGGCTCGCTGATAAAAAATACCAAATTTTACAATTGAATTACACATCACATCTGGGTTTGGAGTGCGACCATTTTGGTACTCAAACAGCATATAATCAACCACTCCAGCCTTATATTCAGCTTGAAAATCCCACACATAAAATGGAATTTTAAGTTTTGCCGCAACTAGTCGAGCATCGGTCACATCGTCTTCCCAAAAACATCCATACAAGCTTTTATCAGCGCCAAGTGACTCTAGTTGCTCGATCGACCAGCATTTCATGAAAACTCCGATTACCTCATGACCCTGATCCACCAAATCAGCCGCGGCCACGCTAGAGTCCACACCGCCTGACATCATTACAAATACTTTAGACATATGTGTTTACTCAAATTTATTATCTGCAATTTGTAAAGATTGACCTAACGGAAAAGCTCACTTCGTTCGCCAAGCTTGTCATGAAAAGGGTGCGAAGCAAGCTTCGGGGTATTTACCCTCTTCCATAATAAACTAGCCAAACTAAACAGTAGGTGTTGGGCCAGTTATTACACTACCGCTACTTGCTTGAGATTTTTGACACGCTGCACCACCATTACTCGCAGTTTGCGACGTAGCAGCACTGCACCACTGAGCAAATTCGCTACTAGTAATGCTTTTTTTAGTTATGGTCACGGTTGGATTTGAGCCCGCAGCTGAGGGAGTCAGGCTCATAAAATCACTAATCGGTTTTGGAATGCTATTTAAAGGTCGAAGTACCAGTAGATAATCAGTGGGGTTACTGTTTTTATCCTTCAGACTGACTCGAAGTGACTGACTCGTAATTGTGAGTGAAGTTACTGCGCCTGCCACAATTTCACAACCGTCTATACTGCAATAACTAGTTGAGGTCGCGGTTTGGTTACCGTCAGGTTTTGAGCCAGCCCCATTTAATTTGGATAAAAAGTTGGGGTCAGGTGTATACCCAATACCAGCTGTTTTAACTGTATCCAGCATTTGAGTCACAGCCGCCACATCTACATTCGGGTCTTTTAAATCTATACTTCCAACAATGTAATTTACAGCCTCAATCAACTCTGGGCCAGTTATTTCACCAGTTTTTAGTTTTTCTACAGCTTGGTTTATATTGTTTATATTGCTCGCTGTGTCAGTTGGACTTAGGCTCACGCCACCAATTTGAGTGGTATCTGCATTGCCCTCAGTAGCATTTGGGCCACCAGAGTTTGTGGAACCACTAGAGCTTGCACTAAAACCTAAAAATCCAAAATTAGTTAGTGAAACATTGAAAGTTCGAAGTATCACCACTGGAGCCGCAATTAGCATCAAACCAATGAAAATGTTTCTAATTGTGTCGATGGATTGCTTGACCACGTCTTCACTCACACTGGGGTTAAAGTAGTTGAAAGCGGCAACACCGAGCTGAATGATGGCTATGATACCAGCCATTGTCAGAGCAAATTGTAAAATACCTTTGACACAAACCTGGAGGGCGTCCGCACTTGCTGCGGCTTTTTGACCAGAGATATTACACGAGTTAAAACCTAAAGCCCCTTCAAGATCTACACCAAGCGGCTTAACTGGGGTTTTAGGAGCAGCGACAGCAGTTGTGCTATTGGTGAGTTGCTCAGAAGATTGAACCCTATCAGGAATAGTTTTTGAAGTGATTGGCACAATCGGATTCCTATTGTCTTGGAAAGTTGAGGGAATGGGTGTGGTTGAACTAGGTTTTTGGCCTGCTGATCCAGAAGCGACCGCATCCACTTTCAGATCTGAGCCCACTAAAATACCTGCCACCAGACCGAAAATGAGGTAAAAACTTAATATTAAACCCAAAACTATTTTAAAAAATTTCATAATCACTTGATTTAAGTTGTAAGGGCGTGCTTTCGATACTTTATCAATATTCATATTATAACGTATAATTTAGTTGAAGTCAATTATTTAATAAAATTGCTCAAAGTCTGTATTTATCAGTAAATTTGATTGCAGAGTAGGTGTTTTTCAGGCATTGAAAGTGAAAAACTTGTCATAATCCATAAAATCATATTTAAATGTAAGTGTTTGTAGATTTCGAATTATAAAGTTCGCATGAGTGTTACTTATCAAGAGATTGCCGTCCCAGCTGATATTAGACGAAAAATAAGCCCAAACCTTTTAGAAGAGGTCTTGGATTATTTGTGGTATTTTTTTCGTATTTTCTTGATTACTTCAATCTTTTTTACATTTATTAAAACTAGTGTTTTTGATATCATAACTGTTTCAGGCCGCTCCATGTTTCCGACCTATGACAACAGCAATCAGCTATACATAGACTATCTAACACCGAACTTTGGTGAATATCGTCGCGGCGATGTAGTTATTTTGAAGGTTCCTCATAGCCAAGATCCAAATGACTATGAATTGTATATCAAGCGAATTATTGGTTTGCCAGGTGATACTGTTATCTTTGAAGATGGCAAGGTAATTTTAGTAAATCGTGAGTTTGATAAAGGAGTTGTGTTAGATGAAAGCACTTACTTACCAAACACCACTAAATCTTTTAAACTAATTAATACTGGTAGCGACCGATTTGTAGAAAAACCACTTACAACAGATCACTATTTTGTGATGGGTGACAACAGAACCGGAAGCAAAGATTCTCGTATTATCGGGCAAATTGAGCGAAAAAATATTTTAGGTCGTGAGTTTTTCCGTATTTCCCCACCTGAAAAACGTGGTTTTTTCACAGTTCCAGATTATAAAAATGTACCAAATTAAACCGACTTGGGTTCGCCCAATTAGATTTCTTAAAAAACATTAGTGCTACCATTTCATGCCAAGAAACTTAACATTTATATTTATAATTATTGGAGTCACCACTATTGCATTTTTCCTGGGCTACCGATATGGCTACCGCGACACTTACAACCAAGCTCCAGCCAATATAGAATACTCTCAAAATGAATTTGGTACACAAAATAGCTTAACTAACATTAAAATTAAACCCGTTTTAGGCCCGCAAAACGAAGCAAGTCAAGACAATTTTAACAGAGGCTTTGTGCTTGTAAAAGAAAATTCCACTACGACTGATTTAAAAATCTCCCTAAAAAATATCGCTGCCACAATCCAAACACCTGAAGATAAAAATACCAACACTCCAGCCCAAAAAATAAATTTCCCAGCGGTATTGAGAGTGGAGGCCGCCAGCATAAACCCCGTGACCAAATCTCTAAATTTCGTCGAGTTATCAAATCTGACTCTCGACCCGATGGTAAATAAAAGTTACACAGGTGATTTAAATTTTAGTATAAATACTAGCGACAAAAAGCTACAAGATGCTAATTTTATATTTTTTTACGATGCCAGCAACGCCTCACAAAATCTATATCAAATCGATCTTAAAAACTATCCTAATGTGGAGGAAGCTAAAAAACGACCTTTTTTGTGGGTATATTTGCAGTAACTAAGTTTGTTGAAAATTATTTTCTCAATCAATTGCAATTAGCTTTTTTGAAAATGTCTAAAATTTTAGGTTTTTACTATAGCTTGAAAGTAAATCAACTACTACGCTGTAAATAATTTATGAGACTAGGATTCTAAAAATAGTGAGCTTATTTCAGTAATTTTAAATGTATCAAGCCCATCAAAGCGGCGTCTATTGGGAAAATTTTACCCCGCATAGCCGACTTTTTAAACTCATCTAAATTTAAGATCTCAATTTCTATATCCTCAAATTCAGTTAGTGTCTGAGCAGCGACTTGCACCGCATTTTTACACACAAAAATATGGCGATAGTTATTACTACTTGGCGAACTTAGGCTTTTACAGACATATTCAAATTCACCAGTATAACCTGTTTCTTCCAAAAATTCTCGCGAAACCGCTGAAATAGGATCTTCGCCTCGCTCAATTTTACCAGCAGGAAGCTCTGTTTGCAGCTGCATTGGACCAAATCTAAACTGCTTGATACAAATCACATAGTTATCACTAGTAAGTCCCAAAACTACTGCCACGTCGGTTTTTTGCTCAGTTTTTCTAATAATAATTTCACCATTTGCTTTTTGTAATTCTCGGGTGATAGTTTGACCGTTCCAAGTGCTAGAAGTTTGCTCTGAAAGAGTAGTATAATTCGGAATTTTAGACATAAAAAGATAGCCTTTACGGCTAATTAAGATTTGGCGTTTAAAAATGTTTTTAGATTTTGCACCTAACTTCTGATTTTGGTTGTTTTTATGCCCTTTGTAGGGATTTAGTTGATGAAAGTTCGCCCTGGTGCAATCGACAGGATTCGAACCTGTGACCTAAGGATTAGAAGTCCTTTGCTCTATCCAGCTGAGCTACGATTGCAAAATCTGTAAAAATAGACCTAAATCTAAGTTTAGGTAAATATTAAATTTACACACACTTAAGATTTAAAGATAATTTAAAGCTATTGTCAATAGCTGCGATTTATATTTTTTGAGAGGCTTGGAAACAGACATCGCTTAGTGAGGGTTTGAGTTTTGGATACTTCCATTCTAGATCAAAATACTTGAGATAAAATAGATTAAATCAACTTAAAAATTGGTTTCCCAAGAGTGTTAATTGCTGATTTTTTATCATAAGTATAAAGCAAAATATTTATTTTGTTAGCGCCTAATAGCTTTTATTTCAAATAAGTTTGTCAGTAGCATTTGATAAAATTAAAGTCTAACATTGTCTAATGTTTGGCAATTTTACTGCCCAAACTTTACTACTGCACCAACAAACCTATTTAACGTAAATGAGTTATTTTGCCCTAATTATTTTTGGTTCTGGGTTCGATTAGATTGATTTTTTAATAGTTTTAAAGCTTAGTAAAAGCACATAGCCTTCTATAAAATTGATTACTTGTTGCATTTTTTTCTGGAAATTGTTGGTATTATTCAAATTTTTTTTGTTTATTTTGCCAGGCTTTGCTTCTTGAACTCGACTCAACCAGCCTTTTAAAAGCTGAATTTGTCGGTTTAGATATCGCCCAGATTTGGCATTTAGGCGCCTTGTAATCAAGTGGCTTTTACCATTTTCTAAAAAGAATAAGTATTGTAAAGCATCAACAAAATATTTAGAAGTCATAAATTACTTTCTTAATTTTAAAAAAATGTCTTAAAAATGTTTTATTTTTCTAAGATAGATTTGTATATATTGTGTGCAAATGTTTGTCAACCGATTTTAATGTATTGCTTGAAAAATATTGCTTAGTTTGGTCACAAATTGGCTTTTTTAAAAAGCTTTAAAGTTGGTTTAATTAATACTTAATTGCCTAAAATTAAAAATTATGCCTTAAATAATTGTCGGGGGGAAATCACGGCGATTTTCACAAACCATAATAAAGCTTATCTCACTTGATGAGCGAAGATCGTAAAAGCCAAATAATCAAAATTTAGCCATTAATTCAAAATATTTATGATTCAAATTATTCAAAATTTACTTAGAAAAGACTTTGTGCGAAATTCTGGCATGGTTTTTTTGGTCAACAATACCAATAATGTTTTTAATTATATTTTGATAATTGTTTCGATATTTTATCTCAAAGATGAGTTCGGATTGTGGACTTCGACTTCGGGTTTTTTGGCTATTTTATCAGTTCCCACTAGCAGTTTTATGAGCGTTTTAACTCGTAAAGTTTCAAGTCTAGCTAAAACGCAGCCTGATTTGGTTTACAGTTATTATGTAAATATTTTTCGTTTTGTAAAAAACTTTTTACCTTGGATTGTGGTTACTGGCGCAATATTGACTGCGTTGATGTTTTGGGTGCTACAATACAAAAACGTATTTGTGCCATTAGTGGCTGTAATTGGTATTTTTAGCTCATTTTTGTACAGCATAAATCAAAATTTTCTGCTCGGAATTTTTGAAGTACCTAAATATTGTTTGGCAAATGTAATGAATTTAATAGTGAAATTTTTCGTCACAATTAGTTTGCTTTATTTAGGTTTTGGAATCAATGTCTTACCGATCGCGATATTATTAGCTTCTTTGGCTTCGTTTGGACTTTCGCTATATTTTATAACACAGCTTTACAATTCTAAAGGAAAACAAGCTAAGGTTTTGGTATTTAACCGTGGTGATATTTTAAGAGATGGCGGTGATACCTGGAAAGCAATGTGGTATTTTGTGATTTTGGCCATATTTTTAAACGTTGATATTGTTTTATCACGGTCAATACTTTCAAACGAGCAAAATAACCAATATGGTATAATTTCGACTTTTGGACAAATTGCACACTTCGGTCCAGTTTCATTTTCGTCGCTCATAGTCCCTTACGCTAGCGGCGAAGGACATAAAAGTGTTTTTAAAATCTCAATAATTGCGGTTCTGTGTCTGAGTTTGGCAGTGACTTTAATATTTTTCTTTGGTGGCGACTTAGTTTTGAGATCATTTGGTAAAAGTAGTTATTTTAGTCTTTTACCGTTAATTACAGTGTATAGTTTGTTTGTGCTAAGCTACAATTTGGTCTTTATTTGCACTAATTATCTTATCTCTAGGGCCAATTATAGCTTTTTAAAACCCATGACTTTGGCGGTAAGTATTTTTGTGGGATTGCTATTATTAGCTGGAGTAAACCCTTGGTTTGAGTCGGCCCAAAAGCTTAATTTAATGGTCGCTAGCGCAGTTTTAAGTAGCTCAGTAACGGCTGTTTATTTGGTAATTAGTATCTTCAAATTAAATCAAAAACTTGAACAAAACTAGCTTAGTGGTAGCTCATAAATTTGACCATCTCTGAGATTGGTTACCAAGATTCGTTTACGCTTAATATCAGGGACTAGGCTGCTGCTGGCAGCAATATTTTTGTTGGCGGCTAAAATTTCGATGGTTTTAGCAAAAATATCAAACTTAACTACTAAATCTGGCTGATCGACATTGTCTGATTTTATAGGCTTTTCCTTTACCAAACAATAAATTTGGTCGTTTTGAGCCGCAGCGCAGCGCCTTGCTATCAAATTCCCAAAGATTTCTTGTTGTCGCAGTAAAAATGGTAGTTTTATATCAACCAACTTTGGAACTTCATTGATAGAAAGCTCATACAGGTCATTGTTATAGCTCGAAACGACATCTGAAAACTGGCTTTTATGCGTCAAAATTAGGTAGTTTTCTGATACATTAGTGCTCCAATTATCCTCGACATCTAAAAATTGTGCTAGTTTACCATTTTTAAAAGTCCAATATTGAGCTTTACCTTGTTGGGATGGATTTTCAAATAAAGCAATTAATAATGTATTTTTGGCTTTGAAAAGTTGGTAAGAGCCGCTTTTAGCAATATTTGTCTGGAGTGTGCCGATTTCAGTAGCAGACTCAAGCTGTAGGCTTTGAGATTTTTTCAGAGTATAACCTTGATCAGTTTGCACCATAAAATAATACTCCTCAACAGAGGTAAAACCTAGCTCGTCCACACCAGTATTAAGTGGGATTATTTGATTTATGCCAGCAGGATTTAGTATGACTTTGTAACCTGAGTCCTGCTTGATAGCAAAAGCACTTTGAGTTAAATCATTGAAAATATAACCCAGCTTTACAGGATAAGTAGTTAGCGGCGCACTGATCGGGAAATTTGGAATGATTTGTGAGCCAATCACTAGCTCGTTACCGGTGGACACATACACTAATTCACCTAAATTGTTGGCAGTGAATGTTCTATCGTTTCGTGCAGGTTTGCTGGTCAAAATCTTTAAGCTGGCCGAATCTGGAAATCTAGTCGCCGTACTGAGGCTACTTAGTAAAGAATCTTGATCTACTATTACAGGCTCCTCCTGAGCCACTGAAGCGGAGTTTGACGGTTGATTTAGACTCCAAATGCCAAATCCTAACACAATTAGAAAAATCGCCCAGCCCGCTAAAAGCAAAATTTTCTTATTTCGGTTTGGGTCGGTTTGGAAGTTGTAAATTACGTCTGATAAAGCCATATTCTTTTTATTTTGCGCTTTTTGTTAAAACTTAATAGTGTTATTCTTGATCTTGAGCCTGTTCGGCACTAGCTGCTTTGGTTTCTTGCATTTTCATAATTTCTTTAGGATTGCTGGTAACGATGCGGTGCTCGGTCGGGAATGCCACTATTTCCATGGCTACATGCCTTGGTCCAGCGAAGAAAATCCCCTGCCCGACTCCAGACTGGAGTAAAACCTGTTTTTCACCGTCAGTAAGCCCAAAAGTGGTGGCAATCAAATCGATAGCAGCCGTACTTTGCTTGAGCAAAATTTTCATAGCGGCGTTGGTTACAATTGGTTTTCCAAAAGGAGAATTTAAAAAGTCACCAACATCTTGAGTGATTGTAGTTACACCCAAATAATATTTTCGAGCTCGTTTTGCAAGTCCAAATAAAAACTTAGCACTGTCCTCATTTTGCATCATGATCCAAGCCTCATCTACAGCCAAAATACGGCGACGGAGCTCGCTTCTGATTTCGTTCCACACATATTTTAACAAAATATACATTGCAATCGGTCGCAGCGCATCTTGTAAATCACGGATGTTGAAAACTACCAACTGATTGCTCATGTTGATGTTGGTAGGTTTGTTGAAAATACCTGAGAAAGTACCTTCGGTATAGCGATACAACCTTTGACTGAGACTGTCGCCGCCCACAATGCCATTTAAAATCTCAACCAAATCCCCCATCGTCGGCATAGTTATGTTGTTAAAATCACTATTTGGGGTGATATCTCGGCGGGCATAGCATTCGTTGATAGCTCGCTCCATCAAACCTTCTTCGGCGGGAGTGAGTTTTCCGAGCATCAAATTCATTAAGCCCATGATATCAATAATTGCTGATCTTAAAATATCGGCATTGCTTTCACCTGGAAGCGATTTTGGCAAGTCAAACGGGTTGATACGATTATTAGAGTTTAAAGAAATATTTAAAAAGCTACCACCCACGGCTTCGCTCAAAAATTTATACTCATTTTCAGGGTCGATCACGATGACATTGGTACCCATCATCATACTTCGCAGTATTTCTAGCTTGACAGTGTAACTTTTTCCAGCACCCGAAGTCGCAAAAACCAAAGCATTTGCATTTTCAAGTTCAAATCTATCAAATAAAATTAGCGAACTATTTTGTCGATTTATACCGTATAAAATACCAGAATTTGACGACAAATCTGAAGATACAAACGGAAAACAAGCCGATAGCGGGCTAGTATTCATGTTATTGTAAACGTACAAATCATCTTTGAGTATTGGCAGCGATGAGTTGAAACCTACATCCATCTGCAGCGCAGAGCGTTTCATTATGATACTTTGCTGCGACAAAATCGACTCTACAGTTTGTGAGTTTTTCTCCATCTCCTCTTTGTTGTCTGCATAAATAGTAAAATAAACTCCCACTTTGAAAAACCTTTCAACACCTTGCTGGATGGCGTCACGCAGTCCTTCAACATCGCGGTAGGCTGTTTCCAGTGCTGGGTCACGAGCAGAGCCGCGCTCCTGATTTAGCGTCAGCGATGCTTGAATTTTTCCTACCTTACCTTTTAGTTCACGTAAGACCTCATCATTATTTTGTGGATATACAAAAATAGAAATATCCATAGGTAAATCAATATTGACCACGCCTTCGAGCCAGCCACTATTTATAACCCTAGGATAAGTCAAAATGAAAAAACTGCGAATCAATTTTGTACCAATTTCGACTTGTGAAGTCGCAATATTCACACTACTTGGAGCAATCAGATCCTTGATAGTAGAAATTCCCTCACGATAGGCTTTTTCAGTCTCAATCAAGGTTTTTTGGATTTCCACCTCAGTTTTTATGACTTCTTGGCGTAGTTGGGTTTGGCTCAGGTTTTGTAGGTATTCACGGCTGTTTGGGTCCAGTTTTTTTGCATTTGCTGGTGGTCTATTGGCGGACTGACTTGGTCCAAATAATGTTTTGAAAAACCCAGGATTTTTTTGAGCTGTCTTAGGTCTATTTTGAGCTGGAGCTTGGCTTTGATTGAAAGCTGAATTTGGAATCCCCGCATTATTTTGATTAATAATTCGATTTTGTTGGTTTATTTGAAGATTATTTTGCTGAACTGGCTGGGTGTTGATCTGTTGAAAGTTATTTTGCAGACCATTTTGGGAATTATTATAACCTTGATTTTGAGGAGCTGTTTGAGGGTTAAAATTTGATGGGCCACGATTCAAATTTTGTGCTGGGTTTGGATTTATAGTTTGATTCTGGTTTGATGTTGGATATTGATTCGGGTATTGAGGCTGAGTATATTGAGCGGGGTTATTTTGGGGATAGTACTGAGTGTTTCCCGAGTTATTTACAGCTTGTGGATTAGCTAAATAGGGATTTTGCACAGGATTAAAAGCTGAGTTAGGAGCATTTTGGCCGCGACTGACTATATTTTGAGCCAAATTGGAAGCTCCTGGTCTTACACCTATGTAGTTATTGGCAGTATTGTTATTGGCTGCTTGAAATCCAGGATTTGGAACTGAGTTTGAAGCGGTATTATTATTGACCCATTGGCCATAAGCACCGACAACATTGTTGTTTTGCTGTAGATGATCACCCAGGGGACCTGCACCCGAGACAGCTGAGCTGTAAGATGCACCAAAATTGGAAGTTGAGGATTGTGATGTGATAGGTGATGTGGTTTTTGCACCAAAATTTGTAGCTCCTAGACTTCCTGCCCCGCTAGCAGGACTAGGATTAAAGCCAAAAGCACTACCTGCATTTTTTTTGTCACCACCACTTAAAGGATTACCTGCCATATTACTACAAGTATAACTTAAATAATATTTCTTTGCAAGAGAGTGTACAGTATCAATACATATGGCACTCCCTCCTAGTTGTGGTTTGTAAAGTTATCTAACATAAAACATATTGGTGACTTGTAGTCTAGTGATTCATGA
>JAYUNN010000028.1:0-12888 GCA_043761585.1 bacterium
AAAAGTGCCACATGATCTTTTTTAACTCATAATTACTTAGTTTACTGTATTTAATCACTTTCATAGTCTAACATAGATTAGTTTTCTATGCTAGAGCCAAACTAAAATATTCTTATCATCAACAAAAATCTTTACTTTTTACTCTTGACTGACATTTGGGCTCGGAACTCCTAAAAATCTCGCTCAGTAAGGAAAAGCTTCGCTTTTATTTGGGTTAATTCAACATCGATCAAAGAGATTGAAGAAATGGGACAAATTACTGAAAAACTGGTTAGGCTAAATTTTCTTCTCTAATTTTTAATGATAATGATTCTAAAATTGAGTTTTTCACAGCATAATAGTGAAGTATTTTAGGAAATAATAGTTACTTTGCTCCATCCAAGTTGTTATTTTTTACTATCTAGAAGTGTACAAAATGAGACTTCGAGCGTTTAATCCAGCATAATAAATTTTACTTTATGCTATTTTGACAATTAAACCGAAGTGACCTATAATACGTTTATAAAAATATTTCTATGAGCCTCATCGACACCTTCAACGAACTGGATCGGCCTAAAAAAATCATGATCGCAATAGTGAGTTTTTTACTAATCATTGCTATAATTTTCGGATTGATTTCACTGTTTGCCAAACCACCTGAGCAAGCTGTAGCCGTCGACAATACTCCAGTAACACTGCGATGGCGAAAACTTTTTTATGGGCAAAACGATTTATCGGAGGTGCTTGCCGGCTTTAAAGAAAAATACCCAAATATTACTATCGAACTCGAGACTGTCGGCGCACAAGAATATAAAAACTATTATCCTAGGCTGATTAAAGACTTTTCACTCAACAACCCACCCGACATTTTTAGTTTAAATAATAGTGATTTACCAGCATTGAGTCAGTATATGTCACCGATTGAGTACTATCGCGGTGATAAACTAGCAGGCTATATGCAAACTTTTACGGCTTTACCCGTGCGTGATACAATGCAGTTAAATAAGGTTTATGGCATCACTGAGTATGTAGATAATATCCAAATGTATTACAATACTGACATTTTAAATCAGGCTGGAATTGCTTTGCCTGCTAAAACTTGGGATGAAATGGTAACTCACGCCAAACTTATCAACAAAAAAAATACAGTCGGCGATTTTTTGCAGTCCGTTATCTCGCTAGGAACTGGAAACAACGTTACTCGAGTCAAAGAAATTTTACCAATTTTGGTCATGCAGCAGGGTGGCAATATATACGATTATCAGACTCAAACTGTGGGCCTTGGACAGACTAGAAAAGCCGATTTTTCGAGTAGTAGCTTGGCCAAACAAAAAGGTGCATCTTTCCAGATTGATCCAAATGATAAAGATAATCCAACTATGGATGCAGTGCGTTTTTACACTGAGTTTGCAAACCCTCTTTCAAGTTTTTATTCTTGGAATAGACAAAGTGAAAATAGCGAAGATGCCTTTGTAAATGGCAAAACGGCTTATATTTTGCATTACAGCTATTTCAATGACACTATCAAAACTAGAAATCCAAATCTCAAATTTGGTGTAGCCTCCATGCCGCAGTCAAACGAGTCCAACAAAAAAACCTTTGGCAACTATTTTATGGATGGTATTGGCAAGCATTTGACTCAAACTTCAGCAGTAAAAGATCCTACCATCACTCGTAAAAGAGCCGCCGCCGAGGCTTTTATGGTATACCTTGCCTCTAAAGACGCACAAAGAAGTTTCAACTCTAAAACCCAAACACCTCCAGCACGTAAGGACTTGATCGAGGAAATTAAAACCAAAAATGAAAATCAATATATTCGAGTTTTTGCTGATGGGAGCCTCTACGCAGACAACTATTACAAACCTCGAGTAGATGCAGATCAAATCTGGGTAAAAATGATTGAAGATATGCAAACCAAATCCATTCCAATTGGTGAAGCCATCTCAAACGCAGTTAATGAATATCAGCGCCTAGTTGGGCTTGGGCCTGATATTGGAGCAATCTAAAGCTATTTTATTAGGGTAGTGATTTAGACAAAATACATAGTTTTGAGTCTTATAAAACCCATTTTAACGAATACGTAATTTTAGATAATCCGCTCAAATAATTTGACAAGCTGGTGGCAATAAAAGCATACTAGGTACATAAAGTCTTAGTTTTGAACTATTAAAATCCAGCGTATGTCTAAATCTAACTTACCAACTCGGCCCACTATTGCAGATATTCACGACCTTTATTTCCGCGAAAACGCGTCAGTTAAGGAGGTTGTAGATATTTTTTTTGAGAGAATCGAAGCTTATGATAGCTTAATTCAGGCTTTACTTCGGACCACCAAGGACATAGCCTTTGAGCAGGCTAAAAAATTAGATGAGATTTTGGATCAAGCTCGTCAAAACGCAGTTTTTAAAACCACTGACTATACTGGACAATATGGAACCACTGTTTTAGGTGCAGATTTCTTGTGGTTTACCGAATTACTTGATATTTACCCTCTTTTTGGGATACCCTTTGTAACTAAAGACAACATTTTGATCGAAGGGCAGATAGCCTCAAGTGCTTCTAAAATTCTTGAAAACTTTGTAGCTCCATACAGCAGTAGCGTTTTCCAAAGAATGGATCAAGCCGGAGCCGTACTCTTAGGGCAAAGCAATATGGATGAGTTTGCTTTTGGTTCGAGTACAGAAAAATCAGCCTTCCAGATCACCAAAAACCCGTCTGATCCAGAACGTGTACCAGGTGGAACTAGTGGCGGCTCAGCAGCAGCGGTGGCTTCAGGAATTATTCCAGTTGCTTTGGGGACTGATACAGGAGGATCTATACGCCAACCTAGTAGTTTTTGTGGCACGGTTGGGATTCGATCGACTTACGGGCTTGTGCCGAGATTTGGGGTTATGGCCTCCACCAGTTCTTTTGATCAGGTCGGTCCGATTACAAATTCCATCATAGATAATGCTTTGGTGCTATCGGTTTTAGCAGGTAAAAGTAGTCGTGATCAAAGTAGTCTAGATTCTACAGATTCAAACTTAAATATTTTTTTAAATAACCCAAATTTTGGCTCAAAAATCAATCGTTTCAGCCTACTGCAAATATTTTTCACGACATTAGAGTCTTTTGCCAACGCTCACGGAATTACAAGTGGTGATGAAGTGATTGGCTTAGCGGAGGGTTATTTAGCTCAAAACTATGCTAAAAAACCAGTTATTGGAATCCCTCAAGAATACTTTTCTGAAGGTCTAAGTCAGGAAACTAAAGAAAAATTGGATCAGGTAATTGTGGAACTAAGTAAATCTTTTGAGATTAAAGAACTCAGCCTACCTCTCACAAAATATTCTCTGTCGGTTTACTATATTTTACAATTTGTGGAAAGTACTGCTAATTTAGAGCGTTTTGACGGCATTCGATTTGGGGCACAGCTGCCAGATCGAACCGATTTGTACTTTGGGGAGCGAGGTGAGTATTTTGGGCCTGAGGTAAAACGTCGCATAATGCTTGGTACTTATACTTCTTCAGCCGGTTATTATGACGCTTATTACAACAAAGCCTGTCAGGTCCGTGAGTTACTGCGACAAGATTTTTTAAAGGCTTTTCAAAGTGCTGATGTTTTACTAATGCCGACTTCTCCTTTTCCAGCTTTTAAAATTGGCAGCAAAGATGATGACCCATTGGCTATGTATCTAGCTGATATCATGACTATTTCTCAGCCACCAGCTCGCTTACCTTGTTTGGTGGTACCTGTTGGCGCAGGTACTTTTGAGGGAGTAGAGCTGCCAATTGGTGTGCAGTTAGTCGGTCCAGAGCTAAGTGAGGATATGCTATATCGAGTCGGTTATCACATTGAGCAACTCATGATTTAAACAAATTTAAACTGTATAGATTTTATATAAATTTGACATTTAACTTCAAAACAATTTTGATTATACAAAATCAGTCCGTCCGTCTATGAATTCTCAAAATATTTACTTTTTACCTTCAGGCGAGGTCGAGTGCTTCAATGTAGTAATTGAAATACCATATGGCAGTCAAAATAAGTATGAAATCGACGTTGAATCGGGTGCTTTATTCTTGGATCGAGTGATTTATGGTGCTGCTTTCTATCCGATCAACTATGGCTTTATACCATCGACTAAAGCTGCTGATGGTGATGCGGTTGACGTAGCGATTTTTATGACAAATCCAGTTCCGCCTATGACAGTAGTTCGTTGTAGAGCTATTGGTTTACTGCGAAAAACTGACGCTGGCGATCAAGATAATGTAGTTTTTGCGGTACCTGTTAGTGATCCAAGATTTGATGAGATCAAGGATATTAGTGATATGCCAGCTCACAAAGTCAAAGATGTAGTTGATTTTTGGAAGAATATGCAGAAATTTAAACAAAATGAATGGAAGCAACTGACTGTTATCGAATCAGTCGTCGGTAAAACCGAAGCTGAAGCTGAAGTAGCCGCCTATTTAAATAATTTCAAGGGCGAATAAGCCACAACCAAACTTTAAAAATATGCCTTTAGATAAAATTTTGTTAATTGCTCAAGTAGCTTGTTTAGGAATTTCAGGAGTGTTAATTTTACTCCAACAGCGGGGAGTAGGTCTATCATCTGTTTTAGGTGGTAGTGATCAGATTTATATGACTAGAAGAGGTGTCGAGAAATGGGTTATGGTTGGTACAGTTTTCTTGATTTTCGCATTTTGCGTTCTTAGGATTGCGGATCTATACGTTATCCCGAGTATAAAATAAACTCTCTTTACAAAAATATAAATTTGAATCTAATTTAATCTAATTATTCATAACTTTAATTATCAACTTTAAACTAATCCCAATATATGCCTGCTATTTGCCCAATCACTGGAAAATCATCTAAAGTCCAAAATAACCGTAGTAAAAGTATGAGAGCTACCAAGACTCGAAAACACGTAAATTTACAAAGAATCAATTTTGGAGGCACTATCATCAAAGTATCTGCGCGTGGACTTCGAACTCTTGACAAAGGCTTTAGAATGAGTATCAAAAAGCAAAAACTTGCAGCTGCAGCCGCCAATTAGCATTTTGTTTAAATGCCACAGACGCAAGTCAAGCAAATTAGAGGTTACATCTTAAAAATTCGTGAAGATCTAATTATAAACTCGGCTTTTGCTCAGATTTTAACTGATCAAACTCTAATTGAAGTAAAATTACCAACCAAAGTGGAAAATTACCGCTATAGGTCGGTTTTAAATTTTGGTAATCTATTAGCTTTAGATTTGGTCAAAACTCGTAAGCACTGGATTGTGACACACATAGAATGCCATCACAAGCCAGATTTTAGTCGTTGGAATTACTCAAAATTTGAAAACTTGAGTTTGATGAATCAGTTTCTTGTGGATAATTTACATTTAGATCAGGATTGTTCTATTTTAGAGTGCGTCCATTCTTATATTTTAGTTTTAGAGCAAACAAGCTTGGATGGTGACATAAATCACCTTATGCTATCATTTCAGGATAGAATACAAGCTCAGCTTGGTTTTAGCTCAGGTACTTTAATTTAAAATTTGTGAAAATTTTACCTGTATTACTCGTAGCCCTACATTTGAACTATAACCTAATTCAAACTTTTCACTATAGAATCAAGTACAGAATTTTAATTATTTAAACTTAAGTTATATTGCCACAATATATAAACTAAGAAATACGCAATTATCAATAGCCAAAAACTTAAAATATTCATAAGTACTCCTAAGGCTGGATTTTTACGATAACTCATAAACGAGATAGTGTAATTGATCAAAAAAGCCAAACCCAAGCTGGCCAAAAACAGCCATTCTAAGCCACGACCTTTAGCAAATCCTGGAATTGAAAACGGAATAGATCTACGATAAGACACATACACGAAATAATCGGTGTTTATAAGGTAAGTTACTAGTGCACTGAGTATTATCCAGCCACCCCAAACCCAAACCCAAGGATACAGCATAAAACCGACTGCAAACCCACGCAAAAATACTCGCAGTCGCAACAGTCGCAATTTATTTACGTAATTTAGGCTTTGACTCTGAGGTTTGGGGTTAAATAAGTTTTTATAATATTTAAGCCAATTTGAGTTTGAATTGGAGTCCGGCATTATTAGTTTTATAAGGTCTTGGGTTTAAAACTATCCACCACAAGTACTGTTTGGTAATTTAACTAATTGATTAAATCTATCCTGAATTTGCTCTTTAGTTGGCTCATCCTTTTGCGTAAATATGACAATATTTCCAAGTAAGTCATTGAGCTCTTCTAAATTTACACCATCTTTAGTTTCATTTTCGGAGTGGGCAGTCCCAGTTTCATGAGCCAAGACAGGTGTCACAAGATTTGGAATTAGACTTTGTTTTTCTTTGGCAGCATCTTCGAATTCTTGATTTATTCGACTTTTCTTACCTATAAAGGTCTCAAAATCCTGAGTCAAGAAATCGTTGAAATTTTTAGTTTGATAGTTTGTAGCATCGCCGATATAGATGTAATTATTCCACTCTGGGTTGATTTTCGGCAAGCTTTGGCCATGAATAGGTACATTTTGCCACTTATCTAGTCTAAAACCTAGTGAATTGTCGAGTCCACCTATTTTATTCCAGCCATAGTATTTTAAAAATTCTCCGCCGGTAATTTTATTCCAATGTAAATGTAAAATCTGATCTTGGTCATCGTGAAAATGAATCGGTTCAGTCGGTAAATCAGCGCTACAAAGTCCAGGAGCATAAGGAGTCTGGTATTTTGAATCTGCAAAGTTTTCAGCCTTACCGTCAATCAATATCTGGATCCTCAGATGATAATGAGTCAATTTAGGATATGTAATGGTGGTAGGCGAATACCACATAAATACACCCGCTAAAAGTAAAATAAATAAAATAACCCCGCTTAGTATACCTAAAAGTTTGAAATTAATTTTTTTAGGAGTTAGATCTTTTTCTTCGGTCATATACGCCATATTTAGTGGATTAATTAAATTAAACTTGTAGTATTAGCTTTTGATTGTCAAATTATTTTAAAGTTGCAACATATAGTTGTGGATCTATTTGAGCCAAAATAAATTAAGAGCTACCCTAAACTATTCCCCAACAATTTTTATAACCTTCATAGGTATAAACAAGGCCAGTTATAACCGGGATTTGTAGTCTCGTTCTTCGGCCTTGATTTCATTTACGACTTATAGTACTATCCATGGTCTCAAATTAAATTTGCATGACAGCGGGTGGTCGGTACACCCGATTATTTCTCAATTACTTCTGACTCTAATTTTTGAAAGTTATAGTTTGCAAGCTAATTTATAATCTGATTAACTTTTTAGCCTTACCTTAAATTAGATATTTGAATCACATATTTATACTATCTAATCATCTTCAAAATGCCATTAGTGGAATCAAAGCTCGAACTACCTCTTTCTATCTTCTTCCCCAAATATCTTGTCTAGAACAGATGAGCGGAGTAACTGTTTAGAGTAATAAAAATGGTAAGCTTTTTACTAATATATTGAGGTTTTGTGGGGTAAAGGAGTGCAAATGCCAGAGTGGAGAATACAATAATTGAGTTTTTGATGAAGATATCTTGTCTTTGGGTTTTACTAATAAGGTTTTCTAGAAATTCAGCTACAAAAAAATCACCCGAAGGTGAATAATCTTTAAAATGGTCGGGATGCAGGGAATTGAACCCTGTACCTCTTGCTCCCAAAGCAAGCATGCTACCGATGCACCACATCCCGTTACGATCTTCAAATTGTTTTTTGTTGACTTAAACCATTCAAGTTTAATCTTGGTGGATTCGGTGGGATTTGAACCCACGACCAGAGGATTAAGAGTCCTTTGCTCTACCACTGAGCTACAAATCCAGTGTGCATTCTATAATTCCTAATTTTGTAGGTTTTTGTCAAGTTTTTGGTTTTACCGAGCTATGCAGGCAACATCTTTCGTAATTTTTCTAGCATATTTGATTCTGGTAAAGCCGTAGATCGCTCGGACATTTTTGTTTTGAAATGCAGCAATACTTGACCGTAGCGTTTCTGAATTGTAGTCATTTCTTGGGCTGAAACCTGCGACTGCAGAGCTGGAGACAGAGTGTGTAAAAATAAATTCTGAGCGATATTCTCAAAAATTATGGAGCTTATTTTTGGGTTTAAAATCGGGTATCTTTTGAAAGTAGCTCGCACCAATTCACTGCAATTGTAATAAACAAAAGAGTTTTCTAGTAGTGGATTTACGTTATTTAAATCACCTGCGCAGCTAGTCATTAGGTTTTCTAGAAATATTACCATTTTTTCATCGCTAGAAATAATGCTAGCCCGGACTCGACTACTAGAAAGTGAAAAGGCAATAATTTTACAAATACCTGTGGCTAAAACACCTGGGACAAAACTGGTTTGATTATTTTCTAAAGCTTGGTTTAGATTTTGAAACTGTTCAATTTGGGTTTTCAAAGCTCCAAGATTAATGTTGTCAAGTTTTTTAGGTAAATTTGTTATAATCTCATTTAAGGCATTGACGATTTTGTAGGATGTTCTGAAATTGATTTGGTGCACACTAATGACATCAAATAAACTATTTGGTAAAAAGCCTCTAAGACTATTTATGAGAGCTTGATTGGCTGGTAAAATTCGCAATAACGAGATGGCTTTTAATAGGTTTTTAATCAATTGATACAATTTTACACCTTTTTGAGATGGCTGAATTTTCGAAAATAATATTTTTTGAATTTCCAGGTAAATCACCCCAACAATTTCCTTGGCGGCTGGGTCACTAATCGTATTAAAATTGTAAGCCACCGCTTGGTATGAGTCCGGTGATGGTTCTAATTCAGTACTTTTAAAATAGGCTTTAGGATTAGACTTTTTATGGCCAGTAAAAACGTTTTTTATATTTAAAGCTCTACTAAAATTACCGTTACCAAATAGACCGGTCCACGATTGATTATTTCGAGTGTTTTGATTTGAGCCTAAATATTTAAAAACTGTACTTCCCATAAATTTATATCTCTAGCCCTTAGAACAAAAAATAAGCTAAGGAATGAATTATAAACAGATTTTTTAGGTATAGTCAAGAAATAATGAAAATTATACGGCTTAGAAATACAAGCCTTACAACAGTTTTGTACCACTATAGTAATACAAATTAATTTAAAATATCGGGTAGTTTAAAACAATCTATGCAAGAAAGCTGAAGTAAGTTAAACGACCACTATTTTTATTAAAAAGACCAATAAATTAGTATTAGTACCGCACCTTTTGAAGACCTACAAATGCGGCTATAGCTGTAAACAGAAATGCACAAAGAAGAAATATACCAATACTGCTCGCAAAAATAATCCACCATAATTTAGCTTTAGGCGATTTTTTTAAAGAAAAAATAATGGCAATAATTAAGCTGACCAAGCCAGTTAGGCTGAAATAGCAGTAAAGCCGAGAACCACAAAATTAGCCACGTTTAAGACTAGATCTGAAATACTAGTTTCATCACGAGCTACTCGAGTCAATCCGCTAATTTGGCTTGTGTCATCCAAACGATTTGTTTGGGCTAAAATATTTGCAATGTATGAGAACGGAATAAGAAAAAATTTATGATCGATCTAAAAATTGTTCTCTAGAAAGTGAATCTGGGGCAGTGTCGACTAGATCTAAATTTGTACCAGCCATAAAGGGATCATCTAGTTCACTTTGTCTGGCCATTTCATAAGCTAAAACTCGATAATTTATATGTCCGCCAGGTCGCACTCTCAGCTTTGTCATGTAAGAAATTTCTTTTGGGGAGCCATGTAGCCAGATTTTCATGATATGTGCGAAAGGTAACAATTCCAAAATCAAATTTGATGAAAACCATGTTAAACTTTCAGCTTTTGAAATAAAAATTTTTAATTTATCATAGTAATTTAGCAAATCGCTCTCAAACTCAATTTTTTCAGCCTTTAGATCTGGGTTCTGAGTCAAGTACAGTGGCAGTGTGTAACCTTCCTCAAGCAATGCTTTTTGATCGTTTTCGCTGCTGAGCATCGGTATAAATCTGCCCCAGGCTCGGTGTCGATTTAGGTCGCGAGCTTCGGCGATAGAGCAAGTTAGTAAAAAGCTTTTGACATTTACCCTAAATTGGTTGCCCATTTGTTTATGATGATTAAAACGCTGGTTAACGATCAAGCCAAATTTAGTTTTTAATTCAGTATCAAGGCCTAGAAGCCAGCTGAACAACCAATTTTCGTTTACAGCTGGATAAAGTGTCATGATGTTTTGAGCTACAGCTTTGAGAGAGCCAGTGTATTTTTCATCAAAAACTTCAACTTTTATAGCTTTAAATCCAAAATCTTGATTAAATTGAGCTTTTTTTAAAAAATTGGTCTGTGATTCTAAAAATATTCTTAAATCACTCAAGTTTGAGATAGTGGTTTCGTCACTTTTGGTGTAACGTATCAAATCCGGAGCTTCGGGTAAATAGCCCAATGATTCAGCGACATCGGCCTCAGGCGCAAATAAGTACTCAATCTGCTCACCAAGAGCCTGTACCTGCCAAATATTTGAGCTTTTAAACTGTGAAATTATGCGAGCCCACTCCCTGGCAGAGGTAATCCAGCCTAAGGAAGTTTTGTTGCAAACTCCAAAAAGTAAGAAATATCTAGCTGTATCAAAGACTCGAGCTGTCAGAGCCGCCTGCTGCTGCTTGTTATTTATATCAACTTGATAGGATTTGATGTATTTTTCAGTGCAGAGTTTTACCCACTTTTCATATTTTTCAAGACTTAGTTTTTGCAATTCTAAAAAATCGGTTTTTAAAGCCTCAAAATCCTTATATTTCAGCGCTTCGACTCGCTGGTTTGGGTCAATTAAATCAATCAAGTTTAAAAACTTTGGTGCACTAAAATCTTGATATCTAGTGGATCTTTCCTGCCCACCACCAACCGAAGTCTCGTAAAAAAATTTGGTGGCAATTTCTTGAGGAATATTTTCAATGTAACCAAATAGCTGAGACATATCTGCTACCGAGGCATGACCATAATTTCTAAAAATCGCGGCTAATTTTTCTTGGGCATTTTTACCACTACTTTTGATTTCACTAAAAATCGACTCAGCCGAGTCACTCGATCTTGAATACCTAGCTCCAGCAAATGCCATAATTGAGGGTGTTTGCCGAGTATTTGAGGCTACAGCAGTTCGGACCACAAATCCCGTTCTGTTGTCAATTAATGAAATGATTGGTAAATCGGTTTGCTCAGAGTCGCTAATTTGGAACTGAAAATAATCTGGGATAGCCATATTTTGATTTTTTAGATTTTTAAAGAAATTGGAAATTATCTGCAAAGACTTAAAGTAGTCATAAACCCAAAAGCTGCCCTTCATCTGTTTTCATTACCATAAGAGTAGGTGTGTTGTGAGCCTAAACATCCTGAAACTTTGCCTTTATGTAAATTTATTCTTTAAAGTTTTTCCACATATTGCTAGCTTGAACGCCTTTAGCACCAAAATACTTGCTCCCGAAATCAGCGTGGCCATATGGCTTGGACGCTGGAGTTTTGAGCTCATAGAAAGCAATTTGAGCTATTTTCATCATGGGATAGAGCTTGATTGGGACGGTGTTGGTATTTACAAATTCAAGTGTAGCATTGAGCTGATTTCCAGGATCTATAAAGCCAGCTGTAGTGTGTACAATCAGGCCTAACCTGGCTAAACTACTTTTACCCATGATCTGTATAGCGTATTTTTCATTGGCTCCAAAATAATCATGCGTCACACCCAGTGCAAATTCTGCAGGGTGTAGCACAAAATAATCATCAGGACTCTCTAGTACGATCTTTTGCATGTATGGCTCGACTGATTCTTTGGGGTCGATCACAGCCAGTTTGTGACTATTAAATATCATAAACTCATTTCCGAGCAACAAATCATAACTAGCAGGTTGCAATCGCTTTGGATCAAAATCTTGGATCAAAAGATCACCGTCTTTTAAAGCTTTTAAAATATCATTGTCTGAAAGTTGCATAAAAATTTTAAAATTATAGTTGGAAAAGTGATATATTTTTATTTGGGTGTACTCGTTAATTCTACAGTAATTTTCGCATTTTAAGCCTAAAGATTATTTGAATTGTAGATCGGTTGGTTTAAAAAATTTAAAACCCACAAAAATCCTCAATTTGCTTAATTCTACTTTCGATTGAGCCTGAAACTACCAGATATTTTTCGGCTGCAACATTTTGAGCCAACCATTTTTTAACTATTTCATCCCAAGTTTTACTAGTTGCGACATCGGCTCTAAGATTTTCTGGTTTGGTCTCAAACTCCACTGGTACATAAATAAAGTGAGTATAAGTTTTAAAATGAGATAAAACTAAAGTCTCATATATTTTTAGATCGATACCAGTCATATCTGAACTAAGTAAAGTGTAGCCTAGGTTGTCGATCACCGTTCTATCAGTTATAAAATCGGAGCCTCCTTCATTTGATTCACGAGTGATTTGATTTAAAAGTGCGTATTTTTGAAAAATATTTCTAACGTCGTCTGGTAGCTTTTCAAAATCTGCTACTCCAAAATTTTCCCACATATCGCGCATAGTTCGACTAAGTGGATGGAGATTATGTTTTTTAGCTAAAATATTTAGAAGTGTAGTTTTACCGCTACCGTGAGCTCCACAAAGTCCAATTTTTCCCATAAATAAAGATAAATAAAACCTAAATAAGGCATTGATTCTTGGATATAGTTTGTTGCAGTTCTGCATTGTTGTCAAAAATCGCTATGTCAACCTGAACCAAAGATTTATATCAAACTTACATTGTTGAATTATTATTTAATTTGCTCAAAATCCTAAAACACATTAATTTTGTCTAATAATATTCAAGGCTCTAGCATAGAAAACTAATCTATGTTAGACTATGAAAGTGATTAAATACAGTAAACTAAGTAATTATGAGTTAAAAAAGATCATGTGGCACT
>JAYUNN010000029.1:0-7370 GCA_043761585.1 bacterium
CAAATTACTGGTACAATGACTGATTTCAACACCTCAGTCGGTACAGGTTCAGCCTATGTCAAGATTGGTAACACAGCTACTTCAAATACTGTGACGTGGCGAGTTGGTACTAGCACTACAGCCAACAAATCTTTGTCCAGAACTGGTGGTGTACTATGGATCAGCGTCGGACTTATCTTAGCGTTGATGGCTAGCCTACTATACTTTGGAGTAAATTCTCGCAAATCCAAACTAAATGAAAAAAATATCGATTTAGCTAAATAACTTTTACGCTTAGTTTATAGTAATTCAATCAACCCAGTCTTCGGATTGGGTTTTTTAAGCCTTCAAAATAACGCCACAAGACCTTATGTTTAAAATCTAATTAGCGAAACTAGCAAAACCTTGACATGATGTTCTAAATTAGAGTCTTGATCTTGATCAAAAATAAATAAAAAACCAAGTTAGGAATCTACAAAAAAACCAAATCTTGCACATAGAAATAAGCTTAATCATTCAGATTTATCTAGTGTAAAATATATTTATGTCTGTTTAGACAAAGGATTCTGCTTATCCCATGTTTTCAAAAGCTAAATTATAGGATAGGCAACCTTTACAAAAACTCACAATCAAAATACTCACCACACTGGAACTATGACTGTGGGTGACAATTATCAAGTAATGCGGTCAAAAAGATGAGCTTAAGTAACAGGAAACTATTTAATAATCGAACATATAAACTTGACCGCTAAATGTAATTGCTTTTACGCCTGTTCTTCGCATAATCCCTTTAAGTCATATTTTTTTATAAATCAATCGACTCTAAAAAGTCGACAGCAAGTGACTGCTTGTGCATATTTTATACGATATGGCTATGCAAACAAAGAAATCTGCACAACTGTTCGAATTGTTAATTGGAGGGATCGTAACTTTGATTGCTCTTGCATTTCTTGCATTAATCTATGGCTTGTTTCAAACGTAAAATTATAGCAGTTCGCTTCCGAGCGAGGGGGAATTATTCTTTTTTGGGTTTTTTATATTTCCTATCTTGTTTATAACTCAAAATCTTAAACTGTTGGCTAACAACTGGGACTATTTAAAAATCGATATACCCAAAAAAGTACTTTTACCAATCGGTTTAGGTATTCTATTAGATATTCTGTTTGGTATTAGTGTTCTTATCATACCATTTTCGATAATATTTTTGAGCTTATATTTAGTAGTAGTTTCACTTATATATCGCTTTTAGAATCAATTAAAACCCCAATACTACAGTTACATAGTCCCTCTATTTGGCATACTGTCTTTTGTACTGATGTTTATCCACACTCTATCTATAGTAAATCTATCTTTCACTTCTTTTATAGCTATTGTTCCAGTATGTTTATTAAGTCATCTACCATCAATTATTTGGGAATATCTAGATACTAGGGGTAGGTAAATTACTGTTATTTGAGAAGTGCTGCGATGGTAAGCACAACTTTTAAATTATAATCCCCATTTTAATCATTCTTGGATTATCGCCAAATGATTTCAAAACTTCGTTTGTATTTTTAAAAACTGACAGGTCATATATAAACTTGATACTATTCTCAATATTTACAGCAGACTTAAAATACACACTTTCGAAAACTTTTGCAAGTGTTTGATTTTCAGCATCTTCACAATTAGCTGCACTGCGTGTGATCAGTTCGCCAGTATCTAGTTTTATTTTATTTATAAACTCAGCCACCCTGTGAGTAATTGTGATTTTGCAAATATCTAAACTGCGGCGAGAGAAGCAACAATTTGATTTTAAATATTAGTTTTCTTAAAAATATCTTGGGCTAAAGTGTAGCGATCTAAAGCTTCCTGGCGAGCCAATTTATGCTCAATGATTGGGTTTTGGCTATATTGTGGCGGTAACCATAGCTGAGTATAGCGCCCGTTTGGATCGTAGTTCTGGGCTTGTAGATAGGGATTAAAAATTCGAATTGGTTTTGGGTCGGCTCCTGTTGAGGCAGACCATTGCCAGCCGCCATTGTTGCTGGCTTCATCTAGATCCACTAGAGTTGCTCGAAAATAATCTTGACCCCACCGCCAATCAACCCCTAAATTTTTAGTTAAAATACTAGCCACGACCATTCTAGAACGATTATGCATCCACCCTGTAGTTTTGAGTTGTTGCATCGAGGCGTCCACTAGCGGATAGCCAGTCTGGCCTTTTATCCAGCTATTAAAACGGCTTAGTGCCAGTTCATCATTCACCCAAAGGGCGTTATTTCGATATTTTGGTTGAAACTCTTGATTTAAAACTTTAGGATTGTGATATAAAATGTATTTATAAAATTCCCGCCAAATTAATTCTGAAATATAGCAAAACACAGCTTCATTGCCCATGTAATCATCAAATTTTGCCAAGATTTTTTGTTTGATGATTCTAGCAGAAACCAAACCCCATTTCAAAGCTGGGCTCAGTCTACTTGTAGCTCCACTTTGAAGCAAATCTAGCTCCATAAAATCACGATCAGGCTTGTATTTTAAGATCTTTTGGGCGATAAAAACGTCCGTATTTTGCAAGGCCTCTTGTTCGGTAAAATACCAATTACTCAAATCAGGTCTACTCAAAATTTGATCCAAATCCAACTCAAAATACTGGTTTAACTCAGTGTGTTTTTCGAGAAAAAGCTGCCACGGTGTGTCTATTTCTTTAAAAACTTGATCAAAAATTTTAGACGATTCTAAATAATTTTGCCCAGCTTTAAAACAACCACTACTTGTTTGGATTAAATTAAATGCTGTTAAAAATTTTAGCTGATCTAAATCTGACTCAGGGTAAACTTTAGCCTCGATAAATTGATTTAAAACTGTGTTTCTAAAAGGTGTAAACACGCTGTAGACATTACCCGTGCCGCTGATAGTTTTGGGGTCGATGGTGAGCTGATCCCGATACAAAGTCAGGCTAGAACCAGCTTTATCAAGCACTTTTTTGACTTGTTTGTCGCGAAAAATAGACTTTGGCTCAATATCTAAATTTGCAAAAACGTGTAGCTTAAAATTTTGACTCAGACTCTCAAAAATACTTTCCGAGCTTCCCTTTTTAAATATTGCAAAAGTAGGAAATTGTACCGTAAATTCAGCTAAGATTTTAGCTAAAAAATACTTTTCGGGATAACCGAGATTGTTTTTAGGCTCATCAAAAATCTCTTTTTCCAAGATAAAAACTGGTAAAAAAGCAAAGTTTCGCTCTTTGGCAAATCGAATTGCCTCAAACAAAGCTGGATTATCCAAAAGCCGAAAATCGCGGCGACACCAAAAGATAACTAAATTAGACTCAAACATGGCTTTAGACTCCGATAATAATTGGGAAATGTCAATGTTGACAAATTTATCAAACCGAATCAATCTTGTATTTGTAGTATTACGTTGCAACAAAACTTTTGAAAATTTTCAGTCCTAAATCAAATAAAATTAAAAAATTTTGAGATAAACTAGACGGTTTAATCAACCACGTTACTTGATTCATAGACTTTGAAATATTGTGTAAATATGCCTAAAATTAGCTCAAAAATCACCGCCGATGAAAAATTGGAAAATAATCCAGAAATCAGTCTAAAAGCTAGTCCAAAGCCTACTGTACGCAGAACTACTAGAAAAACTGTAAAAAAAGTTGAGGAAAACCAAATTCAGCCTGTAGAAGTAGATCAAGACAATCTTTTGGAAAATAGTGAATCTAAAATTGAGAGTTATGTACCCAGAATAACTCACTTTAAAACTACTAAAAAAGAACCCAACCAAATGTCTGATAATACGCAGCCCGAGCTAGAAAACAAGGAAAATAATTCGCCAGAAATTTCTAAACTCGAAACTTTAAAAAAGAATTTTAAGGATCTAAATAAAATTGGTGCCAAAACTGAATCAAATAGTAGACTTTCCAAAAGTGCCCAATCAAATTTGAATGAAATAAAATCACAAAATCGATTAAGTGAAAGCCTAGATTCAACCATAATCAACCCAACTCCAGCCGAAATATCGACTAAATCCCAGTTCCAAATTCCGCAAATTGGTAAAGCCAGCAACGCCTTACCAAGCTTTTTAAATAAAGGTTTTAGGCAAAATAAACCCAGTGCTGAGGTAGCAAGTCCACAATCCTCAGCTCAACCGCAGAGCTCGGCCAATGAATCTCACAATTCGCTAACCTCGATTTTTACTCGTGATAAAGATGAAATTGGTAATATCAAGCGAGTTTTTCGTAAGTCTATCATTTTCTTGACTCTAGCTCTGCTTACTTTTGGCTTGAGTTCACTCGCAAGCAGTAATTTTGGCTTGCAATCAATGCTAACTTTACTTTTTACTAGCTTTGGCTTTATTGCACTCACAAATATTTTCTTCATAATCGTGGCTCATCGCACTTATGTTTGGCTTTTTTTGCTAGGTCAATTTATTATTTTGTCGATCACTCAATATCCATTTAGTGTTAGTTTATCTACTTTAGTGATTGGTTTAGCTACAGTTTTACTGACTTATCTAGCTTATTTAGATCTTGAAAAAGTGCAGCTCGGCAGTCGGCTTTTTTCTATTCCATACATCGTCGGGGAAAGCACTAAAATTTTAAGCACAGTCATTATTTTAATTGTTTGTCTTTCGACTTTCAATCAAATTGAAGCTAAAGGTGTGGACAAATTTATCGGTGATTCGGTTTTGAGTGTCCCAATCGTGCTAGATAAAGCAGTCTTACCGCTTTACCAGACTAGTTACTTAAAAGGAGTAAATTTAGATTTTAGCAAAGATGACAATAATACCACAGTTAAGACTCTAATTTGTGCCGAGAGAAAGCTAAACTGCGACACTAAAAATCGCTCAGTTTTGAGTCAAGATGAGTACGCCAAGATCCAAAGTGACTGTAAAACCAACGGTACGGGTGAGTCTGGCTGCGAGGCCATTGTGGAAGCGGCTCAAACTGTAGTTTTAAACGATTATTTAAATCAAGATTTATCGGGCTTGGGCTTGACTATCTCGACTAAATTAAATAGCGATAACTATCAAACGATACTCAAACAATTAGTTCAAAATAAGATCAAAAGTCTAGCCGACCCAGCCAAGCTAAATTTTTTACCTAGTTCTGTGCCAGCTAAATCAGTAATTCCCTTTACAATTTCTCTACTGTTGCTGGTTTTACTCAGTATTTTCAAGTTTATTTTTGTATGGATGGGTTATATTGTGACTTGGATTTTTTGGAAACTGCTCCAAGTTACAGGATTCGTGCGTCTAGATATTGAGATGGTGGAAGCAGAAATTGTGGGAATTTAGCTTTAAACCTTAGCTGGAGTATTTTTAAAACTCACAAGGCCTAAACACCTAAAACAAGATATTTTTATCAAAAATTCAACCACTTTAGCTTCCACTACGTTAGGTCATCTAGACTCTTTCATCCCACAAAACCTCACCATATAAAAGAAAAGCTACGATTTTTATTATACCCAAATAGTTGTGAGGTTCATCCGTTCCAAACGGTGATTTTTTTGGGGAAAGGATGGAAAAGAGGCGGAGGTGAATTTCAAAATTCTGAAAAATTGCTACAAAACACCAACAATCGTGTTTGACAAAAAGTTTGGTTAAACTCAATATATCAAATATGTCTGAAAACCAAATAGTTTGTCCCAGCTGCCAGTTTCAGTTCGAGCCAACTGATGCACTAACTAAACAAATCAAAAGTCATTTAGAAGCCGAATTTACTCTAAAATTAAAAGAAAATGCACTGAAAGTGCAGGAAATGCAAAAAGTTTTGGAAACCCAAACCCAAAAATTAGAATTAGAAAAAAAGGAAAATGATGAAATTATTTTAACTAAAAATAAGGAGTTTGAGGCCAAAATCAAAGATGAAATGAATCAAAAATGGGCTCAAATGGAAGCAGGTTTGAAGCAAAAAGTGGAAATTGAAAGTCGCTCCAAGATCGAAGTCGAAATCAAAGACTTACAAGCTCAAAATGCCGAAAAAAATCAGCAATTAGTCCAAGCTAACGCTAAAGAGCTTGAACTTCGAAAACAAACTAGAGAGCTTGAGGAAAAGCAAAAAAATGCTGAGCTGGAAATGCAGCGGCAACTAGATATTGAACGTAAAAATATTTTTGAAAAGGCGAAACTAGAGTCAGATCAGGCTTCACGTCTAAAACTAGCTGAAAAAGACAAGCAAATGGAGCAGCTCAAAAGTAGCCTCGAAGACGCACAAAGAAAAGCCCAACAAGGTAGCATGCAGATCCAAGGTGATGTTCAGGAAAATGAGTTAAAGCATATTTTAACCCAAAATTTCCCTTTTGATAAAGTTTTAGATGTAGCTACAGGTATTAAAGGAGCTGATTTGATCCACGATGTGTACTCGATCGCAGGACAAAATGTGGGCAAAATAATTTGGGAGTCAAAACGTACCAAAACCTGGAGTGAAGACTGGGTTAAAAAACTTAAAGATGATCAAAGCTCAGCTCAGGCTGATATCGCTATTTTGGCTACTCAAATTATGCCAGATAGCCTTAAAACCTATGGTTTTTATAAAGGGGTTTGGGTGGTGCACTATGATTTGGCGCATATCCTAGCTCTCACGGGAGCTCTGCGCCACCAACTAAGTGAGATCCATAGCGTCAAAAATTCTATGATTAGCCGCGACGAAAAAATGGCTTATTTGTACCACTATTTATCTGGTTCACAGTTTAAAAATAAGATAGAAAATATTGTGAATGCTTTTACTAGTATGAAAAATGATCTAGAGTCTGAAAAGCGAGCAATGATGCGAATTTGGGCTAAAAGAGACAAAGAAATTACTAGAGTCATGGAGTCGACCACAGGACTATACGGCGATCTACAGGGTATAATCGGTGCCTCACTTCAAACTATCCCGAGCCTTGAGCTACCTAATTTAGATGAAATTGAAATCAGTGGCGAGCTATTTTAAAACCAAATTTTCGCACCTAAAGAAAACTATACTATGCATTGTGGGACAAGTTTGCCTTAAATTACCTAACAACCAAACTTTAAAAATAAGATATTTTATACAAAAATCTAAACTTTTTATTCTTCACTCCGCCCAGACATTGAGAGTCCTTAGCTGTACAAAACCTCACTCCGTAAGATAAAACTACCAACCTTTTTATTTCTCGAAGCTCAAACAAGTTGTGCAGTGATTTCGTTTCAAAGTGGTGCTAAAGCGGTGCTTAATACAATCGCAGTTTTGACACTTGGATTTTTGACCAAAAAAACTTGACATTTCGTTTTATGCTACAATCAAATCGGTTGATAAAGCAAGGATCAAAATTTAAGATATATTTAGGCTCAAGCATAGGAGAAAACTTACTTTCCCATTTGAAAAAACTCAGTGTAAGATTTGAATATTTGTTGTAGTTCGTCAAAGAGTTCAATTT
>JAYUNN010000030.1:0-2871 GCA_043761585.1 bacterium
GTCTATGACACAGTCTTAACAAAAGACAATGAACTGATGAGAATTGTCGAGATTATAACTGACACAAGTTTTACATATAAAGACATTATCTGTAGCGACACCGATCCAGTAGCTCTCTTGTACAACCCCGCTTACTGGGATTGGGAAAATGAAGGTGGTAATTATGATTTTGCTAATGTATCAACCTTAACCAAGGTCAAATATCGGGAAAACCCAACCGCCCTAAGTAAATTCAAAGAATCAATTCAAAAAGATTTACTTGAGTTTAAGCAAAAACTCAATATCCCACTTTCGGAAAGTCAACAAACTCTTTTATCAAAAAATACTCAACCTATGACAGCCACAAATCTTAACACCGAAGCCACAACCCAAGCCGATCCCACACCAACACAAACACCATCAATCCAAGACTTAGAGTCAAAACTAGCAAGCCATGAATCGAAAATTGATTTGCTTGAAGCAAAGCTGGACGAAACAACTGAAGCACTTAACACAGTGATCGAACTTGTATCAGACAGCACTAAAAAGCTTACAGCAGTCAATAAACTGACTCAAAATCTTGCTAAACCAAGCTCTATTTCTAATTTTTCAATGTAATCTATATATGCCAACTATCAACAATGAATTACTAACAACAGCCAAGCAAGAGCTTGAAGCTGTAACTCTAGCCGCAGATGGCTTCAGAGATCCGTCTTTACCAAACGCTGGTAGAACTGATCAGTGGAATCAAGTGGTCCAAAACCGTTTTCAAAAGTTTAGGAATCCTCTTCTAAACAAAATGTATTCACTAGCAGTGATACCCAATTATGCGGGTGAAATCGTCACAAGTTATGTGATAGGGTCACTAAGCGATGAAGATTTTTCTTTACAATCTACTACACCAACTAAGGAGGTGCAATGGGGCGAAAAAAGCTCAAGGCTTTCAATCGGCAAAGCTGGAGCTAAAAAAGAGTGGGAAGCTGATGAGCTTACTCGCAAAATTAACTTAGCGAAAATGAATGGGCTAGTTCTGTCTGACACAAATGAGCTAGCAAGCCCGATGAGTAAATCAATTGCGGCAATCACATCTACAATTTCTAGATTTATCTCTAGCAAACTATGGAAAGGGACTTTACCGAGTGATGGATCTTTTGGATTAGTTGGGCTATATACTCAGTTTACTAAGTTTAACACCACTACAGCTGTAGTGGGGGCAGAAAATGCGAGATATAACAATATCACTTACGCAAACACCTCAATTGGGTACAATCAGTTCTTTACGAATCTTGTAGCAAGATTCAATAATCTTGCGGACAATGCTGGTGTTGATGAAATCACAGTCAAATTTGGATATGGCAATATGCAAAAAATGATTGAGGCTTATTATAAATCTTACCTTGGCATAACAATCCAAAGACAAGATTATTCATCAAAAGGCATCGAGCTAATTAGTCGAGAAGTAACCCCCGACATAAACAACCCGTGGCTTAAATTTATGGAAATTGCTGACATGGGGGCTGGCGAAATCATGGCTTATGCATCTATGATCGACGGCCAAGAAAAGTACGAAAGGCACGCCTTTGCGGACATGGAAACTGGTCCAAAAGAGCTTGAAATTTTCATCAGAACTGATCGACCAGCGATTGCCAAAAACGCTGGCTTTCCAGGCGAATTGATCCCACTTTCTAACGATGACAGAAATGGAATCGTACAAGTTGAAATGATCACTTACCCAGCCTTTGCTTTTACGGGTGTCGGATTGAGTACTTATTATTCAGCTTGCCAATTCATTGCAGGTCCTACCGTCATTGATGCTCTAAATCCAAGTTTGAGAGATGACACGGTCGCTAATGTAGATTTTACCAAAAAATAGTCTAAAATATGAGCCAGCCTTTTGATCCACTTATTTCGGCCACAAACTTTAGAACTACTAATGCAATTTCGGTCGGAATTAGAGACGCTGAGATTGTTAAGTTTTTAAAAGAAGCTGCGAAAGTATTTTACAAAGCTGGCACATCTATAAGCTTGAACGGTAATCCAAAATTAATAGTTGAGGAGTCACAAGTCAAAAGGATTGGCAGAAGTATTGAATCGCTTGATGCGTACGGTTATGACACGGGTCCATTTGGATACTCATATTTAACGCTTTCCCAACCAATCCTGTCACTCACCGAAGTCGCAATCAAAGACCAATCAGTTAACCCCGCGGTGTTTACGCAAACAATCCCAGTCACTGATTTTCAGTTCCAAAAAAATCAAAAATGGATTCAATCAAGCACTGGAATCTTATCCAACCCTTTTTATTTTGAACGGAACATAACCAGAGCTAAAGAGGGAAATATTGTAAGAATAACATACACGACAGGGATCACTGATTCAATCAGTGATATAGCTACCAAATCAGATATTAACGAGCTTTTAAGCTATCTGTGGGACTCGCATGGTATTGATTTACAAGTCAATCAATCAATCGGTGATCGCCAGCTATCTGAGTTTAGATCTGATGATACAGCCTATAAATATGCAAACCCTGGGGGATTTACAGTTAGAGAATATTTTGACGATAATCCCTATTTTTTAGGCTTATTGTCAAAATATATAGTTAAAAACGACAAACACTTTTTTTAATTTATGAACGATGTATTCACTCAAGAATTTGAGTTGTGGCAACCTACTCAGTCAACTGACTCAGAGTCAGGTATCTCAACGGATGATATCAAAGATGAGTACACATACGCTAAAAAAGTGTTTGGAATTTTAACTAAAAAATCAGCTGTAAGCGTCAAAGCAACTGACTCAAGCGGGATATATAGCACTTATAAGCAAGTAAATATAAGATTAAATCCTAAATCTATTGATCTTAAAGAGTTAAACGAAGGTGATCAGATCAGA
>JAYUNN010000031.1:0-3591 GCA_043761585.1 bacterium
TCAACTTTTGGACTTATTTTTAATGCTGCTACAGAGTTTTGCAGATCGCTAAATTTTGTGTTGGTGTCCTTAATTGATAGGTTTATTTGATTAAATATATTAGAATCCTGTTTTACATTGAATCTAAGAATTTTTGGCTCACCAAACCCGATATCTTTCAGCTCTTGCTTAACTTTTTCAAGTTCACCTGAGTTTTGTACCTTCACGCTCAAATTTAGAGCAGTGTTCTTGTCTGTAAGCCCTTTGAGCTGGTCTTTTAGCTTATCAATTTCTTTAAAGTCTATGCTAGTGCTGACCTTGGTTCTAAGATCTCCTAGTTTCTTTTTGATCTCGGTTTCTAATGAGATAGCATCAGCTAAAGCCTGGCTTTTATCCAGACTTACTTTAGCTTTGATTTCGTTATTTCCACCGATCGCCATAAAATTATTTAAAAATGTCCTCAGGGACTATGTCATTGCCGTTTTTATCTTTTGGGTAACCCATTGTCGATAGTTTCAAGATTCTCTCTTGAAAGTTCACATTAAGAGCTTCTATCCACCACTTCATAAGTTCTTTCCAGCCCATTCCAACCCAAGAGTTGTGGTGAAAAGCTTTAAAAAGTTCTTTTTTAATTTCGTCCGAGAGTTTTATTTCTTCGCTTTTGTCTTCTTCCCTCCCTTTACCAAAGTTTTCGGGTTTTTTCGGCTTGGGTCTTCGACTAAAAAATCAGCCTCATATTTTTCGTATTCAGTTATATATTTTTCAGCTATTTTGATCTGTTCAAAATATGGCACTCGTTTAAAATCAATATCTGGATAAATCTTTGAAAGAAGATTAGCTTCTAAATATCTATATACCGATAAGTTAAGCTCTCTATTCATTTTGTTTCGGTTCTTACCGAGCAACTGTAAGCCATACACAATTTTTTGCCATTCGTCATCAGTGTAATCGTCATCTGCTTTATAAAATCCAAAGTCTTCAGCGACCTGGACCTTAGCCAGCTTAAATTCACCGTCAAATCTTTGTTGGATGTTTAAGATTTCATTTTGTATATCAATTCCTAGAAATCCGTTATCTGATACACCGTCGAGCATATCAGGGGTGTAAATCATCATTTCTTTATCAATTATCTTTCGAGACTGATCTTCTTGAATCTCAGAGAGTTTAAATTTTATCTTATTTGGCATAAAAAATTGGTTGGTTTTTTGGCTTGGATTTAAGGGTTAGGGGCTAAGACCAAGCCAAAAAGAACTTAGCCCCTTGGGTTTAACTATTCGCCTAGCTTATAGCTAATCTCGTTGATTGTAGCTTTTGCATCGGTGGCGACTGGTGTAATTGTGAATTTAGAAAGGTTTACTTTGTCATCTGTAATAGATCCAAGCTCTCTTTCAATTTCGATAAATACATCTTTCATATCGTTTAATTCCTGAGCGCCTAATCCAATTTCAGTTGCGTCAGATACATTGAAGTCAACACGACCCCTAATCACTGTAGAAAGTGCTTTTTCTTTAAGAATGAATCTTGAGTTGTCTTTAGTGTAGAATACAACTCTACCTTTAAATCCAGCAGCTACATCAACAGCATTGAAGTAAAGTTTAGCTCCTGTAGCGGTCACTACAAAACCGCAGTAGCTGCGGTCTACGAAAGATCCTGAAACAATAGGCATTGGTTTCTCGATTCCTGAGTCGTCTGTATAAAATACAGCTAAATCTTGAATTTTAGTTACGTTGCCCAGATCTCCTAGATTGGTAATCGAAGCAGCTAAAGCAAAGGGATAATCTTGACTGATTTTCTTACCTCCTGTGATTCGCTGTTCACCAATAGCAGAGCGATATTCGTCAATACCAATATTTGCTCCAGAAACTTCAAAAGACATGTCTTTTGCTTTAGCTTTGACACCTCTTAAAAACCCAACACCGTCTTTAGCTTTGGATGTTGTAGAAGTTCTCTTAACACTAGAAGAGTCTGGGTAAGTGATATAAATTGGCTTTCTCTCAGATCCTTCATAGTCTTCGAGTGATCGGTAAATAGCAATTTTGTAGATTGCAAAAGTCGAACCAGCTGGAAAATTAAACTTAATTTGTAGTTGTGAAAAGATCTTAGTTGTACTTTGTGCAAGTACAGAAAGGGGGATAATCGCCTGAAATGGATCGTTAGTCAGGTCCTCTGTTCCAGTTAATACGTTTTCGTTAGTTGCTAGTTGAGATAATCTTGCGTCAACTTTAAGAGTTGCGTTTGGTGTTCCAGAGCTTGCAAACGTAACTGGTGTTCCAGCTGTATCGGTAGCTGATACAGTAATTGCAGCTTGAGCACGTGTTAGAGCGCTTAAACCAGCTAGTCCATACCCTTTGATTACTAAAACAGGTTCGTCACCTGAGTCAAAAAGACCTGGCTCAACCGCAGTAAGATCAAGAGTATTTGATGCTGAAAAATATGTTAGTGTCTCAGCTGTGACAGTAGCCCCGACTGTGGCAACTATATGTGTTAACTGATTATATAATTGAGCTACAGTAGATGTAGCAAGGGTTAAATCTGCTCCTGCGGTTCGTGCAGTGTATGGAGCGGTGTCCATATTGTCTAGCGAGATGTAAGGTCGCTCAATTGGGTTAGGTGTAATCCTAGCTTGTTTTACAAGTGATTTTGCGCTTGGTAGTGGCTTTCTATTGAAAGTCAAGTTTTGAGTGAGAGGAGATAAAATAGGCATAGTTTCAATTTAAAATTTTGTGGCTTGGATTTGGAATTTGTAGAATTTTGTTATTTGATTTACATCAAATTGATCTTTTATATGTGACATTTTAAACTCAAAAGGCTCTTTGGCAAAAGTGTATGGTTGTGAGATTTTTCCCTGTTCAGCCATATATTTTGCGGTTTGTGCAAAATATCCTAGCTGTAAGTTTCTAATTGATTGCAAGACCTCGTACAAAAGATATGTTTGGTCATTTTTGTCAGTTTTGGTCCCAAAGTCTAAGACTTGAAAGGAAACTAAAAGCTCGGTGATTTTGTTAGTAGATGTAATCTCTGAGTCGATATTGAATTTAACTTGAAACCGTTTTTTTTCGTTTTTGGTTGAATTATTATCTCCGATGTGCAAGTTATCTTTAATAAAGCCATAAATTGTAGGGTTTTGACTCATAGCAGTCTCAAAAATATCGATGAGATTTTGCTTAAAAACTGTCTTAACTTCGGAAATTATGATTTGGCTCATGTAATGATTCGGCTGAAATTAGATTCTATATCCTCAAAGGTTCGGATGTGATATGCATTAGCGGCTTGTTTTGAGGTCCCTAAAGCTACAAAAGCTTGGTAACTTACCCCCACTAACTCCCCGCCATCATTTGGAGATTCTATATTCCCCCATTCGATTTCTTGCTCAATACTTTTTGTTGTTTCTAGTCTCTTATTAGCTCTGATAGAATTCCTCAAAGCCCCTTTATCTACAGGAGTTTGGAGCTTGGCAGCGACGATACCAAACCCTACAAGCTTGTCCATCTGCTGATTAGCTATTTCTGAGATCTGATCTTCTAAAAACGACATAAACTAGTTATCTTGATTTTCGTCTATTCCTGAGTTATCAATTACTTCAAGGCGTATGTGAAGTAATTTTTTGAGCTG
>JAYUNN010000032.1:0-11840 GCA_043761585.1 bacterium
TCATGAATCACTAGACTACAAGTCACCAATATGTTTTATGTTAGATAACTTTACAAACCACAACTAGGAGGGAGTGCCATATGTATTGATACTGTACAAGAAGTTGACAAAGATTGAAAAACACTCCTTATTTAGATAGTAATTTTAAAAGTCTATATAGTTAGCTTTGAATCAACAAATAACCAAATTTTAGAATAAAAACCAGCCGCTATTATCAAGCATAGCGGTTTTAGTGCGTTTTAGTATCTTTTTGAAATACCCTTCAAAACTCTAAGATTTACTTTAACCACAACTTTTATAAATATTTTGCAACACCAAACTATATGCCACACGTAGCCATTCCAGCTAACCTTAAGAATATCGAATCTATCAGCCTATCAATGATGTCATCAGATATGATGGACGATATGAGTTATGGAGAAGTCATCTCACCTGAAACTATCAATTACAGGACTGGTCAACCTAGCAAAGATGGTCTATTTTGTCAAGCAATTTTTGGTCCGGTAGTTGACTGGTGTTGTCAGTGTGGTAAATACAAACGCTATAGATACGCCAATATAATTTGTGATAGGTGCGGTGTCGAAGTCACTAGCTCATCTGTTCGCCGCGAGCGCATGGGGCATATTAGCCTTGCAGCGCCATGTGTACATCCTTGGTTTTTGCGATCAGTACCTAGTCGTATCGCCATGGCACTTGATATGAAAGCTACTGACATCGAAAAAGTAGTTTACTTTTCAGCCTATATCGTGACTGAGGTCAATGAAGATATGCGCGCTGAATATCTCTCTAAAATCGACAAAGAAGCTGATACTCGAGTCAAGATGACTAAAAGTGAGTTTGATCACAAAATCGATGAACTTTCTAGGCAATACCAAAAAGATAAAAGCTCAGCTAAATTTGACGGGAGTGACTTAAAAGTCAAGTACGAATCTGATAAAGAAATCGTTAAAGTCCAAGAGCAAGAAATGCTAACACGTATTGAAACTATTCGTGATTTGGCTAAAAAAGAACTGCAATTGATGAAAATCAAGGATGTCATGACTGAACCAGTCTATCGAGAACTTAGTCAAAAGTTTGCGCCTGTATTTAAGGCTGGAATTGGGGCTGAAGCCGTAGATTATTTGCTTGGTGATATTGATGTGGATAAAGAAATCGAAAGTATTGCGGAGGAAATGAGTACCAGCAAAGGTCAAAATTATAAGAAACTAGCCAAGAGGCTTCGATTGATGAAAAATTTTAAAAAGACCGAAACTCGACCTGAATGGATGGTTTTGAAAAAAGTTATGGTGCTTCCACCAGACTTGCGTCCAATGTTGCAGCTAGACGGTGGTCGTTTTGCAGCCTCAGATTTAAATGAACTTTATCGTAAACTAATCAACCGTAACAACCGTCTACGAAAATTGATTGAAATCGGAGCTCCAGAAGTCATGCTTCGAAATGAAAAACGTATGCTTCAAGAATCAGTCGAAGCTTTAATCGACAACAGTGCTAGATCTGGGCGCCAAGTCATGACCAACACAGGAAGTAAGAGAGTTTTGAAGTCAATTACCGATTTGTTGAAAGGTAAACAAGGGCGTTTTAGACAAAATCTTTTAGGAAAACGCGTTGATTATTCTGGTCGATCAGTTATTATTATTGGTCCAAACTTAAAGCTTAATCAGTGTGGTTTACCAAAGAAAATGGCACTTGAGCTATTTAAACCATTTTTGATCGGTAGAATCATTTCTATGAGCGAAGCTGGGCTTTTGGAAGATTATAAAGCTGTAAACGTGCATTCAGCTAGGCGATTAATTGAGCTAGAGCTTCCTGTGGTATTTGATATTTTAGAAGAAGTCGTTAAAGAAAACTGTGTACTTTTAAATCGTGCTCCTACACTGCATAGACTTTCATTCTTGGCTTTTGAGCCGACTCTAATTGAAGGTAAAGCGATTCAGCTCCACCCTCTAGTTTGTAAAGCTTTCAACGCCGATTTTGATGGTGATCAGATGCAGGTTCATCTTCCTATCACCCAACGAGCTCAAGAAGAAGCTAGAAATATCATGTTAGCTACCAAAAATCTACTTAAACCAGCTGATGGTAGTTTGATTATGGGTGGTCATCAGGATATTCATCTTGGTTCTTATTATTTGACTTCTGTTGTCGAGGACGCCACTAAACTGGAGGCTGACCGACCTAAAATGCGTGTCTTTTCATCTGAATCAGAGGCAGTTTTAGCTTTTGAAAATGATATGATCGGGCTACGAGATGTAGTCAAAGTAAAAATGCGTGAAAAAATGGATGTCATGGACAAGATTTTGGACACTACAGCGGGTAGAATCATTTATAACCGTAACTTTCCATCAAATGTACGTTATTTCAATGAAACTCTAAATAAGAAAAAACTTGGTATTATTTTGATTGAGGTTTATTTCGAGGTTGGACAAGATCAGCTTGCTTTGATTTTAGACAGACTTAAAGATATTTCATACAAGTACGCCACTAAATCTGGTATCTCTCTCTCAGCTTATGATTTTAAAGAGCCAACTGGTCGAAATTCGCTAATTAATGAAGCTAAAGAACGAGTTTCAAAGATGAATTTTGAATATCAAATGGGTCTTTACACCGAGCAAGAAAAGTATTTTAGAACGATTGCGTGTTGGCAGGAAGTCGAAAATAACCTGACTGCAATGTCACGAGCAGAAATGGATGTTGAGTCTAATATTGGAGCCATGATTACGTCTGGAGGTCGTGGTGATATTATTCAGCTCAAGCAGATCGTGGGTATGAAAGGATTGTCTCGAACTTCTGCAGGGCATGTCATCGAGTTACCAGCTCTAAACAGTTACCAAAGCGGTTTAAATGGTTTAGAGTACTTCAACTCAGCTCGCGGACAACGCAAAACCTTGGCCGATATCGCGCTTAAAACAGCCGATGCAGGTTATTTGACAAGACGTTTAGTAGACGTGGCACAAAATATTATCGTTAACGAATATGACTGTGGTACTACGGATGGTATAAACATGACCGATGAAAACTCCATGGCAGTCGGCAAAAACCTTAAAGATCGATCTTATGGTAGATATTTAGCTGGTGACGTCGTTGTAGATGATAAAATCATAGCTCAAAAAGACGATTTTCTAGATAGGATCAAGCTTGATGACATACTTAAAGCTGGTGCAAAAGAAATTTTCGTACGCAGTCCATCTAAATGTATTTTGGTCAGAGGTGTGTGTCAGCACTGCTTAGGTATAGACTTTTCGACTCATAAACCTGTCGAACTGGGTGTAGCAGCTGGTGTAATTGCAGCTCAAAGTATCGGTGAGCCTGGTACTCAGCTAACAATGCAATCGAAACATTTCGGAGGAACTGCAAACAGAGCCGATATTACCTCAGGCCTACCAAGAGTTGAGGAGTTATTTGAAGCTCGTGAACCTAAAGTTATTGCTACAATTTCTGAAATTGCTGGGGTAGTCCAAGAAATGGTGATGCAAGACGGTGTGCTAAGTATCAGAATTTCTGGTGGTTCAGACCAAGTTCTAACCCAAAGCTTGGCTTCTAGTGAGGGAGTTTCCTTATTAGAATCCGGTAGCATGGTCAAAGTCGGTGACGCAGTTTTTGCGAGACCAACTGGTGAAGTCATACTCGCACCTGGTTCTGGTCAGCTCCAACTAAACAATAATGAATTGACCATCAGTATTCCATCAGCTGAAATTAAGGAATACAAGCTCCCAGCGGGTTATATCACAGTAGTGCATAAAGGTGACAAAATTCGAGTCGGGCAACCGCTCAGCGAAGGACCCGTTAGCCTACAGCAGCTCATGGAAATGGTAGGTATGGATGGTGTACAGCAATATATTATTGGTCAGTTAAATGATATCTACACCTCAAACGGTCAAAACATCAATGAAAAACACATTGAAGTTATTATTAGACAGATGTTTTCAAGAGTCCAAATTATCCACGAAGGTGACAGTGAATTTTCACAAAATGATCTTGTGAGCATGGCGACCGTGACTGAAATCAACCGCCGATTATTATATCAAGGTAAGCAAGTAGCGACCTACAAGCGTATTTTGACAGGTATTACTCGTGCATCACTTTCTACAGATTCATTCTTGGCAGCAGCTTCTTTCCAGGAAACTACTCGTGTTTTGATCGAAGCGGTTCTGAGTGGTCGAAAGGACTATTTGCGCGGACTCAAAGAAAATGTTATTTTAGGTCAATTGATCCCTGCGGGAACTGGATTTAGATACAAACCAATTCAAGAAGATGAGTTTGAGTATTCTGAATTTGATGATACCTCTGATGAAATAGCTCCTGTAATTGTTCGAGCCATTGGTGAAGTAGATGAAGTTGAGGATTTAGTTGAAGAGTTTTAGATAAAACATATTAAGCTTTTTCACCCTAAATTGCTCTAAGTTATAAATTAGCCTCTCTTAATTGAGAGGTTTTTTTATTAGTGTTATTGATGGTTAAATACTTCGCACTTTGCTATGAGACAACCAAGGTGCATGAAACAAAATGCTTTTATCAAAACTTAGCTGTTTTATATTTTCCACTTGGATTCCTTTTACTTCGCAAAGCCTCGGCACATATTGAAAACTTAGGTTTTTTATTATGTTCAAAGAGTTCTAAGATTGATCAATTCCAAGCGGTGACATTTTTGGAGAAGAAAATGGGAAAAGTGGTTGTTTAAATTTTGTTTTTTTTGGATGTAAAATTGCAGTTTTTATCGCTAGAGTTGACTTGCATTGTAACGCTAAGCTATTTAATTTCCAAAATAGGTGTTTTGATTTTAGCATTTAAAACAAGCAAGGTATCTTGAGTTTTTGCATTTGTATCAAAGTTTGCCTGAAAAACTTACTAGGGGACTATAATCGATAGTACTTTTTTAGCCACACTAACCTGAATCGGTGTTTTAATACTGGTCTCGCCGTCGATATCTACGTACATCGGTGACTCTGTGGCTATTTTTATCTGATCAAAAGTAAATTGCTTGATGCGCCTGTTGGCAATGTTGTGCTTAAAGACTGATAAAAACCAATATCCCAGCAGATTTAACCTGTCTTTAAAATCGTTGCATAAAAATATTTTTAGGATTAGACTGCCGCTTTCTGGATCAGCATCGAGAGCTAGCGGTACACCACCTTGAAATTGACCATTTGCTATCAGTATTTCCAGACATTTGTATTTTGTGACACCATTTTTAGTAGTGATTGTAGCGTCAAAAGTTTTAAAATTTATTAAATTCCAAAGTGCAAGCGGTAGATAAATTATTCGTCCAAAGTTTCGCTTGTAGTTGTTGTCTACTGAGCGATTTACGTCCACCGTGAGTCCTATACTGGCAGTATTTGCAAAGTAGTCGCCGTCAATGCAACCAAGATCAATTTGCTGTGTTTTGCCTGCTTTGATAACCGAGATTGCACCTTCCAAATCTAGTGGTATTGCTAGGCTCCGCACAAAGCTATTACTGGTACCAAGTGGCAAAAACCCAAATAAAATGTTTTTTTTCACTCCAAAATCGACAATTTCGCTAATCGTACCATCTCCGCCACCAATTAGGATCATGTCCACACCCGAATTAATGCAATCCGTGACGGTTTTTTTGATTTCTTTAGGTTTTCGTACGCATATGGCTTGATCTGGCGTGATATTGTTGGATTGCAAAAGCTCTTTGGCGTGTTTGAAAAGCTTACGTCCGCGTTGAGACTTTCCATTTACTATTAGAGCAATCTTTTTTTGAGTAATATCTATTTGATTAGTCATTGTGATTTTTGGATTTTAAGTAATAAAAAATATAAGTCGCGGTCAGTCCGACTATAGCTCCAGCGGCCACATCGGTGAAATAATGCACACCCAAATACAGTCTACTAAAACCGACCAATAAAGCAAAAGCCGATAAGAAAACTATTGAAAAAAACTTGATTTGTTGTGGTATTTTGTGGCTGAAATAAATCACAACTGATAATATCCCAAAGGCCGTAAAAGCAGTCGTGGCGTGACCTGACGGAAAGCTAAAACCTGACTCAGCTACCAATCTGCTGGTCAACTCTGGGCGATCCCGAGCGATGCTTAGCTTTATAAAATATGTAAATAAACTAGCACCAAGTGAAGAAGTCAGCAGACCAATTTGCATTTGAAGCCTTTTATGGTAAAACCAATATGCTGAAATAAAACCAATTACAAAAACTCCGCCGATTAGACCAATATCGGAAACTGTCTTCATAATTTCAGTCCAAAATGGCGACCTTAAGCCATGGACCCAAGAATTAATACTGAGGTCAAGCTTGAAGGTTTCGTTTTCAATAACTTCTCTGGCTAATCGTGAAAATATTAGAATTAACAGCGTTATTACTACAAAAGGATATAATTTTTTCAGTTGCTTTAGAGGCATAGCCACTTTTGGTAATTTAAAATTGGTGTTTTGAAATTTTATCGGTATCAATTTGATATTTTATTTTTTAGCTAAATCTTAGAACGAGTTCTATTTAAAATTAGATTTAGCCAAAAACGCTGTATAACAGCTGGTAAAATACAGCGTGTTTTTAGTTTTGAGTAGGGAACTCTAAGAAGTTTATTTAAGTTATGAAATAAATTAGTTTGTTTTTAGCAAAAACCATTATTTTTAAGGTGTCAATTGTTTGGGTTTAGGTATTCTTAAGCCAAGGAAATAGCCTGCAAAATAAAAGTAAAGTATTTTTTAGATAATTTTTAGATAGCAGAGAATTAGTACCACCCGAAAATCCTTTAGATTCAATTAAATTTAATACAAATAATATTTTTAATATTTTAAATTCTCTTTAAGTTTGGTCGTTTTGGCTTTAAATTTTACTAAGAGAATAGCGTTGCAAATTTAAGTTGCCAATAATTGAATTATATTTTATACTTTGCGATGTAAAATACATTATATTATGAAATTCAAACTATTTAAAAGTCGATTGACAACTCTATCTTTAGTTGTAGTTTCAATCGTATCTTTGGGGCAATTAAGCTTTATGGCAATTAATGAGCTTCGAGGGTCTACGGCTTTTGCGGCGCAATCCTCAAACCTAGATACCAATATGACTTCCTACGTGGGGTCAAATGGCGAAGAGGCTGGGGAGGCCACAGGAATCGGCAATGACGGCACAGCCTGGTATGGTGGTGCGATTGCAGATATTAGTGTAAATTATGGCAAAACTCCGATCAAAATCCTGGGCGGCGGCGTGGGTACACTTTTACACTTTGATAATGACGGCAAAACTCTTAAAAATATTCTTAGATTCCCTAGTGCCATTAAAGATTTATCGATGGATAAAAAAACCAATAGAATTGCTGTGATTGGCGACTTTGGGCTAGTTTATATGGATACGACCAATTACACTGTTTTATGGAGTAAAATACTACCTGTAGATAGTGCCGCTGATGCAGAAAACTATAAAATTGGTAGTCGTGTCGATGTGGGCACAAATGGTAACATTGCCTCGCTTTATGGCAAAAGAATCACTGTTTGGGATCCATCAGGTACAAATCTAACTGGAACTGGAAACACTACTTTTGGAATTGCCGGCCGACTTTTGACAGATATCGCAATAGTCGATGCCAATAACACAGTAGTAGTCATCGGTGAAACACAAAAAGACGGTGGTCCTTGCTCGAAGTGGCGAGCTGCTTGGATGAAAGCCTATAGTTTCACTGGAACTATGGTTTGGACTAATTACGATTTTAGTCAAAATAACTTGAAAAAAACCGATCCCAATAATTCCACCAAATCACTCTGGGATTATTGTCCAGACTCAATGCCAAAAAGAGTGACCCTTGGAGCTGACAATAACCTTTATATGATAGCTGAGTCTGCTGGCGGCAACCCGATTTTTAATTATGATCCTAAGAGTTTTAATCCTGCAGACAGCTCAGGCAGATTAGATGCACAAGGGAAAACTGCAGGCGGAGATAATTTTAACAACACCTCCAATATGGGTAGCGAGCACGTTACTTTTATGTTGAAATACAGCCCTTTAACTGGTGATGTCTTGAAAAGTCAAGTCTGGGTAGCTAGAAAAGGTATAACTTCTGACCCATCTGGCGGAGCTGCCAATTCTTTATTTGCTCGTGATATTGCTATAAATGAAGACGGGATCATAGGTTTTGTGGGTCGAGGTGCTGCTTTTTCCCCAGATAGAAATAGCCAAACTCAGACACTTAACGGTGTAAATGTACCAGTTTACGATGGTAACGGCGATGGATTTTATTTGGAAATATTGCCAGATATGCGAACTCGGGCGCGCGCTACAATTTTTAAAAAAACTTTAGAGCAGGAAATCAAATCAGTGGCGATGCAAGGTGCTAAACGGGTCATAGCTGGTGAAATCAAGACAGCTGGAGCTACTATACCTACTAAAAATCCAATTCAAGCTAACAATGCTGGTGGAGTTACAGAGGGTATCGTAGCCACTTGGGGCTTTGAGCAGCCTGTTCGAGACTATTCTATTACTGCTACCAAAACACCAACTAACCCGACCCAAGCTCTAGGTTCTAATTTTACCACAACCTACAACTATTCCTATTCAGGCACAGCGGCAGCGCAAGACATTACTTTGAAGATGACTTTGTTTGAAGGTTTGGTGTATAAAGATGATCTTTATGATGGGTTTAATTGTGCTGGAGTCAACCCAAGAGTTTGCACCAAAACTATTACAGCTAGTCAGTGGCAATTAGGTGGGAATAAGACTTTAAATATGTCAATTCCGACCAATCCAGCTATATTTAATAATAAAACTAGTAAACAAATTTTATTTCAGTTATATCCTACTCCCAGTTCGACTGCTGATGTTGATGTATACGCAAACAACAATATTGCGACCGTGCCAGTAACTTTAGATCTGACAGCTCCAACGGTTCAAGATTATACCATTAACACAGCTCTGATAACTGCTAATCCGATTGCACTAGGTGGTTATGCCGAGGTAAAAGTGGATTACGCTTATTCTGGTCCGAGCAATGTCGCCAGTGATAAAAAAATTAGTGTGACAATTCCCGACGGAATGGAGTATGATCCTCTAAATAGAAATGCCATGCAATGTACTGCCACTGGTGTAGTTCCTCAAGTTTGCACCTCAACAGCAACTTTAAATACGGCAAACTACAGCGGCAGTCAGACAATTTTCTTTAGAGTCAAAAATCCAGCTTCTGGCTCTACGTCTAAAAATTTAGTCTTTAATTTGCTCAATTCTGATAAGACGGCTCTTAGCGATAATAATAACACTAATCACACCGACAAAACTATCACTGTAACTACAACTACCACCGTGGCAAATAATGACTATGGTGTAGTTTTTGGGACTTTAGCTGATAGTAATATCTCTGTATCAGGCACTAAATCAATCCCATTAAATTTTCAATACACTGGAAATACCTCAGCGACAACACAGAAACTTACTGTGACTATTCCCGCGGGTTTGTCCTATGATTACGTTTCAAATAACAGCTTTGTGTGTACACCTGGCACCAATACTCAAATTTGTACTAGAAATATAACCCCTACAGAGTGGAGCAGTGGCACTTTTACATTACCAATTAATGTTAGGGCGGATGCCAGTTTTACTAATCCCGCAGCTCGCACCATCACAGCCAAAATAACTGATAGTAAAAATAGCAACGTAGACACAACGCTATCAAATAATACCACTCAAGTGGTTTTAAATCTGACAAATACGGCCGCTACCTGCACAAATGGTGCGACTAACTCACCGTCTTGTGACGTTTGCACCGCTCCAAATACCTTACAATCTAGCACGGATCCAAATGCTGTGAATGGTAAAATATGCGCTGCACCAGTAGCAAATGTGGCACCAAGTGTCAGTATCACCACTCCAACTCAAGATCAATCCTTTACTCAGGGTTCGATCTCACTCAAAGCAACGGCTACTGATTCAGATGGTAGCATCACTAAAGTAGAATTTTTCGATGGAAATACAAGCTTGGGATTAGGTACACTTGCAGCTGGAGTCTATACCCTAAACTGGGGCAGTCCGACTCTGGGTGCTCACGCTATCACCGCCAAAGCTGTAGACAATACCACTGGCACAAATAGCGCTACAACTTCGAGTGTCATTAATATCAGCGTCACCCCAGTAGTAAATTACCAAGTTGCTATAAATACTATCACCATTTCAGGTACTGATTTTCAAGTTAACTTTACACCTACTGGCTACACACCTAGTAGCACTGGTTTACACACAAATTTTTATTACGATACTGAAAGCAACGCTGTGGTTGATAAAATCTCCAATAGTGCCTCGCCTTTTATTTTGGCTAAGTCCACTAAACCAAGTACTGCCACTAAACTGTGCGCCATAGTATCAAATCCTGATAATTCAATTATTGCCAATTCTGGAAATTGTGTAGCCCTACCTTTAGCTGTTGATAATGGGTCAAGCATCGTAATCACGCCAAACTGGACCGAGACGTTGCAACCAGTTAGCTCAAAATTGATCGGAACTAATATGTTCGACACTAGCGTCAGTAACTTGAGTAATCCTAGCTACGTGGCCAAAATGCTCGAGTTAAAACCAAGTTTCGTCCGTATACACAACGCCGATATGATGATAGATTCAAGTATTTCACCGCTTGGATTTACTACCAAAGATGGTGGCGGCAATGTAGTTTGGGATAGGGTTCGACTCAAAGCTTTTGCGGACAACATCAAAGCTCTGAAATCGGCTGGTTATAATCCAGAATTTATGTTCAATCTCGAGCCAAAACTACCTACTGACTACGATCCATTTGCGAACACCACTAAATTTGCTGATCAAATGGCAGATATGGTCCGTATTTTAAACGTAGAAAATGGTCTCGCAATAAAGTACTGGGAAATTACCAATGAAATTGATGATGCTTTTCAAGGCGGAACCGACTGTGGTAACTCCGTTAATTATTGCTCCAAGCCGTTTAGTGAGCTGGTACGTATCTACAATGCGTCAGCTACAGCAATGAAAGCGATTGATCCAAATATAAAAACTGGCGGTTTATCGTATCAAAATCCCTATGCCAATGTGGATGATTTTATAGATGGAGCTATTGCTAACAACAATCTTGATTTTGTGTCTTATCACGCTTATTCCACATCTGGAAATCCAGTAGAGGCACTTTCCAAGACCTTTAATGACCCAAAAAATTTGATGAATATTGGAGTAGACTTTAAGTCAAAAGTAGCAGCCAAGTCACCTAATAAAAAAATTGAAGTTTTTCATGATGAATACAATATTTGTTATGAGTATCAGTGTGGTTTTGGCAATAACACCAACACCTCCAATCAGCGTATGGCTGGCCAAGAAGGTGCTGTGTTCGACGCACTTGGTTATTTGTATGGAGCTCAATATGGACTAGATTCTGTGATGACTTGGAATGAAAAAGACATGTATTACGGTAAACTTGACTCACAATACAATAAAAGACCCGGTGCACTGCTTCTGGAAATTTTCAAAGATCTTAAAATAGTGTCTGTGGTCCCACACACTACCACCAACAGCGCTATCAACGAGGGCAATCTCAAGTCGCTAGCTTTCAAGACCGCAGAAGGCAAAGATGGCGTGCTAATGATTAACCGAACCAACACTACCGAATCAGCTATAATCGCAGCCACGGCCAACCGACCATACACACTTTGGAGTTTGGCAAACTCAACTAAAAATATCACAAACTCAGTCGACACAGCTTCTGCAGCAAATATTTCTATCAGCGGCTATTCGATTAATGCGATAGTCTTTGATGCAACAGTTATTCCTATTCCAACCCCAGCTAAAACCCTAACCTCAGGTACAGGCTCAACTACTACAGGAACAGTAGGTGCAGCCCTAAACCCAATCACAGGACTAGGTGGA
>JAYUNN010000033.1:0-30039 GCA_043761585.1 bacterium
TTAGCTTGTTTTAAAAGGTTCTGGTAATTGTTTGAATGATATTCACTGCCTTGATCACTGTGACTTAATTCAGGGTGTTTGTTTTGTTGTAGTGCTGATCTGATGGTATTAGATATTAATTGCTGTGTGTGTTTAAACTGGATATCATAGCCTACTGCTTCTCTGGTAAAAAGATCTTTTTGTATAGCCAAATATATGAATTTAGAGCCATCAATAGAAGTTGCTAGTGCATTTGCAGTTAAATCTCCAGCTTCTATGCCCGAGTCAGCTTTAACAGAAATTGTAAATAAGGTAGGAGTTTCTGTAGGTACATTATTTAGTTGAATTTTTATCGTATTTCCAATCTGAGTTACAGTACCATTGTTCGTAAATTGGCTAATAGATTTAAAGGTTACGCTCTTTGGTAGAGTAATAGCTATTTCACCTTGATTATTGAAGTTACTATATGGATCGTCTAAAACTAGTGAATAATTAAATTCTTGATCGGGGGAAATGGTTGGCACTGAAGGTGTGAGAGTCATTGAAAGTGATTCAGCCCGGCTTGAATTAGCAAAAGATTCGTTGTTGCGTCTTTCTAGCTCAAATTCAGTGCTCAAGATAGTCGCAAAAAAGGGTATATTTATCAGTTCTGCATTGAGTAGCAGTACCTATATCTGCCTTAAAAACTATAGTTATTTCTTGATTTGGTGTCACATCACCCAGAGCGTAATCAATATTTTTTTGATCAGTGGAAACGACTCCGTCTGGTCCAGAAATTTTTGAATTAAATTTTATACAACCGGTAGTTGTCGAATCATTTGGTAGTGTATCAAGGAGTCTAACTTGTTTGGCTATTAAATTTCCAATATTTTTTACTTTAATAGTATAAACTAAAGATGAAGTGTTTGACTTTAGCTGACCTAACCCAATATCCACAGTTTTTTTCACATCAATATCAGGTAAGCAACCTATTATCTTAGCAGAATTAACACTTGTACCATCATTTGCAGAATTTGTTTCGTCAGTATGATTTATGTCGGTGATAAATGGGCCACTGGCAGAAAAATTTAAATTTTTGTTTGAAAGACCAGATTGCCCCACCACAGTCACAATATTTGAATCAGTAAAAGCTAGATTTGAGCCATTGGCTACTTGATTTGGATCAGATAGAATCATTGTATTTCTTAAAACTGGTCTATTTCCAGACTCATCGCAGTAAAAAGGAGTCGCCCCTTGGATCGATATATTTTGTGTATATACCACACTTTGACCTGGTAAAATTGATTTCAGATTTAAGACTCTAGCCGTATTCGTGATATTGGTATTGACTGGATACGCACTTGCTAGATCTGCTGCTGAGCCCACTTTTGTTGTGTTGACCGTATCAGAAAAAGGATTAGTGTCAAATGTAGCGCCTTTATTTATGATTTTGACTTGCTGACCTGAGCTATTTAAAGCTTGTAATTTATCCACCTGGAATATCTGAACCACAGACACTGGTGCCGATTCAGTTGCGGAAATATTTTTTACAGTATAAGAAAAACTTATATCTATGCCATTAGCGGTTGATTGAGGGTACCAAAAAGTGCTGCAAAACCGACCTGTAAATCAAAAGGTTCGGCTGCTAACGTGGAAGCAGAAAAACCGAGGGAGAAAATTGAGATTAGTACAACTTAAAATATTATCGTAAAAATTTTTCGAAAAAATAGCATAAATTTAATAGTGTTTGCTTAATGTTTGATTAGTTAAATTTGAAATATGTTCCAAAATCAAATAATTGGCTTTATTTAACCACAAAAATATGGTATTGTCAAGAGTGTATTTCAATATTAGACATTTAAACTACTTTCTTGTAAAACAAGCTTTCAAAATGGCTCACTTTGCTCACCAAGCTGATTTTTTGCGTAGCAGAACTCCAGCATATTAGAGTTTTACCAATTCTAATTTTGCCGCTACTAAAAATACCGTTATTTTGATATCATGACTTTTTGATGTGATTTTAAACCAAATACCAAGTTTATACGTTTTATACACAGAAAACTTGAGAAGACATAACCAGGTTTGACCAAAATTTCAATTTATGTATATAATAAATTCTATGTCGAATTTGCACTTTTATACGCAACTAAAACTTATTCAAGATTTTCAAAAAATCTCAGAATTAAATTATTATCAGGATGTGCCAGCTGATTGGGTGGTAATTATAACTGATGTGGTTATGAGTACCAAAGCGATCGAAAGTGGTCGCTACAAAGATGTTAACACTGTAGGAGCTTTAGCTATCGTAGCGGTTTTAAATGCAATTAGCGACCTCGATATTCCGTTCATTTTTGGTGGCGACGGGGCGACACTTCTAATCCCAAAAAGTCGGTTAAATGCTGCTAAAGACGCTTTGCTAGACACTCGGCAAGTCGCGAAAAAAGAGCATGGTTTAGATCTGCGAATTGGTGTTGTAGATGTCCAAAAAATTATTTATGACGGCCATCAGATCAAAATAGCCAAATTAGCGGTCAGCCCAACTTATAATCAGGCTATTTTAGTTGGTTCTGGCATCGATTACGCTGAAAAACTAGTTAAGGATCCGATTCAAGGCCAGTTTTATTCACTCGGTGATGGCGCTGCTCGTACCAAAGCCAATTATACTGGATTCACGTGTCGCTGGCAAGATATTCCAAGTCGGCACGGCGAGACTCTAAGTATGATCATCAAGGTGACCGAAAGCACACTCGAGACCCAAGTTCAGCAATACAGTGAAATAATCAAAACCATCAGCAAAATATACGGCAAAAGCCATTTGCATCACCCAATTCATTTTGAAGGACTCAATCTAACTTTCGATCCAAATAGCCTCTCAATTGAAGCTAGTAGCATGGCTGCAAATATTTTTCAAAAAGGAGTACGATTTTCTAAAATATATCTAGAAAACTTGGTCGGAAAAATCTCAACTGACCGCCAAGAGTCATTTATGGGCTTTTCAATGAAAAACCATCGCCAGAAAATGATTCTATCAAGTGATTATAAAAAGTTTGACGGTAGTCTAAAAATGGTGATTTCAGGCACCACCAAACAGCGACTCGAGCTTGAAAATTATCTAAACAAACTAGTTCAAAAGAATTTATTAAATTATGGTATCCATATTTCTGACAGAGCTCTCCTAACTTGTCTGGTATTTGCTGGCACTGGCAAAGAAGTCCATTTTGTCGATGCAGCCGATGGTGGCTACGCCTTAGCAGCCAAAAAAATCAAAGAGAAATCAAGATAATCAATAATTACAAAGTAAATTTAGTAAACACATCAACGTTGAAATAAATGATGCTATCTTCCATTTTTCTAGCATATTATTCTATTTTTTATAAAAGACCTAAAACAAAAGTTTACCCCGATCTTTGATCTCACGCTCTATCTCGTCTTTATCCTTGCCATATTTGCGTTTGGTGTTTTCAATTACCATTTTATAAAGTTCTTTGTCAATCGGCTGAGCATGAGCATCTGGCGGCCGCATATTAAACGGAGTCAAAAACTGGCCACCTGCAAGCATTTTGACATTAGCCGAAAATTTAGCTGGGTTGATCAAATCACTTGCACTAAACTGAGGCGAGAAAATCTTTTCCAAATACTGTGCGTCGTCCGGTCCAGATCGAAAAATAACCTTGGTGGCAGCGTTCGCCATGATGGAATCTTTGATCCGCTCGTCCCCTTTCTCAATGATTTGCTTTACAAACTGATGAGCCAAAGCAAAACCAACTTTATATTTTCGGACTTCCTCCAAAGCCTTTGGAATCGAATCAAACAAGAAATTCTGCATCTCATCGATATACACGAAAAAATTTGGACGCTCACCAGATAAAATCTTTTCAGTAGTACCATCTTCGTTGTAGCGCAGACCGTCGGCTCGACCCATACCAGCCATAAGTATTTTTCCGACGATAATCATACCCAGCAAATAGGCCGAAGTTTCGCTGACTTGACCTTTAGATAAGCTGCAAAGAATAATTTTTTTATTATCCATAGCTTTTCTAAAATTGATGGCGCTGGTTTGTTGACCGATAATTGGTCGTATGAAATCGTTTGTCACAAAAGGTGCTAATTTTGAAGTAATATACGGTACCATATTTTCCAAACTGGCGTCACCACCAGCCTTAGTAGCTTCTTTTTCCCAAAAATCCACCACTTCCATATTGTCGCACATGGCTAGCTTAAACGACCTAAAATCTTCATCGGCCATGACTTTTGAAATTTCCATCAAAGTATTTCCACTTTCAGGATGGCTCATAACCAGTCTGATAGCATTTTTCATGTAGGATTCAAAAATAGGCCCACCTGTGGCTTGTAAATTATAAAGTTTATCAAAGATTTTAAACAAATCTTCAATTACCAGTGTTTTTTGAGTAGGTTGGAGCGGATCAGTTTCGAGCATATTTAGACCTATCGGCCGATCTATAAAGGCTGGATTAAACACTACCACATCATCAAGCCTATTTTTTGGCAACCTGTACACAATATCATCAATTAGCTCACCGTGTGGATCGATGACACATATACCATTTCCAGCTTTGATATCCTGCAAAATCAAATTCAACATAAATACTGACTTACCAGATCCAGAGCCACCAAGGATATATAAATGTCTCAAACGGTCCTCAAGACGCATATTTATATTTTTTGTCACTCCGCGATACTCTGCCGTACCAATAAACACAGTGTCATCACCTGCCTCTGGAATTCCCAGTGGAATTGGGGCTTTTTTAGACTGCATCCATTTGATATTTGGGGTCTCGCTGAGGTGGCTTGGTAAATGCCAAAGTGAGTTTAGCTCTTCGGTATTTAAAATTTGATTTTGCTTAAAATTTGGTGCTCGTCTTAGAAAATTTTGTAAAAGCTCTCTTTGATCGGTGGGTTTTTTCTTAAGCCCATTAAAAGGCAAAATGGTATATTGTTCAAAAGCTGGCAGCGTGGATTGGACTATAGCTTTAGCACGTTCGATAGATTTGCCTGTAGCTACGACCCGAAGAGTATATAAAAACCCTGGTCTTGAAGCCTTTTCTTCTAGCTTTTTTATAATTTCATTTTGCTGCGGTGTCAGCTGGATTTGAGTATATTTACCAGTCAAATCGAGTTGTCGTTCCTTTTTTTCTTGATCATGAGGTGTTTCTTTAGGTGCTGGTTTTATTAGCTTAAAAATTTCACCAAAAAACCCAAAAAAATGCTTCCAAAACTCAAATTTTGACTCTAAAACTTCTTTCGGATTTTGACCTTGTTGGATTCGAGAGGCCAATTGGCGTGGCTTGATTTGCCACTGATCTTTTACTGGTGTGAGTATAAACTGAATTGCAAGTGACTCCTCTTTAGCTATGCGCGAAATAGCGTTTGTCATAGTGTTTAAAGGGTCAGTTTCCATATTTCGGTAGGTGCGAAACGGCAAATAATCCTGATTTATGAGAGTCAATTCTTCACCATAAATTACAGTGTCGGGCTTGATAAACTCTGGTGTGGAGTCGATTTCAATATTGGCTTTTGGGAAATGTGCGGTTATTTGTTTTTCGATCACCTCAGCCACTTTATGGCTACAAATCACCCAAAATCGGACCTCCTGATCTACATTTACTATCTCAAATGAAAAACGCTCAGTCCCAAAAAATTTACGCTTCCACTCTGGAATGGCAAAAGAGGATAGTACCAAAAATACCTGTTCCCCGATCGATAATGCTTCTTTTTGATCTTTGTTTTGAGCCGAGTTTTTATTGACTTCTTCCATGGTTTCTTTAGGTAGCGTAATCTCCAAAAACACCGAATCCTCCCACTGTTTTTCACGTCTTTTAAGATAGTTTTGATGGGTCAAATACCGAATCACTAGCCACGCAATCAGACTCAAAACTCCTAAAACTAGAAAAACCAGAGCCAAGGTCCCAAAAATATTTTGAATTTGAGCTCCAAAATTAATTTCTGGAGCTGTTTGACTAGCTTTGGAAGCTGCAGCAGAGATTTTGCCTGGTGATGCTGGCTGGGGAGCGGGACTATACAAATCATCAATGGCAAACATAAATTAAAGTGAAAATTAAAACTCAAAGCAAAAATCATGAAATAACCCAAATCAATAAACTAAATAATATAGACCTCGGTATCGGTGTCAGCCCAACTATACAGTGATTTAACTGCCTCGGTAGGCATGTTTATACAGCCATGCGAGCCAGTAGTCACAAAATCCTCACCACCAAAACTAGACCGCCAAGATGCGTCGTGAAAGCCATAACCATTACCCATTCCGATCCAGTATTTTGCTGGCAAATCATAGGTTCCAAATCTAGGGCTCGGAGCTTTTAAGCGGACATTTTGTGCTTTATTTATCACCATTCTAGCCCCTAGTGGCGTATCGAAAGATTTTCGCCCGGAGGTGATTTTAGTATCAATTAAAACCTCGCCGTTATCTAAAGTTTTTAAGTTTTGAGTACTCAAGTTTACCACAATCACCTTAGTTTGCTTGCTACGCTCAAGCATCTGCTCAAAACTAAGATTATTTCCTAGTTTTTGTGGTATTTTTTCAGAGCTAGTTTCTAATTTTTTGGTAGTTACTTCAGGCTGAGGCAACTGTTCTAGAGCAGACTCATAAACTATATTTTGAGTCGGGTTTGCCGCTGTCTGAGATGGTAGTTTTTCTGTCAGTGAGGGAGCTGCCGGTGAAAAAGCTGGCTGCTCAGGTTGACTCAAGGGCTCTGCGATATTTTGGTTTTCATTGCCACTGAGATTGAAATACTCTTCAGCTTCAGCATTTTGAGTCGATCCAAAACAGCTATCTGGTCTGGTGTAGAGATACTGAGAATTGCTGGGCTTTAAATAATATTTTTTACCAGTGTTATCCAAAATACCTTTAATTGGGCTAGTTGGTGGGCAGAGATACTGCGAAAAATTTGCTCCAGTTAACAGTTTATTTTGATCTATTGTCTCTTGAGCAGATAATACTTGGCCACTTCGTCTAAACGGCGTGTCATTTTCCGTAGTTTTACGACCATTTAGATGGATCACACTTATGATAAGTACCCCAGAAGTAAGCACCAGCACAAAACTAACAGCAAAACCACCGAGTCGCTTCATACTAACTTCAAAAAAGTGAGTTCGCGATGATTTGAGTTTAAATTTTTTCATATGATTTTTTTATAGTTTTACTTTTGATTAGAATGTCATTTTTTTTGCAAGTAAAATAGCTTTGATCGTACAAAAAAACAGACCTTCACGATCTGTTTAGTGTATCATACAAGTAAAATTTCGGCAAATTGTTATTTCTTAGTAAACTTTATAGTCGCATTTGATTTAGTCGTTGTGGTGAAATTTGCAATGTCCAATTTTGCAATATACGTATCTTTATCACCTACCTTAATCCAAAAATACATAATATTGCCCCGTTTATCAATACCACTTAATTTGTGTTTTTCTTGGATAGGAATATACCCATCTGTGGTATTTTTATAGGCAAATGATTCATTATTTGTACAAAGATATGAGATTTTTAAGTTGGTGTTACCACATTGTTTTTTAAAATTATCAAAATCACTGATTGTTAAATCTAAATGAAATAAAGCCATAAGTGTATAAATTTTTTAAAAGACTCTGTGATAAAATACGTTTTACTCTAAAATGTCAACTTCAATTATTTGCCAATATTTGTATTAGTGACGATATAGATGATCAGCTGTGTCACTGAGAAACTAGCTAAGACTATAACTAGCCCAATTACCGCGTTTTTTAAGTTGTTTTTGGCGTCTTCAACTTTTCTAGAGTCGCCCTGAGAAGTGATCCACTGATACCCAGCGATAACTATAAAAAATAGTGTCACCACCGAGGATACAGGCAGCAAGAAATTTGCAATTAACTGTTTTACCAAGTTTATAAATGGTTCTTTTACTAGCGTTCCACCTTTAAAACTAGCTTCTATGAACTTTGAAGCTACAGACGCCATCAAAATCACAACTAATCCAATAGCTGCATTTTGGATCGTTTTAAGCCCACCTTCTTTGTTTAGTGGGCTGGTAATATACTGATAGCCACCATAAACCATTGCTAGTACGGCTACTACACTTGATATAGCGTACAAAAAACCGTTTAAGAAAGTTTCTTGGATCAATTTTATAATTGGCGCTGCGTTAATGCCCCCACCTTTAAAAATATCGCTTATTAGACCAGTTTGAGTAACGCCAGTGACATCAGCTATGATTTTATAGCCAGAAATGACGACTATACCAGTAATACCAGCCTTGATGGCGTTTAATCCGTCAGATTTACCAGTAAATGAGCCGAAATAGTACTGGTAGCCGCCCCAGACGATCGCCAAAACTCCTACAATTGGTGCAAGTGGTAGTAGAAATCCCTGTAAAACACCTTTATTTAAGAAGTCGAAAATATTTTTGTACTCTGGTAGCAAATTCAAATCTGTGTTCCCAGTGGCAGTCGCACCTAAAGGAGTTTCGGTTTTACTGGCTGGATTTAAGGATTTGGGAGTTGGAGTTGGAACTGTATTTTGAGCCAGTGACTGCACTGGACAAAAAGCCAAAAACATGACTAAAAACACAGCTACGGCTCCAAAACGTGAGGCGGCCTCAATTATCAATTTAAATTTTTTTATTCTTTGAAACATAGCAATTATTATCAAGGATTTAAGTAAGCAATTTGGGTAAATGATTTAAGTGAACAACTGCTGGATCGAAGACATGTCTGTATTTAAGGGAATTTTGAGTACACTCGAAAAGATGGTACTTATGATCAAATGAGCTAGTAAAACCAGTGCAACACTGGTGGCACCCTCTTGAATCATGTTCAAAGAGTTTTTGTACTCAGCCTCTTGGAAAGCTCCAAAACTAAATCTAACCGATGCAAATACCAAATTGAATCCGAACAAGAAAAACACCAAAGAAGCAAGTAAGCCGTAGACTCGAATTAAAATTATCGGCAAAGCTTTTAAGGACATGGCTTTGGGGCCTTCACCCACGTTACCACCACACTCAATTGGAATAATCGGGAAAAATTTTGATGGTGTCATTAAAGCCAGTACGGTCAGCTCTGTTTTTGATGAAGTGCAGTCATTAGCTTTGATTTTATCGACATTTGGTGTGGCTGCAGCTACCGACATACAGCCTGATAAAGCAATCGAAAAACTAGTGATAATTAAAATAAACGACAAAAATCTTAAAATTGCGGACATGATCTGATTTAAATATTTGTTTCATTATAACCTATATAAAAATAGTAGTCAACATCAAAACATCACTCTTAAATCACACACAGTTACACTGATCAAAAATATAATTAGAAATCGTGAATCACTTGACAAGATTTGGACTTAATCGCAAAGATACGATCACCATTTTCTTGCCCTTGATATAGAAAATAGTGGTTAGGAACAGTGGTTTTAGCATACTTTTTTTACATATTTTTTACATTTTTATGTCTTCCAACTCACTTATCCACTACATTGACTCAATATTTGATGATGCAATTGGTCTGCGACCCATGATGAACGCCACTCGAGTGATATCTAGTGCTCCAGCTTTAAACATAGAAGAATACAATGATCGATATGAAATTAGCTTGGCAATACCAGGTCTTGATCCAAATCAAATCAAATTAGAGCTTGTGGATCAGACTTTAAACATAAACTACGAACACGACGAGCGATCAGAAGAAAAGAAAAAAAGCAAATTAATCCGCCAAGAATACCAACATTATACCTTTTCCAGATCTGTTCGACTTCCAAAAAATGTGAGTGAAAGCTCAATTCGAGCAAAATCAAATAAAGGAATTCTAACTATTGAGATAGATAAACTGCCGGAATCTAAAGCAAAAAAGATCGATATTGAAGTCGAAAACTAACAAATCCTGCCTTGACAAAGCTTTTGAATCAAGTTTTAAATAATTAGCACTCAAAGTATGAGTTTGCCAAATTAAATCGCAAGTTTATTTATTTTATGACTATTACTCCTGTTGGAAATCGAATCGTGGTGGAACTTAAAGAAAAAGAAACCACTACCACTTCTGGTATTATTATCTCGACCAATGCTGGCGAAAAAGAGCAACAATATGGAATCGTAATTGCTCTAGGCACTGGAAAATCAAGTGAAGGTGAAACACCTACTGATTTAGGCTTGAAAACCGGTGATCAAGTCTTGTTTAGCAAATACGGCGGCGAAGAAATTAAGGACGAGGCTCATGGCAAAGTCTATAAAGTTTTGAAAGCCTCAGATATTTTAGCTATTATTAAAGAATAATTTTATGAATTTGTTTTACTTAGTATTAGGACTAATATTTGGTTATTTGTGGCAAACATCTCTAAGACTTGAAAAATTCGTGATTGATGTCAATCATAAAGATAAATTGATTTTTGGGCTTTGTGCTACTTTAGCTGATAAATACAAATCCAATGTTTGGGTTTTAAGAGCATTTATGCTTCTAGTTGTAAACGTTGGTTATATTTTGATGTATTTGCTGCTTCCAAAGTCTCAAGATCAAGGTCCAAGTCATGTTTCTAAAACCTCACAATCAGTGAATTTTAAGGAGAAATCTCCCAAAGAAAATATTGAAATTGAAATTGAATAATATATTATAAACTATGTCTAAAATTATTAAATTAGGTTCAAAAGCTCGTACTTCTATTAAAACTGGTGTAGATATTTTAGCTACCGCCGTAGGTGCCACTCTAGGCCCAAAAGGTCGCACCGCCGTCATCGGCAAATCTTATGGCTCCCCTGATATTATCAACGATGGTGTGACAGTAGCCAAAGCCATTGAACTCGAAGATCCAATCGAGCAATTGGGTGCCAGCCTCGTCCAGCAAGCCGCTAATAAAACCAATGACGTAGCTGGTGATGGTACTACTACAACTGTAGTTTTAACCGCAGCTTTGGTCTCAGAGGGTGTCAAAATGGTCGAATCAGGCATCGATCCAGTAGCTATTAAAAGAGGTATGCATCTAGCTTTAGAGCAAGCCGTGATCGAGCTAACAGCCATGAAAAAAACTATTGATACAGAAGAAGAAATGGCTGACGTAGCTACAATCTCTAGTCGCAGCTCAGAAATCGGCAGCATGATTGCAAAAATGCTAATGCAAGTAGGTAAAGATGGTGTAGTTACGGTCCAAACTGGTGACGGCAACACTACCGAAACCGAAATTACCAGTGGTATGCAGTTTGATAAAGGTTATAAATCGCCTTACTTTGTGACTGATTCACAGCGAATGGAGGCAGTCATGGACAGACCAGCTGTACTGGTTACAGACAGAAAACTAAGCTCAATTCACGAAATCATTAAACTCTTAGAAGCTTTATTGCAGACTGGGAAAAAAGATATTTTGCTAATCGCTGATGACATTGACGGAGATGCTTTAGCCAATTTTGTACTAAATAAAATTCGTGGAACTTTCAACATTTTAGCAGTTCAAGCTCCAGCTTTTGGGGACCGACGCAAAGAAATGCTACGCGATATCGCGATTTTAACTGGTGCTACATTTATCTCTTCTGATTTAGGTATGAAACTTGAAACAGCCACTATTGAAGATTTAGGTAACTGTGACAAAGTCATTTCAACCAAAGATACAACTACAATCGTAGGTGGAAGTGGCGACAAACAAATCATTCAAAATAGAATCGATGAAATACGAAATTCACTTAGTTCGACCTCGAGTGACTATGATCGAGAAAAACTACAAGAAAGACTGGCAAAATTGGGCGGTGGAGTAGCTGTAGTCAAAGTGGGGGCTGCAACCGAAGTAGCTATGAAAGAGCTCAAATATCTAGTCGAAGATGCTCTCAACGCTACCAAAGCAGCTGTAGCCGAAGGTGTAGTTTCAGGTGGTGGCTCAGCTTTAATTAAAGTTGCGCACAAACTTTCTGCTCTTAAAAGCGAGCATTCTGATGAAAATGCTGGTATTCAAATCGTGCTAAAAGCCATGCTTTCACCTTTTAGAATCATCGCAAACAATAGCGGAATTTACGATATTTCGATTTTGGTCGATCAAATCAAAGATACAGCACGTAGCGGATATGACTTCCTAAATATGAAAATTGTAGATGATATGATTAAAGCTGGAATAGTTGACCCAGTTTTGGTCACAAAAGAAGCCTTAATAAACTCAGTATCGGTTGCTGGAAGCATTTTAACTACCGAAGTAGCCATCGTAGATAAGCCTAAAGATGATTCAGCCAACAGTGCTGGGTCTGATATGGGTGGAATGGGTGGAATGTACTAAAGCTTTGTAGTCAAGCTTAGACCATCTCATCAAACATAAATTAAGCAACTTTCACAAAGTTTGCTGCCATTTTTTTAGAGTCCCCGTTTTGGCGGGGATTTTTGTTTTTTGCGAAAAAAGTGTAAATTATTATAGATTTTTGTTTTACTTGACAATTTCAATCCTATAGCTAACTTTTAGGTTATCACAAACCGTTACGGCGTAACTTTGGCGTGAATTTAATTCTCAAATTCCATTTCTAAATTTTTCATTTATAGTTTTTATAGTTTAAATATGTCCATAAAGTCGACCAGTTCCAAATCAAATCAAGAAGTTTTAATTAAACCAGCCAAAAGTGCTGTAATAACAAGTGTAATCACCAGTGTTGTAGCGATTGCAGTGATTAGTATTTTTGTCTTTGGGGATTTTCAGTATCGTATTTTATCTTCAAATTTTAAAGTATCATCCATAAATTGCTGGATTCTAACCGACGCTCAGCGTGCTTATTATACTAAAATTGAAGATGCCAACAAAGCTCAAGAAGCCAATAAAACCAAACTTGAAGAGGCTAGAACAAAAGCTTCTGAAGCTGAAAACAAACTTAAATTTACCGATCAAACTGTAGTTTTAGACACAAATTTTGGTAAATTAAATATCAAAATGCTGGATAAAATTGCTCCTATTACTACTGAAAACTTTATTCGGCTAGCTAGTCGTGGCAGTTATAACAACTTAGATTTCCACCGAATGGTAAAGCAAGATAATTTTAAAGTGATTCAAGGTGGCGATCCTAAAGGCGATGGAACTGGTGGTGTGTCGGCTTTTGATACCGAATTTCAAGATGAGATCGCAGCTCCACAAGAATTACCAAACAGTTGTAAAACTGAAAACACCACACAAGCTAAACCAAATTTTGTGGATCAAAACGTATACGGGAATTTTGATAACGGCACCATAACTTATAAAAAAGGATTGGTTGCAATGGCAAATCGTGGAGCAAATACCAATACTAGTCAGTTTTTTGTCATGTTAGGTGATACTAAATTGCCGCCAAACTACACTATTTTTGGTGAGGTAGATCAGGCTGATTTTGAAACCTTGGACAACATTTTAAAGGAAGTTAATGTGGTTGATGGTAAAAATGATGGTAAACCAGATAAAGAAATCAAAATCAACACAGCAACTATAAAATAAGATTGATAACAGTGTAGTTTTAGAGCTTTTATTTAAACAAAACCCTAGCTAGTCTGATACTCAGCACCCAATCCAACAAAATTTACCACAATGCAAACTGAAATCCAAAATTTATTTCTTAAAGTTGAAATTGTGTGGGGTTTGGTTTGGACAGTATCGCTACTAGCGTTTTGTTTTTGCTTGTATCTCAGTTCTGTAATTGGCATCACTTTATTTTTCGATCTTGTTTTAGTGCAATATATACTTCAAGTCATGTTATTTCTAGCTGCTATCTTGACAATTACCGTTTTTGTATTAAAATTATCCACCAATGTAAAATACACAACTACTCATAATGATTTATTAGCTGAAGGAGCTAGAATAGTTTTCGCTCTTCTAAATATAATGTTTTATGCTTTAAATTCAATTGAGTTTGTACAATACAATTTCAGTTTTTTGTGGTTGATCTTGCCTTGGTTACTATGGTTGCCAATAATTTTAGATCTTTCAACCGAAGTTAAAAAAGAATTTTCTTGGATAAAATAAACATATGCCTCAAAGTAACACTTGGAAAAAAGTAGGTAGTGAGCAACAGTATCAAAATCTTCAACAAGAAGAACCGATCATTTTACCCAATGAAGATACTTTTGACTTGAAAGAGTATGTTTTACCAGATATAAAAGCTGAAAAAAAATCTAAACTAGGCTCAAAATTAAAACCTGTAACTGGCTCTGACCCCGTTTTTATCACGGCCGTTAGCCCAAAAACTTTGATAAATCCAGAAAATATTCGCAGTAGTGATGAGCAGAAATATTTTTATCAGCCTCAAGTTCCACAGCTAAAAAGTTTTAGTAATTGGTTTTTAGTAACCTTTTTAATGATTTTGATCATTTTGGGCGGGCTATATTTTTACTTTTTAATTTTAGATAGAGACGCTAAAATCTCAGAACTTGAGCGTCAATTTTCTACTAAAACTAACCCTCAAGTCAAAGGTGTCAGGGAAACCATCACCTCTTCCGAGCCAATTCGAGCCAACTCCATCACGGTCACGCCAAATTCAATCAACACTAAAAACTTTTCAATCTCAACAGCTGACACCAATTTTAACTTCAAAAATAGTGAAACAGGTGTAGCCGTAAATTATTTTAATAATCAAATTAGCAGTAAAAATACCTTTTTACTAGAAACAAAATACCAAAATAAATCATTGCTAGATAGTGTTGAGATACTTTCAGCTGAAAAACAAAGTGATCTGACTGCTGCTGAAATCTTACAAAATGTTTTAAAATCTAATTTAGATTTTGAGGTGGATCCTAAAAATTTTAACTCTGCCAACGGTTATAGTTTTTCACTTTTAAGAGCCAAAGATTCTAATAATCACAGTAAAATTTACATTGGGGCAAGTCCAGATTTTATGTATGTTATCAATGTCAAAAATGAGAGTTTTAGCTTGGGTAACACTGCCAAAATCAACAACTTTTTAGATAATATAGTTTCAAAAATTAGTTTTAATTAAAAGTTTTAAGTGCTATGCATGTATTTATTTCAGGAGTCGCTGGGTCAGGACTTTCATCGCTGGCTCATCTTTGTTTAGATTTGGGTTTTAAAGTTTCTGGGTCAGATTTGGCTTTGAGTGAAATTACCAAAATTTTAATAAATCGCGGCTTAGAGTTTGAAGCGGGTCAAGATCCTAAATTTTTAATCAAACAAAACTTAATTGAAACCATCGATTATTACATTTACACCCCAGCATTACCTGAAGATTCAGCAGAAAAAGCCCAAGCAGAAGCCTTTGGTATCAAAACTGGAAAGCAAAATTTACTGATAAATCAAATCATACTTGAAAAAAATTTAAAATTGATCGCTGTAGCTGGAACACATGGTAAGACTACGACTACAGCCATGCTGGTATGGCTATTTCAAAAACTAAACATTCCAGTGAGTTATATAATCGGAACATCAATTTCTTTTGGAAACTCTGGTCAATATCAGCCAAATAGTGAATATTTAGTTTACGAAGCGGATGAGTACGATCGAAAATTTTTGGATCTGCACCCCAATATCAGTCTAATAGTCAGTTTAGACTATGACCACCCTGATATTTACCCGACTAGTGCTTCTTATTTTGAGGCTTTTATTCAGTTTTGTAGCCAGTCTAAAAAAGTCATTACACATGATAACATTCTTGATTTTATTTCAAAAATATCATTTCCACTTGAAAACACCAACCAAATTTCTGAAGTTTTACACCAATTAGAACTTGAAAATGGTGACAAAAAGCTAAAAATACCTGGAGAACACAATCGACAAAATGCGAAATTGGTACTGCTTACCATGAGCCAAATCCTAGCTAAAAATAGTACTGAAAATCTTGCGGCTACGCTTTTAAAATACGATCTAATCCAAAAAATTAACCTTTTTCCTGGAACTGCGAGACGTTTTGAGAGACTTTTAAAAAATTTGCACACTGATTACGCTCACCACCCTAGTGAAATTAAAGCAACCTTGGAGCTAGCACACGAGTTTTTACAAAATACTGATACTTCATTAATCGTAGTTTATCAACCACATCAAAATAGTCGTCAACATAAGATTTTAGCTCAGTATAATACATGTTTTGAGTTAGCCGATAAAATCTACTGGCTACCGACCTATCTTTCAAGAGAAAATGATTCTTTGCCAATTTTGAGCCCGGCTCAGCTCAGTAGCCAAATTTTACCGTCTACCAAAGTAAAAATCTTTGATTTAGACCAAGATTTAATCAAACAGATCAAGTCAGATGTAGCTGGCAATAACTTTGTGCTTCTTTTTGGAGCTGGCAGTATTGATACTTGGTTTCGCGACCATTTATCAGAAATGAGTATTTAAAATGAATATTTAAACTGTACTTTTATTAAGTCGGTAAATTCATTGGTAAAGTACCTTGTGGAGCTGAGTTTGGAGTAAGTCCAAAATTGCTTTGGGTACGCATAGTTACCCCAATATCAGCCAAATCAGTCATCGGCATATGAATCATGGCAGTGAGAGCGTCTGCAGTCTGGATGTGCCAAGTTCCGCTTCTATCCCAAGAACGGCGGCGGATTGCGTTGTACATACGCTCTTGTCGATGATATTTCTCATATTGCCAGTATAGATTGTCAAAAATTGGGAACATATTTGAGACTTTAGTCGTTTTTGTCGGATCTGTAGGATAATATGTATTTTTAAGGCCTTCAAGTTGTTTAAAATAATTGGCAGCTGATCCTAAATAAGCGTTAACAGCCTTATTTGTCTCGGATAAAGCCATGAACCTAATTTTAGTTTGATAAATTAAGCCTTGGTTGACTTTGTGTTGGACGGCTTGAAGTAGTAGTTGCTCGCCTCTTGTCAAGGCCATAGTTCCAAAAGTTGTAACTTCAACCGCCGAGTTGGTGCTGAGCTCTTTTTTTAGTTTTTCAGATTCTTTGATTTTTCTTTTAGTCCAATCCCCTGTCATCGGCCCCGAAACCTGAGGTCTAATCACAAACTGTAAAACTAAGTGTTCGTTTGGTAAAACTGCTTCGAAAGCTGAAAGTAGTACTGGAATAGGATCAAAAAGTGTGGTTGTGCCATTTTCTTGGAGCTCACGCCAGGTACGACTAGGGTACATGTCATCTCTAAGTAACCCAAAATCAGAACCTACCATATGTTCATATTTTAAAACACCTTTTTTACGCACCCAATCCATGGGCAAATAGCCAAGTGGATCTTCACATTCAGTAATGTAACAATCAGGATAGTGAGCAATTAAAGCTTGCTTAAAAAGACTCAAGTCAGATTTGAATAAATGAGCAAAAATCCCAACTCGACCACCAATTGAATGAAACTCAAAAGTTAAATGTTTGTACCAATTCCCTTCATAATAAGCATTTTTATCACTTTTGGTAGTGTGCATGGCATGCAGGTTTTTAAAAAAAGCTTCCATTGCTGCCAAGCTGCGTACGTTTTGAGTGGGTGGCTGGATAAAAACGGTAGTAAATTCTTGAGTCTCCTGCCATAGACCAATAGTCATTTCCAGCCAGCGATTGTCGAGCCAAGTGTGCCAGTAATTGTAAACGACTAAAAAGCCGCCTAAGCAGAAAATCCAAAATATTTTGCCAATCCAAAGCGGTGACGCAATCAAAATAGCTAAAATTATAAAAGGCGCTGACAAAAAGCCTAAAAGCCCTGGCCAACCTTCAAATTTAATTAGTAAATCTTCTAACATACTTTTTTGATAATTTTTAGCGTGAAACTTGACAACTAGAATTTTATAACTATATATTTATACTATAAATAGTAGTAAATGTCAATTTTAAAATAGTTTGAAATTTACTATAGTATTGAACTTCAACTAGCAGCAATATCAAAATTCATATTTAAAGATGCCAAATTATAGACGACGAAATACATTTCAAAACCGAAAACCAACTTTTGATTTTAGAATGAACGAACAAATTCGAGCTGATGAAATTCGGGTAGTTGACGAGGAAGGTGGGCTAATAGGCGTATATCCAATCGACGAAGCTTTACGTATTGCCACTGAAAGACAAATGGACTTGATAGAAATCAATCCCAAAGCTCTTCCGCCGATTGTGAAACTGATCCCACTTAGTAAGTTTAAGTATCAGTTGCAAAAAAAGACTGATAAACAAAAGTCACCTAAATCTGAACTAAAAAATATCCGAGTTTCGGTGCGTACAAGTATTCATGATCTGGAGGTCAAAGCTCGTAAAATTAACGAATTTTTAACTGACGGCCACAAAGTCCATCTTGATGTAAATATGCGAGGTCGCGAGCAACAGTACCCGGAAATTGCCGCCAAACAAATCAATCTATTTTTAGAAGTTATTGCTAAAATTGTACCATTCAATCTGGAATCACCGCCAAAACATATGGGCTCAAGATTTACTTGCAACATTTCACCAAAGGCCAGTCAGTCTTAGCCAAAAAGCCGCAGGCCATCCCTCAACTAATTTTGTGGCAATGGCACTTTTCTCGCTCTAGCGGGAATTTTTGTTTAAAAAATAAACTTTTTAGCAGCCCAAGAGACTATTTCCAAGCAAGATAGTTAGTTTCACAGTAAAACTTAATGTATTTAACCACTAATGTTACTAATAAAATTATTTTGAGATATGCCAATCTATCAAGTCAATGAGTTGAAAACTAAGTTTAAAAACTTTTTAGGCGATAAATTTGCTAAAACTAAAGCCGTTTCGACCCAACCTTCTCTTGGAATCATAATGGTTGGTCAAGATTTTGCTAGTCAAAAATATATCGAAATGAAGCTAAAAATGGCCACTGAATTTGGAATCACAGCCGAACTCTTCCATTTTGAAAGTAACATTGACAAAAATACAGTTCAAGCTACTCTGAACCAATTTGCCGATAAAAAAGGTGGTTTGATCTTTCAGCTACCAGTTCGCGCGGATCTTGGAAAGTTAGTCAATCAAATTCCTGCCGCAATCGATGTAGATCTGCTTGGATTAGAGCGTTTCAGGCTTTTGCAAGGAGGTCTTTTGCCGCCGACTATTGGGGCTATCGATTTAATTTTAAAAGATATTTTGGGCACTTGTAAACTTAACACGACCAATTTTGAAGAATTTATGGAGCAAAAACTTGATCTTAGTGGCTTAAATATAGCTGTTATAGGCCAAGGTGTTTTAGTGGGTTGGCCACTTTTGGAGTATCTCAAAATCACTGGGGCTAGTATCATCTCATTAAATCAAGACACACAGGACATCAAAAACCTGACTCAAAACGCTGACATTGTAATTTCGGCCACCGGTGTAGGTAGCCTGGTGGACGAGTCCTGGTTAAAGCCTAGCTATGTACAAAATAGTCTACAGTTTCCGATCGTAATCGATGCTGGTACCAGCGAAGGAAAACTCAGCAAAAAAAGTTTTGTAGATACCTCGGCACTTGATTTAGATCAAGTAAAAAGCCGTGTACCCGATAACCAACTTGAGAAAAGTAACAACTCAATTAAAACTTTAATCGGCGATGTAAACACCCAAAAAGTGCAAAATATATGCACGCTGGTAGGTGTACCTGGTGGAGTCGGACCTATCACAGTACGTTACATTTTTTGGAATTTATATCAACTCAGCCTTTTAAACCTCAATAATAAGGTTAAATGATATCTATCCTTTACTTATTTCCCCATAAAACGACCGTTTCAAGTATGCGGGCTGCGTAAGTGTCTAAGCTTTTAGAGCATTAATAATTTTATGAGCTTGGTGAAAGCTATCGTATCCAAATTGAAGTCGTCTAACGCATCAAAGAAAAAATAGTTGGAGTCAAAAATGTGATCAAAACAATCAAAGTAATGGCGATCAAAACAATTTTTTGAAAGGTTAATTTACTTGTTTTTTTCAGTGGCAAGGAGGTGGCAGAAGTAGTTTTTGTTTTAGACATACGGTTTTAATTAGTGCGATTTTTAGATTATTTAGTTAGTAAATTTCAGAATATCCAAGCTGTCAAAGGTAGATTCTAAATAGTGAAGCTAAATATTAACACATTCTCTTGCTGAAAAATCATCTTGTTTGGAACGATAGACATAATTAAATAAAGCTAAATTTTTCTCTATTTAAGTAGATTTTGTAAAGTAAAAAATAGTATAAATTCCCTAACGGCCTGCAAAATAATAAATTAAGATTTTTGATGAGAGTATCTTATTTTAAAGCCATTTCGATACTGAACTTAAGCCATAGCTGATTTTGGATACATTTTTATATAGATTACACACAATAACATAATTTTTCCAAACAAGAGATATTCAGCAATTTTTCAAGTTTAAGAATCTAACTTCTAAGCCCAGAGCCGCGTTTAAGGAGATTTATATTTAAGATCCAAAGTCCTGTCACAGCTAAAATAATAATCGCAAAACTTAGGCCAACATTGACGTCACTTTTACCGTAAAAACCATATCTAAAACCATCAATCATATAGACAATTGGGTTGAAGTGTGAGACAGTTTGCCAGACTGGTGGTAGATTTTTGATAGAGTAAAAAACCCCACCTAAATAAGTCAGGGGAGTCAACACAAAATTTGGAACGATCGAAATATCATCAAAAGATTTAGCAAAAAGTGAGTTTGAAAAACCAGCCAATGCAAATAAAATAGCTGTTAATATAGCAAAAGCTAGTACGATAAAAATGTTTGAGATTTCGGGCCTTACAAAGAAAATCGAGACCGCTAAAACAATGCTACCGACCAAAATACCTCGGATCACGCCACCAGCCACAAAACCAGCTAAAATAACCCAGTTTGGGGTAGGCGAAACCATTAATTCTTCAATATTTCGCTGAAACTTTGCTCCAAAAAATGAACTAACTACATTGGTAAAGGAGTTTGAAATAACTGCCATCATAACAAGACCAGGAATCAGAAAAGCCATGTATGAAATACCGTCGACAGATTTAATTTGTGAACCGATAAAACCACCGAAAATCACAAAGTATAAGACTTGCGTAATAGCTGATGGCAATAAGGTTTGAGTCCAGATGCGAAATATTCGAATCATTTCTTTACGTGTGATCACCAGAAACGCGATGAGTTGGTTTGAAAGTGGCATAGATTGTATTTGGGAATGGAAATTGTAATTTAAGTTGTAAATAGTTAAATTTGAGGTTTTTGCTTTTAAATAAAGCTAAATTCAGATTTAAATTTGGCCTGCGACTCAGCTTTTTAGAATATTTAAAAACAGCTGTTCAAGTCGATTACCTTTTGGTCGGATTGAATTAATTCGAATGTCAAGTAGGCTTAAATAGCTAACTAAATCATTTAATGATTCATCTTTTTTAAGTAAGGCCTCCAGAGTATTTTCATCGATTTGTTTTAAATCATATTTTGAATTGGTGTTCACAAATTTAACATTGTGGCTTTCGATGATATAGTACTCACTTTCAAGCGAATCTAGCAGATGTTTGACGGTATCATTTTTGACAATTTCGCCTTGCTTGATGATTGAAGCATTTTTGCAGAGTTGTTCGACTTCCTCGAGATAGTGTGTGGTAAGCAATATCGTCATACCTTCTTCACGATTGATTTTCTCGAGATACTCCCACATGCTGTGTCTGAGTTCTACATCTACGCCCGCGGTAGGCTCATCTAAAATTAGTAGTTTTGGCTGATGGATCAAGGCTCTAGCGATCATTAAACGTCTTTTCATACCACCAGAAAGTGTGCGTGACTGGACGTTTAGCTTGTCGCCCAACCCAAGTTGAGTTAAGATTTCAATCGCTTTTGGTCTTGATTGAGAAATTGGGATGCCGTAATATCCAGCTTGATTGATGACCACATCAATTACTTTTGACCACATATCAAAGTTAAATTCTTGAGGCACAACACCAATCATATTTTTGACCGCTGAAAAATCGTCGTCTATATTTTTACCAAAAACTTTGACTTCGCCACTAGTTTTATTGACAAGACCAGTAACGATTCCAATTAAAGTAGTTTTACCAGCACCGTTAGCACCTAAAAAACCAAAAAAATCACCAGCGTTAATTTGTAGATCCACGCTTTTTAGAGCTTGTGTTCCGTTACTATAGGTTTTAACTAAACCTTTTATATCTAATGCAAACATATTCTTAGACTAAATCACAGTGGCAACAATTCGTCAATATTTTGTTGTAAATTAGTTTGTGTATTGGCAAGAGTGCTTTTGCCAGGCTCGGTTTTGTGAGGTTTAGCTAGACTTTTCCAGTCTTCAGGATTGGCGTCTTTAAGAAAAGAAACATAAATTTGAATTTGCTCTAATCAAGTTTTGTTTACATAAATAGGTTGAACACACCATTTTGCAGCATTTGAAATCTTGCATAAAACTTAAAAACCTCAACACCAAAAATTGTTAAAACAAAATGCTTTTATCAAAAAAGATAGATTAATGATTTATTATTTAGTTTAGCGATTGTAGTGCGTATATGTATTGATTTTACTTTAAAAATATCTTGTAAATAATATCATAAAAACACTATAAAACACACCCAACCTATTTGAGGCACATAAATAGCTTATATTAGATTTTAGTCAAAAATATAAATATCAAAATAAAATTTAATTTTAATCTTAAGTTACTATTTATGTTGATTTTATAAGATAGATATAGTTTCTACTTTTAAAAATTAAATTTAATTTACAGCTTTGACTTGACTATAATCCTTTTTTTTCTCACTGTAGGATTCAAAGTCGAAACGGGCTTGTTTAAGTAGTTAAATATATAATACAATAAAAGGGGGTGATATGGTATAATGACTGATAACCGTATAAATAAGACTGAATTAATCGAGCAGTTCGCTGAAGAACTAGGTATTTCCAAGGCTCAGGCTGAAAAAAATCTAGCAGCATTCATTGAGCTTATCACTCGAAATTTAGTTGATGGCACAGAGGTAAATATTACTGGGTTTGGTTTGTTTAAGGTAACTAAACGACGTGCTCATATGGGTATCGACCCAAAGAGACTTACTCCCTTGATGATCGCTGAGAGTTTTACTCCATCATTCCAAGCTGGAAACACCTTGCGTACAGCGGTGCGAGCTGCTAACAAGAAAAATTAATCAAACCAAACTTAACTTTGAAACTAAAATGCGACCTTAGTTTTAATCTGGTTTTAGATCTATATTTTGTAGCAACTCTAATCTGTAAATTTCCCCTCACTTTGAGGGGTTTTTTATGGACTTGGCTTCAATTTTTAACCACAGACAAATCTTGTGACCGCCAAAGAGTCACTAATTCTAGGTGAAATGCTTTTAGCTTGTTTAGCAAACTCTTCTAAATAAAATCGGTGCTCAAAATGCAAATTTAACTAAATTAGAAAATGTCAGGCTATTAAAGATAGAGAAAAATTTAACGAATCGTTTTGATAAATGTAAATTAATTACTATTTAAATGTGTTGTTTTTAAACTGTTTTGCCAGTCTCTATAAGTAAAAAACATCAAAGTACTGCATAAAATTACAGAGTTTAAAAGTAAACCTGAGGCAGAAATTATACCAGAGCCAAAACTGGTATTTTTTATTAGGATAAAAGCTAGTACAACTGCTGACAAATTGCCTAAAACAGAAGCGATGATACTTTGCCAAACTTTTTCGATGGCCGTAAAATAGCGGCTCAAAATCTCTGCAACTGACTGAAAAATAAGTGAAAATGCAGCTAAAACAGATAGTTGACCAACTAAATTTAGATTGTTGGGATTTGATAAAAAACTACTGGCATTGACTCTACCTAAGGCTTTAAATAGCCAAAGTGCGCCGGGTGTGGCGAAAATAGTAATCACTGCGCCGATTGCTGACAATACTAAGCTAATTTTTAGATACTTTAAAAGATGTTCCCAAAACGCCTGATCTCTACCTTTGTTTACTAGCATAGACGCCAAATTTGGCAAAAAGACAGTTGCTACTGCCATGATAACACCTAAAAATATACCTTGAATATCTAAAGCGTATTGAAAAGCCGAGATCTGACCATTAGCTTCTGAGGATAAAACAGATACCATTGTCTCAGCCGCTCGGATATTTGAGTACACACAAAGTCGCGGTAAGTATAGCCAAAGCGTAGACCAAAGTAAGCTATCTAGGCCCTCAAACCAGCCTAAATTGAATCTAAAACCTAAGCGACTAGCATCCCATGCAAATCCAATTAAAGCGAAACTCAAACCCAACAAAGCTCCAATAGATGCCCCGAGTATGCCAAACAAACTGTAACCAACAGTTAAACCAAGCAGCGATCCAAAATTATTTAAAATACCCTCGATTGAGTAGATCTTATATTCTTTTTTCAAGTTTAAAAATACTCCAAATAGGCTTTTTATAGCAAAAACAATCGGTCCAATTAGAGCAATTTGGTTAAACCAAATAAAATCCTGTAATTTCCCAATTTTTTCGAAAGATAGCAGTAATTCTGGATTGAATAGCTCTAAAATTTGTTTGGTAAATACTATTAAAAATAGGCATATAAATGCCATTATTCCAGATAAAATGGCAATACACCACGATAAATAAATGGCTGAAAAGCTACTTTGACCAGTGTGCTGATTTTCGGCATCTTTTTTTTGCAGTTTAGCCAGCTGGGGCAAGGTCGCAATTACAATACTTCCCAAAATAAAAATTGTGATGATATTACTTTGTAGCACTAAGCCGCTGTTGAAAATATCAGCCTCAGCAGTGGGTAGTCGCCCAACTAAAGCGGTGCGAAAAACACCCATACCACGAGATGCAAACATCCAAAAAACCAGCAAAAATGAGGCTTTTAGAGTTTCGGAATCTGAAAACCTAGTTTTGATTTTAGAGAAAAAGCTATTGGTCATATCCCCTAAAATAACTTGGTTACGGTAATCGTGTCAATTAAACCTATAATTAACATTTAAAGCTGCCTAAACTCCCATCTGGAAGTAATACTTCTAAAGAATAAGCCTTTAAAAAGAAAGAGTGACGCTCTAAAAATCCAAAAATTTGTTGTTGTTTGTCTAAAAATTCGGCTTTATTCAAAGTTTCAACTGTTACATTCTCAAGTGTTAGTCTCTGAGGATTTTTGCTTGCCAGATCCAGTAGATTGACTGAGTTTATGATTTTATAAAGCGGGTCATGGATCACTGGAAACCCTATAAATTCAGCTTGTGTGCGGATTTGATGCATTCGACCAGTAAAAATTTGGACTTCCGCGATAGTTTGATCCAGCTCTGGACTATAAAAAAGAGGTGTGAAATCACTTTCGGAAGTACGCCAATCCCCTTTTAAAGGAATCATCTTAGCTATTTTTTCAGCCACAACAGCTTGTTCGATATCTTGCAAAGTAAAATATTGCTTTAAAACGTTGCGGCGAGTGCGGATTTGAAAGCCCTTAAGGCTGGCTTTTTGCTCCAATTTACCAGAAAGTAGTGCTAAATACTTTTTTTTGACTTGACGACTCTTAAACTGCTCCTGAAAAAAACGTAGAGTTTTAAAATTTCTAGCAATTAGCATCAGTCCCTGCGTGTCTTTGTCAAGTCTATGCACCATACCGCCGCCAAGGTGAGGACTATCATGGGTATCTTCTGGATCCCCGCCTTGCATTTGAGCTTGCTCGCTGTAGTTGGCAGTTAGCCAGTCAGCCAGTGTATCACCACTGTGGCCTGCTCCAGCGTGGACTACCAGCCCTGGTGGCTTGTTTATCAAAAGGTAATCAGCAGTTTGCACCTCAACTTTAATTTTTGATATAAGATCAACATCTAGTTCCTGAGACGGCTCTAGCCAGTCAAATTTTACGCTCAGTCCTTGCATAAGCTTGTAACCGTGCTTAAATACTCTTTCTGAGCCGACATTAACTCCTTGCTCAGAAATATACTTTTGAACTTGGCTACGACTGATTATTCCCTGTAAAATCTCAAATATTGCTACATCTAGTCTGTTGTCAGAATTGGAAATAAAGTTTAGTGATAAAGACATGATTTAATTTTTTTTGGATAATTTTCTAGTACTTTTTTAGTATTCATGAATACATCGAACTATGTCAAACATGCATAATTACACCTTGGGTCGAGCTGGTGAAGCGGCAATAGCTGAGTTTTATATACTAAATGGCTACACCCTTCTACTTAAAAATTTCAACTTTTATACTACCAGTAAAATCGGTGAAATCGACTTAATTTTTGAAAAGGGTCAAAAAATATACCTGGTTGAAGTCAAAACCAGGGCTAAAACTGAAGAAAAACAAAAATATGGTACTAGTAGCGCTCAAATTTTACCTAAAAAGCTGCGTGCTATGTATAAAACGTATCAAGCTTTTCTGAGACGCTACAAACAGTATACAAATTATTTTGCCCAATTTGATTTGGCTTGTATTTACGACGGTAAAATCAAAATTATCCCAAATGCCTATGGTTTTGATGGATTTTGAATCTCAATAGCGAGACTAAATATTAAACCATCTTTCCTCAATTACTTTTCCATCCCGCCCTTCAAAAATACCTCGTTTGGAATGGATGAGTGGAACAACTGTTTGAGCCTTGAAATAATAAAAGCGAAACTTTCCTCACAAAGTGAAGTTTTGTGAAGCAAGGAGCCCAGATGCCAGAGCGGAGTGGAAATATAAAAGGTTGGTTTTTGGTAGAAGTATCTTGTTTTTATGAGTTTCAAGGTTGGGGTTTTGAAACTAATCCAGCTTCGATAAACTAAAAACTCCTGAGACGGACTCAGGAGAATGCTATAAAAAGTTGAAAACTATCTAAAACTGGTTATTTCTGCTCACCTTCAATTTTGGCAGGAGTGGCTGGAAGGTCAGCTTTAGTTGGATCTGTGACTGCTTCTGAGATTGGTGCTTTGGCTGGAGCTTTTCCAAGAAGTGCGTCGAGTTTGGCTTTAAATTCATCCGCACTTAAACCGTTTGATTTATAAAGTATTTGATTATCCTTGATAAAAACAACAGTTGGAGTTGAGTCGACAGGGCCAGTTTCTTTGGAACCTTCTTTTAAGGGTAAAACAGCTTTGCGAGCGTCTTCTTTGTCCCATAAAATTTGTTGTGCCACTTCTTTGGATCGCTTATCTTTATTCCATTGATCCATGTTTAGACCTAATTCTGTAGCTACTTTTTCTTGAGTTCTTTGACTTAGTCCTGGGGTGTCTTGGTATGCAAAAAGTTTTTCACCGAACTCAAAATACTTACCTTGCTTTGCTGCTGCCATAGCTGACTGAGCCGAAATCTCAGAGTTGGCGTGGATGGGTAACGGGAACATTTTTTGCACAAATCTCACATCACCTTTGTACTCTTCGCTGACCTGCTTGAAAACTGGACTAAAAGCCTTGCATCCAGGACATTGAAAGTCTAAAAATTCCAATACAGTCACATTACTTTTGGCATTTCCAAAAACTGGATTGTAATCTCGGATTAGGCCTGGATTTGCAGTATAACCATCAAGCTGGTTTGAGACGCCATAAATAGATGGTAAAACTACAAAAATACCAGTGGCTATTACACCGATGGCTGCCACAATTTTGGCAATTCCTGGAGCGATCATCATAAATGCGTCGTAAGTAGTATGTTTTTCAAGGGTCATAATATTATTGAATTTAAATTAAATCTAAAGTTTTGCGAAAAGTTTTGTAAATTGAAGTTCGAATTATAATTTAGGTACTAATACAGAGTTTGTCAAAGAAGTGGAATCCTATTTTAAAATCCATTCGCAAATATCGCCTTCGACCACCAGATATTCTTTACCAACTAATTGCGCTTTACCTTGTTCTTTAGCTACTTTATAGCTTCCAGCTGATATCAAATCAGTAAATTTTACCACTTCGCCGCGGATAAAAAGATGCTCAAAATCACTGTGAATCACGCCAGCAGCTTGTGGTGCTTTAGTGCCAGTGGCAAAAGTCCAAGCTCGAGCCTCTTTCGGCCCAGCTGTAAAATAGGTCGCTAGACCAAGCTTTTTAAAACAACTCACAATCAAAGTGTCCAAAGCAGAATTGGCATTGCCAACTAGCTCCATACGCTCTTCGGGACTCATTTGACTGAGTTCTAGTTCTTGTAAAATATCTATTTTTAGATCAGATTCAAAATCAACATTTTTACCACCATTAATTACGTTTGCCAGTCTAAGAATTGGCTTATCTGTCAGTAAATTGAGACTTTTACGCCACTTTAGCAGATCTGGATCAGCACTTTTGTCCATCTCAAAAATCCGAGCTGGTCGATCACTTGCTAAAATTTTGGCGATTTGTTGCGAGATTTCTAGTTTTTCACTGGCTAGTTTATCCGACCCTTTTTTGTTGTCTTTTTCCAAGTTTTGGATATATTTTTCTAAAAATTTCACATCTGATAAAATCAATTCTAGATTTAAAATATCCTCATCGTCTTGAGGATTGACACGGTTTTCGACGTGGATCACATCAGCGTGCTCAAAGGACCGAATTACCATCAAAATCATATCTGCCTCACGAATATGGCTCAAAAACTGATTTCCTAATCCGGCACCACTTGCGGCATTTTTGACCAAGCCTGCGATATCTTTAAACTCAATCGCAGCTCGAATTTGCTTGTCTGAGCTGTAAATATTTGCTAAATCAGCCACTCGCTGATCAGGTACTTCGACTATACCAGTGTTTGGATCGATAGTACAAAAAGGGAAATTTTCGGCTGGGACGCTTCTTTTGGTTAAAAGGTTAAAAAGGGTTGATTTTCCAGCGTTTGGGAGTCCGACTAAGCCAACTGTAAGCATAAATTTGTAGAAAGAAAAAAAGAACAAAAAAGTGAATTATATCTCAATCTAGAACACTTATTTGACATCTGTCAAACATATAGCTCAAAATCATCAGCGAGTCCGACAAAAATTTGGTAAGAGATTTAACGAGAAATTTGATAAAGAATTTGAATATAAAAATGGGTAAAAATTGAATTTAAATTATGTCTAATTATAAGCAAATCTGGAAAGTGGCGATTTTGCCAGTAGTTGATTTTTTGATGGTTGTTTTTGGCAGCATTTTGGTATATTTGATTCGCTACAGCTGGTTTGACTCCAATTTTGACGGTAATAAAAGAATTTTTGGAGCAGATTATTTGTTTTATTCGATAATTTTTGCCTTATTTACCGTATTGCTGTACGCCATTTTAGGCGCTTATACCCTTCGAGCCAGACTCAGCTGGTGGCAAATCTTGATAAAATTAGTGATTGGTACTTTGATTGCCAATAGTTTTTTGATCAATTATCTGTTTTTCAACGAATATAATCGCGATATTTTAAGCGATGGAATTCCAGTGAGCCGCTTTATTTTGGGTGTTGGTGGAGTGATAGTGCTTTATACAGTTCTGATGGGCCGCATCATTTTAACTGGTTTTTACGCCATTTTAAACTTTTTTGGGCTAAATAAAGAAAATATCGTAATTTTGGGTTCAAATAAAAGCTACAATAATATCCGAGCTCAGATCCGAGAAAAGTATAAACTCAGCTCATATGTGGGTAAAATTGAGGAATATCGCAGGCTCACGCCCGAAGTCCTGGAAATATTGGAAACCAAAATCAAGTCGCATAAAATCCAGCAAATCTTACTACTTGATAAAAATGACTATAATCAACTGGAATTAAAGCTGGTAAATCTGTGTGAGACTTACAAAGTTAGTTTTTTGTTTATTCCGACTATTAGCGATATTTACAATATCTACGGCACGAGTCAAGTAGTGGTGGCAGGCCAGCTATTTTTGGAGTTAAAGTACACCAAACTCGACGGCTGGTGGGTAGTAATCAAACGCTTATTTGATTTGGTTTTTGCCATTACATTTATCACGGTTTTTTCGTGGCTGTATATTTTGATTGCACTCGGCCTTTTGATCCAAAATGATAGCCCTGTCTTTTATCTCTCGGAGCGAGTCGGGCCCGATGGTAAGACTTTTAAAATGTGGAAATTTGCCCGTCTAAAAACCGAGTTTAATGTCACTGAAGCCAATCTCGAAGCTCTGCAAATAGAAAAAGAGCTAATCGCCAAACTAAATCTTAAAAAAGACGACGGTCCACTCTATAAAGTCGGCAACGATCCTAGAAATACGCCTTTTGGTAGATTTTTAGAAAAGACGTCACTGGACGAATTGCCGCAGTTTTTCAATATTTTGATCGGAAATATGTCGGTAGTCGGCCCGCGACCGCACCAGCCTCGTGAAGTAGCCAAGTACCAGCAAGGTGATTTTAAGGTCTTAAATATCAAACCTGGTATCAC
>JAYUNN010000034.1:0-10912 GCA_043761585.1 bacterium
TATATTTAATCAAATAAACCTATCAATTAAGGACACCAACACAAAATTTAGCGATCTGCAAAACTCTGTAGCAGCATTAAAAATAAGTCCAAAAGTTGAAATTAGTGAAATCAAAACACTACAAAAAGCAATCGAAGATTCAAAATCTGATCTACTTGCTTTATCAAAACAAGGAATTGATATAAAAACTGATGTCTCTAAAATCAAAGAATTAGAAAATAGTCTCAAAACAATCGAAAAAGAAGTGGTCAAAGTCTCAAGCACAGCAAGGGAGCCGATAACTGTCAAAATAAACAATAGTTTAGCAACTCGTGAATTAGACGCAATTAATCAAAAACTACAAGGAATTAAAAGCATAACTGCGACAGGCCTTATTCTAAAGTTCTCAGAAATTGGCTTGGGAGCGATTGCTAGCACGTTAGGAGCCATAAAAGGTGGGGCTGGGGATCTTTTTGCGGCTGGTGGGCAACTAGAAAAACAGCTAATTGTCTTAGACTCTACGTCAAAAGCTTTTGTAAACAGGCAAAATGATCTAGCTGTATCAGCTAAACAAGGCAAAGTCAGTATAGACCAGCTTGCTGAAGCAAGAGGTGTTAGCACTGCTTCACTCTATGAAGACGCAAAAGCCAGGGGTGGAGTAGCTGGAGCTACAAAAGGGCTGAGATCTGAGCTTGATAAGCTTAAAGACTCTAAACGAGACTTAGGCAGGGAGTCGAAAGTTTTACTTGAGCAGGATCAAAGAACTATAGACTCTACTGAAAAAATTATAAAATCTATCGAGGACAAAATCAAAGCAACTGACAAAGAGATCAAGAAAGAACAGGAGAAAATTGATCAAAAACAAGGGCAACTTGATAATGAGCTTAAAAAGAAAGAAGATGACTTAAATATAGCTAACAAGCCAGAGCTGAGGCAGATTAAGCAACGAGAGCTTGAAATCAGAACCGAAATCAACACATTACAAAAGAAAGAAAATGTTTTAAACGATAACAAAAAAGCTAATCAAGGAGAGCTACAAGCAATTAATGACAGACAAGAAGCTCTCAGAGCTGAACAGACAGATCTTAACATTAAGCGAGACACAATCAGAGAAACAATCTCAATTGAAATCGACAAAGCTAAGTCACTACAAGATGCTAAGCAGGATGAAATAGACAATGAGCAAAAAGTCTTAGACCTGAAAAAAGCTCAAGCAAATCAAGATAAAAACAATTTAGAAGATCAAATCGAAACTCAAAAAACAAAGGTTGAGCAGCTTAAAACCGAACTTGAAGCAAAGAAAATTAAGCTTGAGTTTGACACCTCAAAATTAGAAGATCAAATAATTGCAATACAAGACAAAGTCGACAGAATATCCATCAGCTCGAGCGGTGGAGGTGGTGGGTCCACTAAAATTTTGTCAGCACAAGGAAAGGCTTTAGTTGATGAACTTAGTAAAATCAACAGTCAAAGAAAAATTGATGGGTTATCTGAACTAACACCAGGGGAAATTAGGAAACAGGCAGCAGATCGCAACTCAAAGCTTTTTACACGTATTAACAAAGTCGATGAGACCAGCTCTCTAAATCAATCACAGCTTATAACCGCCTCAAGCAGGCTGGGCCTACAAGGTTTTGCTGATAATCCAGACAAGTTTGAGAAAACAGTCAGGGTATTAGATGACTTATTGCAATCTGAACCAAACGCAGACTTTAAAGACGCTTTGAGATCTTTAACTGAGCTTAAACAAGGTGATTTCAACTCTATCAAAGAAAACTTTGGCATCTCTAAAACTGATTTTGAGAAAGCCGCTTTGCAAGTCGATAAAAAAGCAAAAACTATTGATAAATCAGGCAGTCAAGGCAACTTCTTAGCACAATTTGGTTCTGACCAATTAGTCCAAATATTGGAACAGGTCAACAAAAATAAAGGATTTGAGGGCTTAGGACAAGCAGCAAGCGACTCATTCCCAGTGCAATTTGAAAACTTACAAACTCAGACTCAAAAGCTAGGGTTGGAATTTATTGGTATCAATGAGAAAATAGACAAAAGTACTGGGCTTGCTACCACCGCAGTTGACCCCGAGGGCTTATTTGCTAGTGCAAAATCTGGTATCAAAGAAATAACAAGCTTTATTAAGTCAGAGGACGGTAAAGAGCTTAAAAAATCACTCTCTGATACAGGAAAACAGCTTGGACAACTTACAAGAGAGGCTCTCAGTAGCGAAAATATCAAGAATTTTGGTGACGCAATAAAAGATTTTGCTAAATTTATTGAAAGCACTTTCAACAAAGATAACACTAAAAAAATCAGCGACGCTATTACTGATCTAGCTGAATTTGTAGCTGATCCACTAGCTGACAGGTCGGCTAAAAAAGCTGAAAAACTAAAGAAAGAGTTTGATGAAAATCAAGCAAAAATCAAAAACATTGATGTAAATAAACTGTCTAAGGAAGATCAAGAGAAAGGCATATCTGCAACATTTACAAACTCTGGAAACTTTGAGCTAGCTGACAAATCGTCTAAAAATGAACTAGGAGTCGCAGACAGAACTAGAATCTTAGCTCAAAAACCTGGTATAATTTTTGGCGGAGCGGAAGAAAGCCGAGTGGGTGGACTCGAGCTGGGAATTGAGGCTCAAAAAGAATTACTAGAAATAGCTAACAAACAAATTGAGGCTCAAAAAGTTTTAGACGATCAATTCAAAAAAACCGCTGAAACGTTTAGGTCTAGCTATAGTGTCTCAAGTCAAGAAATACAAAACAAGATCACAACCGCATTTTTTGAATCTACTCGCAGTAGTGAGAATTTCACAAAAACAAGTGACGAAAAATTACAGCTTTTCGTGGGGAGCTTAAAAACAAGTTTTGAAACAATTCCAGCGGGTGTCTCAAAAATATTAGATGACACGAACCTTACCACAGAGCAAAAATTGCAAATAATTAACGGGACGTACGGAAAATCATTTGATGTTATTAAAAGCTTTGGAATTGAATCATTTAAAGACTTAAATGCCCAATCTTCCACTGAGCTGGAAGCTTTGATCGCCAAAATACAAGGTGACCCCGGAAAGTCAGATGAAGAAAAAAAGGGTGCAACTAGCCTTGTACAAGCCGTAATTGCAGCTAAAAACACTAGCAGCGAATTAGTAGGAACATTTAAAGAAGTAAGAAAAGAGGGTGAAGGTGTTTTTGACGGCATCATAAAAGGTGCAAAAGATTATATAAATCTTTTTGGTGGTAAAATACAATCATCCATAGATGATGTCAAAAAAAACTTAGAAGGCAAAGTTGGTGGGCAAGCAATCGAGGCTAGCGAAAAACTTTTTGATATCCTAAAACCTAAAGCTAGAGCCACAGGTGGGCCAGTCTCAGTTGGTGAAAACTACTTAATCAACGAGGAAGGCCAAGAAATGTTTTTGCCCAGTGGTCGTAATCGACTTTTTTCACCAACTACTGATGGACAGATAATCAACGCAAAAGATACAAAAAAATACTTATCCGCAATGAAAAACTATCAGAACACTATGTATAATCAAGCTAGCCGAGATGTACAAAATACATACAATAATCAGCAAGCACGCACAACTAATAACATAACGCAGGTTTTTAACATCCAATCCTCAGGCTCAGGATCAGCTGATTCAGTCTACCTTAGAAATATGGCAGGAAACGCAAAATCCAACGCCTTACTTTTTCCAAACTTAGCAAATTAGCATGAAATACCGCCCAATTCAAATAGGATCTGTAGTTTTACCAGAATTTGCCCAATTCCAAGGTGATATTCAAGTTGCACCACAAGATGTAGAGCTTGCCTTTACCAATGGCTCCTTTGCTTTTGAGACTAAATCAAAGGTAAACTCAAGAGCTTGTAGTGTAATTTGTAGCTATTTTGACGCTTATAACAAAGATTCAACTGAATTAAAATCACTCAGATCACTATATTTTAATAAACTACAATCTTTAAACAGAACTAAAACCACACTATATCTAGTGTGTAGTGACAACCTGATTTATAAGCTCAAAGTAGTTGTGGGGGCTGGGCAGTTTAATGGCGAAGAATATGACAATGGCTTTGACTTTATAGTTCCACTCAAAGGATATGATCCGTTTTTAGAGGAATGCACTGACAAAATGTATTTTGCACCGCTAAATGAACTTTTACCAGACTTTAAATATCCTAAATACGACAAGTCTATAAGTTATAACTACGGAAGCCCGAAAATCACTTTATTAGATGGGAAAAAAGTAGAAGTTCCTTTGATTGAATTTGACGCTCCAAATATTTGGAATCCTATTGATCAATATATATCAAAACAAGTCTGGGCAACTGATACAGCTACGGCCACTATTTCAGGAACTGGGACAACTAGCTTTGATACCTCAGATTTTGTCACTGCCGCTAGTAGTTTAGTTTTAAACACCTCAAATACAAGTAAGACAAACACAGCCACGCTAAGTAGTGCTAAAAATATCTCACTACACTTAGACACAACCATTTTAACAAAATTAGATGTGTTGGAGTTTAAGCTTAAAGTATCTGTCTTAAATAACTTAGATACTCTTGATTTGTATTTACAAACTGATAACAGTAACTATATCAAAACAAACTTGATTGAGCGAATATCGTACTTAGATGACGGAATTTGGAGTACTGTACGATTGTATTTACACGAGTTTACAGAAGTTGGGATTTTTAACTACAATTCAGTCGCGTCAATTAAAATTGATCATAAAAATACTGGGGCCGCCTGCACTATCAAAATTAATGACTTGAGAATAGTTAAGGTGTTTGGGCTAGGAATGAGTCCAGTTACGAGTGCTGGAACCGATATTGACAACCCAAGTCAAAACACTAGGATTGAAGGCTGGTTTTGCTTCAAAGACAATGCAAATACTCGGCAAATTGCACTCGAAAACAACTTAATACAAACAACAAAACGACTGCTATTAATCAAGGAAAATGGCTACGCTGAGGGCGATACACCCCTTACAATGGTCGAAAAAGGTGTATTTAATACAGAAGCTCAAACAAATCAAATCAACATAGCTTATAACTCAGATCAAGTAGTTTCAGCATATTTTTTAAATTTCAATATTAAACTTTAAACTTACTTTATGAATATCTTAACTAAAATGCGAGCCTCAGTTGAACAGCTTCGAGAAACTGAAGCACTCAAAAAAATCTTTGGAAACAACCCCTTTCCTAAAGAACGAATTCCGTATATTAATCTAGCTAATCACGCTAGTGACACCTCAAACAACCCAAACGAAACAGGTATAAAAGGTGTATTTAGCCAAAAAACCCTTGATTATGCTTTGATGGATAATTCGGCTGGATCAATTAAATTAGGATCGATCGCAAACAACTCAGCTACTAAAACAGCTACTAGTATAGCTATAAAAGCTGAGCTTACAATTGGAGGTGGTGGTTATGATATTCCACCAATTCCAACAGCGACCCCGCAAGGAGCTGATATTGGAAACTTAGCCGTAATAATGCCCACCTACACTTGTACAGTTGTAAGTGGTGTTGTTACAAGCCTAACTCAAACTACATCTGGTAGCAACATTACAGCGACACCACTTTTAAGTTTTGCCGTCATTTCAGGGCACACTGGAAGCGGTGCAAGTGGTTACATAATCTTAAATAATAATTATTTAGATGAAAAATTACTTCTATTAAACCCGACAAATTTAGGGGCGGTTTCCAAAATTAAAAAAGATTTAGCTGATAACTATTTAACAAGTACTCAAACTAACGCACTGCTAGTGAATAAACTTCAACAACCAGATTGGTTTGAAGATTTTGATGGAGTGTTTAATTCAACAAATTTAAATGGGCTGACTAACTCAAACTTCAACAGGGAGCTACTTTTAAACTTTACCTACACTGGGGCTACGGTGTCGCAAAAAGGCTGGACGCTTAAAACGGAAGGAGTTTCCAACACTACAGCTTGTTACTATGACTATTGGAAAGGAGCAGCTGGCAACAACACTGTCACAGGAGACGCCCCCGCTGGTGTAATAACCGTTGGTGGGTACTCGCCATATTCAGGCTCAGGAGACAACATAATTCAACTATCTAACGGAAATCAGGGGATGCCACTCAGTACCGTGAGATCGCAAAAATTTAGATTTAGGCTTTGCTCAATCTTACAAAATCTCTCTGCTGGTGCATCTCAAAAAATTCTACTTGGCGTGACTGACACATATTTAACAAATTCAATGAATAACGGAGCTTATTTTTTCTTGAATTCTATGGACTCAGGAACTGCTAATTCTGCGAACATAAACTGGGCTGGGGCAAACAGCGGTTGCAGAGTTGTTGTCAACGGTGTCACAACAGTGCAATATATCACAACTCCAAATGCTGCAATCCCGATCAACGTTAAAAACTACAATACTTATGAAGTTAAATGCACGGGAACAGCTTATGAATTTTATATAAATGGCGTTTTAGTTGTTACATCTGTCCCGTTTATTCCAAATTCTAGCATGATTTATCCATTCCTCCAGATCCAAGGGCCCGGTGGCGGCACAACTTTTATGCCCGCAATTTGTATAGACTACATCAACACTAGTGTAACATTACCAACCGCTAGAATTTAATAGTATGTCAAATATAAAAATAATTTTAAATGGTGAATCCTTGATAGTCTCGAGTCTTTCTACTACTTTTAGAATTTCGAATATTGATAGTGTTGAGCTTGTTATCGCTGATGATCTTAGTCGAGACTATCAATCAAATAATATATTTCAAATCGTTGAAAATGAAGTATTGCTATTTTCGGGATATTCAGGCGATATAAAACTTCAAAATAAGGATGGCAGAGTACTACCAAACATTCCGCTTGTCGGGAAATTAGACTTACTGAACAGACTAACGACTGGCAATCAAACAACAACAAATAGTAATTTACTAGATTTACTCAACAACTCAAACACAGGAATTAAATTTGTTGATTATAACTTATCCGATCCACGAGTTTTGCCTACTTGGAAAAGCTTAAACTTCAAATTTGCAAACCAAACATGGTTTGAGTTTTTAGCGGACTCAGCCAAGAAATTTGGATTCTTTTTTTGGTATGACTATCAGTTAGACGTTTGCAAGTTAGGCATACCAAATAAAAAAATATCAATTACAAATAATAACTTACTCGGACTCGAAACAAAAACCGAAATTGGCGGCATTAGTTATAAAAAAGCTGGGGTTTTGGTCAATAAAATCATTGTCCAGGGGGGCGGTTTTACTAAATTGACACTAGAAAATACTAGCTCAGATATTCAAGCTTTAACAGGTTACACAGTCAAAAAAGATGGAGATTCTTTTTATATAGAAGACTTGCAGAGTCAAAAAAACTATGGGGTCTATATTAAACAGTTCTCGAGTCAAAACACTACTCAGAACTCAAGCTCGCCTATGGATGTTATCGCAGCTAGTGATATTCTTTACAATGAAGCTTATAATCAATTGATTAATGGCTTAGAACCCGTTATTCAGATTGAGAATTTTAAATATTATATAGAGTCCAATAAAAATCAAATTCTAACGCCTGCAAACTATTTTGATGTCGATATCAACACTGACCCGAATAATTCTGAGTCTCAAAAAGTTAAAGGCAGTTTCAATATATTAGATATTACACACAATTTTACAAAAGATTCTAGCGAGGACTTTTATCAGTGTACTTTAAGCACCAAAAATATATTGCCCAAAACACTAGATTTATTAAATCAAATCAATCTATCAAATAATAAACCCGCCCCAGCACTATCTAATAATAACTTTCCACTAAACTTCACGATCAGTGTTGACAACTCTGGGAACTTAGCTGAAAGTACTCAAAATTTTAATTTGAAATTTGATGAAAAAATAAAGAAAATTAATAAAATCTATATCTCAGGAAGCTCAAACGTAACGCTGGGCGGGGGTACTTTTTTTGGAACACTGAGGTTCGACGGTGTGGATTTATCTGAAAAAATCCCTTTTCGAATCGAGGGAACAGACCAGATAAACATACCGCTAAGCGGAAAATTTGATATATTAAGCTTAGATCTAAATAAAGACCAAATTAATAGACTCACAAATTCTAAAATTACTCACACATTATCTATGAGTAACATTGGCTTTGCTTTTCAAACAGCTTTGCCCGCCAAGGCGAATGTAAATTTTACGGTTGAAATTGAAGCTGAGGTATAGCAAGCTTTGCGGGTTATTTTAGCTTTGGATATAGTATAAGAGTTAAAAACTTTTATTTTATACCTATATATGTCATCAGTAAGTGCAACATTACAAAAGACTAGCATTCAAGTTAATTTAGCTAACCTCGGCAACACCGATCAATCTGCAAGCACTGGATTTGCTAGCTCAGCTCTTTTAAATGCTCCTGAAAATGTAGCAAACAACGCTAACGCTAGAGTTCTTTATAAGTCTTACCAGTCTCTTTTTGATCTCAATCCAAACGAAATCGTTACGATTGAAAGAATTATTATTAGTAAAGCTCAGGGATCAACTGCTATCTCTGCGTCCTCTATTACCAACAAAATCAGAGTTTCCAAGGCTTTAGTCACAGCTGGTCGAGAAACTACAACTCCTACGATTACACAAGCAAGTGAGATTCAAATTGCCTCAGTTACAACCTCACTTGCTAATGTGGCTAAGCTTGAAGCGGGTCCAGTAAGTAATGTCGATTTAGACTCGTCAATTGGCTTAAAAGTCGGAGAAATCAACGGGTTATTCAACGATGCCAACGATGCTACTAGTGCTGGCTTAATCATTTACAACTCAGCTGTAAATGGTGAAAAAGCTAATGCGGCTTTAGTGGGAAGCTTGAACTTTGACATCTATTTTAGAAAAACAGCTAGAAATTAAGCCTAAAATATGCCAAGCTCAAACCCTCTCGCAGAGATGTTTTATGGAAACACTAGCTCTTTTAACGATGAGGAGTTTGGCTTATTTTTTAAAGTAAATAAAAAAGGCGATTTTTATAGATGGGAGCTAAAAAAAACAGTTATTCAAGATTGTAATCGTCTTTATTTTCTTTTGCCAAATTATCCACAATCGTTAGATAAATTTATAAAACTGGTGGTCGGAAATGGGATAATGCTTAGAGATAAAAACGGCCAACTATCTAAAGATAATAAAAACCCTGATTTTGTAGAATTCTTATCAACTTTTAGAGAGGGAGATATATCGTATTTATGGGAAATGATGAGGTTGATCATGTACAAAGGCAACTTTTTTGATAATCTTGTCACTTTAGATGAGGCCACAAATAGGCTAGCATGGGATCTTTATCCTCCCGAGAGAATAATGATCGAAACTAAAAGTCCGAACCCGATGACGGCTAAAAATACCGTTGAAAATTACTATTACTTACCCCGCAAGGGTAAGCCAATCTTAATTGAAAAACCCGAAAATTTGATCTCTTGCAAAGCAAATCCGAGTGGTGTTTTTGGAGTCCCGCCAATTTTGTTTAATGTTAATTTTTCTAACGCGATCATCGCTGATATTAAAAAGTTTGCACAAGCCAAAAACACAGGTGCTTTCAAAAAACAATTACAATCACCTTTAAAAGTCGAGGTAAGCGGAGACGGTTTAAAAAAGTATCGGAAACTTAGCAGTGACGAGTTAGAACAGTTATCTAGCGATATTAATCAATCTTTAAATGACGCTACTCAATCAGTTCATGTAATAGATGTAGAGCTTACACCGTCAGAGATTGCACCCGTTGAGCCAGATACTGATTTTATTCTGCTGATGGGAGATACTTATGCTAGACATATCTCAGCTCTGACTAAAATCGCCCCTTACATGGTCGTCAACAAAGAGCCAAACCGCTCAGTTACCGAGCAGCAGTACAAAGAAATGATCCAAATGCAAGTGCAACCAATGAATAATTGGCTGACAAACATTATTCAAAAAAAGTATGAAATCTGGTGTCAAGCAGCTGGTAAAACACCCAATCTTAAACTATCATTACCAAATCCAAAAGCATTTTTGGACGCTTCCTTAGATGGAATAAGTCTCTTAAAAGCAGCCTCCATGGGCCTTATTACACAAGATGAGTTTAGGTTTTTTGCAGGGTTAGAACCAGCTACCGACGATCTAAAAGCTGAGTTTGGGGCTAGAAATAAAACTCAAATCATTAAATAATTTTATTAAATATGGCATCGTCAAGGACTATCGAATTACAAAGAGTAAGGCAAGCACGAGATGTCAAGTCTCGTATTTCTTTGTACCCGAATGATCAAATTGATTTAAAGCTTTTGAGTCTAGATCGCACAAAATACAATGGTAAGATTGTCACAGTAGTTATCAAGAAAGGCTTTACAACTGATAGTTTAACAAGTATTTCAAATTCTTTACCAGCTTTTCCGTCATCGGGTGATTTAACACAAATATTAAATATTATAGACGGCACTAACTTTGCAATAATTACACTGACTCACAGTCAAACAAATAGCTTACAAGATCTTACAGACTATGTGCTAGAAATTGAGATTGATTTAGGCGGTGGAAACATCGACACTTTTGGCACTTATCAGCTCAGAACTGATCAAAACAACAGCAATAATATTACTCCAGTTTTGCCACCATCGACCGCACTATCTGGGAAAGCTGGATTAGTGCCGCAGGTTAAAAATGACGAGACTGGTTTTGATTTTATTAGTTTAGCACTATTATTAGCTACAAAAGTTGACAAAGTCACAGGCAAAGGACTCTCAACAAATGATTTCACAACAGCTTTAAAAAATGCTTATGATTCGGTCGTCTTGTGGATCGCATCTAATGGGACGGCTATATTGACTCACCTTACAGATCAGACTAACCCTCACAATGTCACAAAAAGCGATATTGGGCTTGGTAATGTCCAAAATGTAAACACAACTACTACAGCTAACATAACTGATTCGACTAATAAAAGGTT
>JAYUNN010000035.1:0-109568 GCA_043761585.1 bacterium
AATTTGGGTTACAGTCCCACCTACGTTGATATTGTCTCCTGGGCTAAGCTTGTCGGTAGTATCGCCATAACCTAGCTGACCACTTCCACCATATCCCCAGCATTTTACGTTGCCTGTAGTGAGTAGAGCGCAGGTGTGGTAAGTCCCAGCGGAGATCTGACTCACAGTTCCACCTAAATTTAGATTACCACCAGGACTATTTCTATATTGAGTGTCACCGTAGCCTAGCTGACCACCCCAGTTTGCACCCCAACACTGTACATTACTAGTAGTTAGTAAAACACAAGTGTGGTAAGCACCCGTAAAAGTCTGCTTTATTGGTACCCCATTTATAAACCCAGTTCCGTTCACGGCAACATTTGTGCCGCCGATAGCTGGACCGCTATTTGGAGTGATCCCGGAAACTGTCAGTGGGTCAGCTGCTTTAGTCAAAAGAGTCATCCCAAACAGAGTAGTGATAAACACTGTACTAACAATGATTTGGAAAAATTTCTTACTTATTAATCTTAATTTTTTGTGAATAGACAATGGATGTATTTATTTTTATTTATAATTCGTGCAAAAAAATATTTGTTTAGGTTTTTAGGCACACATTCCTATTATATTTTAAATTCTGGATTTTGTCATCTTTTAAAATTTTAACTACTTTTAAAAATATTGTTCTGTCAATCCCCAAAGCCATCAAACTCAGATTTATAGAACTAAAATTGTCGCAGTTTACTAAAACCTCACGTCAAAAACTTTATTATAAAAACTTAACAACTAAATTCCACATAACAATATACTTTTATATTCACCCTGGCATTTGGACTCCTTCATTGTCACAAAATTATTCTTTGGTAAGGAAAACTGCACTATCAAAATTTAAACTATAAAAAAATATTCCCCCGAACTAAATCAGGGGAATTATTTTGAGCTTGAATTTGCTTTTAAAATTTGAGTCGCATTTTAGTTTTAAAAGCTTATTAAATTTAAGGGTATCTCTGCGTGGATTTGACTGTAAGTATCTCTATTTTAGAGTACCAGTATCAACAGTTAGTGCTAGTCTTTCATTCAAGCGTTTGTCACCATATTTGACTTCAGATCGGATTACGTCAGCGTTGACTTTGATACCGAGTGCAGTTAGCTCATTTGCGAGTACGCGGAAGGATTCAGGTATGTTTGGATGCAGTAGTGGTTTATTTTTGATAATAGACGCATAGGCTTCCTCACGACCGCGAGTGTCATCTGACTTGATAGTCAAAACTTCTTGAAGAGTGTAAGCGGCACCATAAGCTTCCAATGCCCAAACTTCCATTTCTCCAAATCTTTGTCCACCCATTTGAGCTCGACCTCCAAGAGGTTGCTGTGTGACCAATGAGTATGGTCCAGTTGAACGAGCGTGCATCTTGTCGTCGACCATGTGATGTAGCTTGTTTAGATAAAGCACACCGACAGCTACCGGTCTATCAAATTTATCACCAGTCATACCATCCCAAAGATCTAGTTTGCCGTCAGCTGGTATTCCAGCCTGGATTAATTCTTGTTGGATTACCGCTTGTGGGATTTCATTTAGTGGCTGAGTTTCTGCAAAATAGCCGTTTTGTTCGCAGGCTAGACCTAAATGCATTTCCAAAAGCTGGCCTGGATTCATACGAGCCAAGACAGAAAGCGGGTTTAGAACCACATCAATTGGTCGGCCGTCAGCCAAGTGAGGCATGTCTTCTACAGGCATCAAAATTGACACAACACCTTTGTTTCCGTGTCGACCAGCCATTTTATCCCCAGGTCGAATTTTTCTAGTTTCAGCCAGCCAAATCGTAACACGATGTTTGACATCACTTGGTAGGGGATGTCCTTCAGCGCGACTTTGAATTTTAACTGCGATTACTTTTCCGCGTAGACCGTGCTCTAAGTACAGTGAACTGTCTTTGACATCTTTAGAGATTTCTCCAAAAAGAACTCGGATTAGTTTATCTTCTGGTGAAAGTTCGACCTCGCCTTTAGGTGTAACTTTACCGACTAAAATATCACCAGGTTTAGCTTGTGCACCGATACGAACGACACCATTTTCATCAAGGTTGCGCATTTTTTCGATACCGACATTTGGAATATCGCGAGTGATTTGCTCGTCACCTAGTGGAGTTTCTTTGATATTTATAGATAAGTCGTGAATATGCACCGATGAAAACTTATCATTTTGGACCAGTCGTTCTGATAAAATAATAGCATCGTCGAAATTGTAACCTTTAAATGGTACGAAAGCTACCAGCACATTTTGCCCGATAGCAAATTCACCATCTTTTATACCAAATCCTTCCGCCAAAACATCACCAATTTTCACTTCTGTACCGACTGATACCACTGGTAATTGATTAATATTTGAAGAGCTATTTGATGGATTAAATTTAGTCATTTTATAGACTTGTTTTTCACCTTTAGCGCTCAAAACTACCACTTCGGTACCACTGGCTTGGATTACGGTTCCAGCTTCTTTAGCTAAAATCAAATAACCACTGTCTCGAGCTACAATTTTCTCGTAACCAGTAGCTACTAGAGGCACATCAGGGCGAATAAGCGGTAAGGCTTGGCGTTGCTGGTTTGTGCCTACCAAGGCTCTAAAACTCTCGGTATTGGCAATAAAAGGTACCATGCAACTAGACAAACTCAAAATTTGACTCGCTGAGACATCAACCAAATCTACAAGATCAACTGAACACTGAATCGGCAAACTAGCTTTTCTAGCACCGATAAAATCAGTTGTAAAGTGACCTTGATCATCAATATCGTTGGTGGCTTGCGCAATGGTGTAGTTAAGCTCTTCACTGGCATCTAGCAAAAGATACTCATCACTAATAAAAGGCCTGACTTGTACTTCAGCAGTGCTGCTCATCTCTTCACGAAGTTTATGTAGCAAATCGTGAGTGATAAATTGCCCGGCTTTAAGCACAGTTTTACCCTTCGAATCTTTGACATCGGCTATGACCGTACGACCAATCAGGGCATCACTAGTCACAAGTAAACTTTTTTTGACCACTTTATAAGGTGTCTCCAAAAATCCCATGCGATTCACGTGTGAGAAAATACTCATGTGAGTGTTGATACCGAAACTAGCTCCTTCAGGTGTATTGATAGGACAAAGTCGACCATAATGACTTGGGTGAACGTCGCGAACTTCGAAACCAGCACGTTCTTTAGTAAGTCCTCCTGGACCACCAGCAGTAAAGAAGCGGCGCTCATCTAGCTCAGATAAACAGTTAGTTTGATCCATAAAACGAGCTAGCTGCGAGGTGTTGAAGAAATCCTCAACCACTACAGTTAATGGCCTCATATTTAGCAACTCACTAGGTTTAAAGTTAGTGTCATCACTCAAACTCATTTTGTCACGACTATTTCGGACCACTCGAGCTAATCCAGCTCTAAAACTATTGGACATCCACTCACCAACAAGACGAATTCGGCGATTTGCTAGTGAATCCATACTGTCTGGAACCAAGTTTTCGTGGCTCATGCGAATTAGCTCTTTGATCACTAGTACAATTTCATCTGGAGACAAGACTTTTTTATAGGCACCATCGATTTCTTCAGAGGTGTGATTGAGTCTCTGGTTAAATTTGAAGCGACCTACTTCACCCATGTCATATTTAGCTGGATCACTAAACAAACTTAGTAAGAATTTTTTGCCTTGCTCTACAGAAACGACATCTCCAGGACGCATTTTTTTGTAGATTACATCTACGGCGTCATCAGTAGTGAGCGTGGCATCTTTATCAAGAGTTGATTGGATATAGTTGATATTTGAACCAGTTTCCACATCTTTAAAGAGCTCAATGATAGATTCATTGGTAGTATAACCAAATAAACGTAGCAACTGAGTAGCTAAAAAGTTTTTACGACGATCAATTTTGATGTAAATAGCGTTATTGGCAGCAATATTCATATCGACCCATATTCCTCGAGTAGGGATAATACGAGCATTGTAATATGTTTTACCACGTAATTCTTTATTCATGAAAAGCACGCCGGGTGATTTATTTAGCTGACCAACCACGATTTTCTGAGTTCCATTGATAATAAAGTTACCATTTCTAGTAATTAAAGGCACGCGACCACAAAAAATTCGTTGGCTTTTAGTTTCGCTTGTGACAAGATTTTTTACATTCACTTTTAGATAAAAAGGTGCGTCATAAGTAATATTTCGATCCAAAGCATCGCGCTCAGTAAAATCAGTGTCTGGCTCGAGATAGAACTCAGGACCAAGCTCGATATTCCATCTTTCGCCTAATGAGTCAGTGATTGGCGAAAAATCTTTAAGAATAGTAGGTAGCTCGTAAGTCCAAAAATTTTTATAAGAATCGATTTGCAAAGCATTCAAATCAGGAATTTCAAAGGAATGTTGAGGTGTTCCAAGTGTGGTTCTTTGTACTGGCATAATAGAAAATGAGCGTAAAAGTTGTAGCCTTTAATTAATTACAGGCAAAATGCTTTTAGTCAAAACCTAGTTTGTGTCGTAAATATAAGTAAAAATAAGTTTTGTATTACTTAACTAAAACAATATTTAGTTGACAGTTTTACAAAAGTTGGAAAATCGTTTATTTCTAATTTGTGCTTTAAGCTGAGTTTTGTCTTTTTGTGAAAAAGAGTAAGTGGCCTAAAAAAATATACTTCGCACTTCTACATTAAAGACAGATTTAGTAAAGCACTAATTATTCTAGTAACTCAGACAACTTGCCATTTTAACTTAAATCAAACTTTTTTTATAAAGTAAGCACTTAAGTTATTTTCAAATAATTCAAATAATATATTATTTTACTACTTAAAAAGTACGCACGACACTTGTTTTAGCTATTTTTGTTTATCAGATTTTAACCCATCTATAATTTACAGCATTTTATAACATTCAATATTTTTTATATGACTGAAATCAACTCAACCCCCACTCAAACGCCAAAACCAACTCAAACTCCTAAGAAAAAAGGCTTGAGCCTGTGGACTAAGATCAAAATATTTTTCATTGTAATAATTTTAATTGGTTTTGGTATCGCTGGATCACTAATTTATGCCATGGTCAACCCAAATGGCAGCTTTGCAAACTTTGCCCAAAAATATTTAGGCTTCAACTACGTTATTTCAAATAAAACCGAGACTACAAAGATGGAATCGGCCCAAACTCCTGCAGTTTCAAACACAACTGACGCTAATCCACCAGCCAGTGACAACAAAATTTTAAATAATTTATTTGGTCTTGATGTCAATCGGGGCAAAGAAGGCGCTAGTAAATACAGCGACACACCGGCCAATCAGAGCCCAACTGAGCAGGTCGTTGAAAAAGTGCTGCCATCAGTAGTTTCGATTAGCGTCCAAACCAACAAAGATGTCATGGGTGGTGGTATTTCAGCTGGTACCGGGTTTTTCGTCTCAGACCAAGGACTTATAATCACCAATAAACATGTGGTGGCACAGCTATGCACCGTCAAATCCAATCAAGTCCAAATACTGGCAACTGACTACAATAATAAAGCCTGGGAAGCAATTTTAGTTGGTGTTGATCCAACTACAGATTTAGCCATTTTAAAAATTAAAGATCCTCAAAATACCACTTTTTCAAAAGTAACTTTCTTAAATTCAGGCCAAACTAAGCTAGGCATGGAGGTGATCGCTGTAGGAAACGCTTTGGGAGAACTACGCAACACCGTGACTACTGGCGTAGTTTCTGGAATTGGTAGAAATGTAGTTGGTAGCGAAGCTGATGAATGTGGTGGCTATTCAGCATTTAGTGAAGGTTTGATTCAAACTGATGCGGCTATAAACAAAGGTAATTCAGGTGGACCATTATTTACTAAAACTGGCGTACTGGTCGGTGTAAACACTTTTAAAAGTGAAGATGGTCAGTCAATCGGGCTAGCTATCCCAGCCGATGAAGTGGCTAAAACCTTAAATTCATATTTGAAAAACGGTAAAATAACTAAACCATATTTAGGTGTTTTAACTAATAATATCACTGATACTTTCAAAAAACAAAACAGCTGGATCCCTAGAGATTATGGGGCTATGATCGGTTTTGAAGAGGGTTCGGTCTACAAAGACTCCGCTGCTGCTAAAGCTGGATTAGAGCCTGGAGATATTATTTTGAGTATCGACGGTCAAGATATCAGAGCATCTGACTCGACTGATTCACCGCTGCGCCGACTTATCTCAAAATATGAGTCTGGTGCCACAGTAAAATTAAGTGTGCTCAAAAGCAAGACCAGTTTGATCAAAGATGAAAGTGGAAAAGTAGCTCAAAGAATTGAGTATAACGTCGATCCAGTCGAGGTTAGTGTTACTCTCGGATCATTAGATTCACCACTATAAGCCGATTTCTTGTGCAAACCTGCCCCCCTTTCAAAACTTTAAAGTGTAAACCATCATCCTATAATGTCAATTAACTATAATTCGTTCTTTAAAGCCTACGATATCCGAGCAAGTACACCTGACCTAGATGCCAGGCTTTACTACTGGGCCGGCTATGCTTTGGTAGACAAAATTTTAAAACCAGAAAACTTACCACTTCAAGTAAATCTGGTGCATGATTTCCGTGAAACTAGTCTTGAGTTTTATAGCAGTCTTTATCAGGGGATTTTAGATGCTGGTGGTACGCCTGTTCCACTTGGTTTAGGCACCACTGAACTACTGTATGCCGCCTGCCAAACAAACAATTTTGCAGGAATAATGATCACAGCTAGTCATAATCCAGCCAAAGATAATGGCCTGAAAATAGTTAAGCAAGTGCCGCAAATGCTCGGTTTAAACTCAGGACTTGCTATAATTCGAGATTTTGTGGTTCCAAAACTTGAAAGTGATAGTTTTTGTCCAGAATATCAAGAGGTTTTGAGTGATGAGATTTTAAAAGCTAAAATCAAAGAATTTTATATCGCTAAACTAACTAAAATAGGTCGAATCCAGGAAGTCAATGACACTCTTTCAAGACAAAGTAAAAAGCTCAAGATCGTAGTAGATTGTGCCAATGGCGTTGGTGCGTATTACATGAATTGGATTGAGGCGCTGTACAGTAACAACGTAGAATTTATCAAACTTTATTGGGAGATGGATGGCACTTTTCCAAATCATCCAGCTGACCCATTAGATTTTGAAAACTTAAAAGATTTACAAGCTAAAGTGTTAGAAACAGGAGCTGATTTTGGGATAGCACTTGATGGTGATGCCGACAGAGCCTTTTTCATCGACAAACAGGCTCAAATCATCAAAGGTGATGCGATGGTAGCGATTTTATCCACAGGTATTTTAGAGGATTTTTTCCTCAACCCCACTCAAAGTGATGGTAATCCAGTGATTTTGTTTGACCAAAGAAGCCGTCGATGTACTCCAGAAATTATTTTGGAAAATGGTGGTGTTCCAGTTCCGACCAGTGTGGGTCATACAAATTTTAAGCAAAATATGCTAAAGTATGATGCTCAATACGGCGGTGAGGTATCGGGTCACCACTATTATCGCGAGTTTGGTGGAATGGACTGCGGCGGCCTTACGATAGTCAAATTTATCGGCCTCATGGCACTTAGCCCCGAATCAGTCGCGAGCATTCAAAATCGAATTAATTCAAGATTTTTCACTTCACCAGGTGAAAGCAATTTCAAACTAAGTGATGATTTGAATTTTGATTTAGTTTGTGAGAAAATTTTATCAGCCTATCCTGAAGCCAGTTACAACCTTTTAGACGGAATAACACTATTTTTTGATGATTGGAAAGCCAATATTCGAATGTCAAATACAGAGTCGTTGTTACGATTAAATTTGGAAACTTTGGATGAAGATTTAGTAGAAGAAAAAACTTTTGAAATTAGGCATATTTTAGGCATTTAATAACTATAAAAATATTATTATTGCCCCTTAAGATAACCAAAAAGACGACTTGTACCAAATTCTAATTCATAACTTAGGTCTTTAATTAATCTCGCAAGTTTTTCCCATCGATAATACTGGGGATATTTGCTAATTTTGATGAGCGCTTTGAGCTACTTTTTCTAGCTTTTGACAGTAAAAACCAGATATGGTAAGCTAAATTATTGTAGTTTTATACTCTTTAAAATGTTCCAAAACAAAAATTTTATCTTACAGATGTTTTCAAAAATTACAACTTTTGTACTTAGCTTTATCTTTGTTTTAGGGCTTTGTTTTAGTTTTAGTACACAAATTTTAGCACAATCTAGTTTAATAGCCTCAAAAACAGACCCAAAATCTGTAGCTACTACTTTTAGAGTCAGTCTTGACTCAGCTAAACCGGTTGACTTGTGTTCTGGATTTATCGAAGGTGCCTGCCTTGAAGGGACTGACAAATATGCTAGTGGTGATGGAAAAACCACCATCACAAACCTAACCACAAACGTTGTTGGATTGATGATTTTTATCGCGGCAGCTATCGCGGTATTCTTTATAGTTTTAGGCGGCTACAAAGTCATGACCAGTAACGGCGATGAAAAAACCGCCCAAGAAGGCAGAGGTATGGTCTTTAATTCAATTATCGGGCTAGTTATTGTGATGCTATCTTATACTATAATTACTATCACAACTGGCATCGTTGCCAATCTAGATATTGGGGGTAAATAGGCTATATTTAGCGATTTAAATCACCTTTTTGACCTAGGCCATTTTTATCATTAGACAACAATCGTACAATACTGTATACTGTTAACGTAAATAATTACATTTTTTATTATGACTAATTTTTCAAAGTTTATTTCTCGAGCATTAGCATCTTTTATGGTGTTACTAGCTTTTAGCTCTGTTATTTTAAGCACTTCTACAGCTTATGCCGCTCTACCTACAGGTTCAACCCCTGATTTCAGTGATAAAGGCTGTGTCGGTGGTCAAGCACTTTGTAATATTGGTAAAGGTGGAGACACCAGAGCTTCATTAGTAAAAATAATAACTGATGTTGCTACTTTTGCGATTTACATCTTAGGTGCTATCTCAGTACTATTTATCATTTACGGTGGTTTTCTATATGTTACCGATGATGGAAGTGGTACTAAGGCAGGGCAAGGTAAAAAAATTGTTATTCAAGCCTTGATCGGTTTGGTAATTGCGATTGCATCATTTACATTAGTTCAAATTACTTTGAGTTTAGTTGGTAATTTAAACTTGGGAACAAGTGGCTCAGGTTCGACCCAGTCTTCAGGTATTCAAAATTAAAAACTACTTTTTAGTATAGATTCTCCACCTTTTTGGGTGGAGTTTTTTTGGGTCGTGTAACTGTATTTGTACGCTAAAACACTAAACTGAAAGTCTTGACAAATTAGATTACTCGTGATTGCTTTAAGTTATATTTTACAAAACTACAATCACTACATCTGCTATGATCAAGAATGCATTCAAGCTAAAAAAACCTTTAATTGGTCTCTTAATATTACTTTTGAGTTTAGCGCCGATTCAGTCGATGGCTATAGTTTTTACTGATACCACCACCAAGAGAGCTGAATGCACTAGTATCTTCAATAATGGCACTGCTAATGGCGCTAACTATTTACTGGCTGCTGGCTGCTATAGTCAGCTTTTTGATAATCCACAAAACACCGAACGCAGCAAAGAACTAAACAATAAAACCATATCACTTCAATATTACAATACTTTTTGTGTTGGTAAATATAGTAGTGGCGATTTTAAAGCAGCAGCTGACTGTTTTCAAGTAGCCATAGATCAAAGCTGTAATAAATCTCCTAAAATTGAGGAGTACTGTGGCAAGTTTCAAAATAATCTAAGTCAGTCGTTAAATGATTCCAGAGGCTACAATTCAAGTAGTTACACCAATTTGGATGCGAATCGTGATGTGATAAACACTCGTAAACTTGAGTTAAATACTTGTAATCAAAAATATTTTAATGGTAACTATCAAGATGCTCAAAATTGTTACCAAAATGGCATAAGTAATACCTGCACTGTTTCAAATAATACTGAGCTTGATGCGCTTTGTGGAAAATTTAAAAATAACTACGCCGTTACTCAAAACTTGCTCAATAGTGGTAATATTTTCGGGGGTAGTACAAATAATAAAATAAATCAAGAAACAGCTAATCTAGCTCGATGCAATCAAATCTACTACAATAATAACTATAGACAAGCCGCTGATTGCTACCAAACTGGTATAAATAACACTTGTTACAACTCCTTTGATAATTACAGTGATTTAAGTACTTTGTGCGATAAAAACCGAAACAATTATGAGTATACTACCAGAATATTGAGCTATTGTTATGGCGGCTATGATAATTACACTAGCTATAATAATTACAACAGCACCAACTGTCGCACAAACTCAAATGGCACCTTGGAAATCATCGCCGGGGTTGCGACTGCTTTGGTAGTAGCTTGCTTAATCTTTTGTAAAAATAACCCAACTACAAATACTACAAACACTTACGATAATTACTAGAACTACACGGTGAGCTATTAGATTTGAGTATATTTTAAGTTTGGATTCTTATCCCTTCTAAGCATATCAAAACTTTGAAATAGGAGCAGTTTCCATTTTAGAAGTGTAAATCGGTGTCGATACCTCCGTGTTGAATTTAGTATCTCAAACTATTTAGTGCTATATCGATGTAAAATGACTTATTGTCACATCCGCTATCTGACCATAATCACTAGTTTGATCATAAACTACATACCGATCATCGAAAGCCAATACGCCAAAACTGACCCAACTATAGATACTAGCCAGTAGCGTAGCGTGATTTGCCCACGAGTCCAGCCTATAGCCTCTAAATGGTGATGCAAAGGTGCGGCTTTAAATACTTTTTTACCATTTCTTAATTTTTTACTTGCAACCTGAATTATTACCGAACCTTCGGTCAAAAGCAGCATAATACCCGCAACTGGCAAAAGATAAATTCGGTTGGTGAGAAAAGCTATCACGCCTAAACAAAGCAATAGACCCATCATACCAGTATCACCCAAATAAAACTTGGCTGGTTTAAGATTATACCAAAAATAGGCTATCATCGAACCAACGATAACCATAATCAAAGTGGCTAATTCGTATTTTTCTTGGCTAAAGGCTATCCCAGCGTAGCACATAAAAATCGGAATCATGGAACCCGTGGCTAGGCCATCAAAACCATCAATCATGCCACTTCCATAAAGCCCGAGCATTACCACAATCACAATCGGAATAATCCAAATGCCAACAAAAACCTGGTGTAAAGCCAATCCACCACTGGCAAACCACGGTAAAATAATAGTGTGATAATCAATTTTAAAGTAAAACCACCAGCCGATAAAAAGACTACAAATCACCACCATTAACAGTCTCTGAGTGAGCCTGAGCCCGCCCGCGATATAGCTTCCACCTTTGTCAGACACGGATAGTGCATCGTCAACAAAACCCACAATTGATCCAAATATAAGTGTGGCCAAGGGAATTACTGTTTGCTTACGACCGACAAAATTTAAAAAGTCAAAAATTGCAATTGGATTGCTTGGTTCGCTACTAATTTTTAGTAAAATCCAAAAAAAAATCGCCACAAATAGAGTGGTTAACCAGATCAAAATTCCACCAGCTCGGGGCACGCGCTGATCTGTTTCTTTAAAAAACTGTTTAGTCACAGTTAACTCTTTGCCAGTTATATCTGTGTTTTTGTCAGTTTTTTTATAAAATTTCAAAAACTTTAACAGCTCAATTAGATACGGCCCCCACCACATCGCGATGGCACAGGCAATCCCAGAATAAACAAACATTCTGATAGCTTCCAGGTTTTGATTCATAAAATATTGATTGATTTTAAGTGGCTTTTGGAAGTTTATTTAGAAATAATTAAGTTATTTAAAAAATTTATAACTGAGAAAATGATTATTATCATTAAAATTGTGCTAAAAATAGCTATAAATATTTTTTGAGGTTCAGATAAATTTTGAACTTTTTTGATGTATTTTTTGATTTGATCAGGTTTGCTAGTCATAATTTATTTAAAATAAAGTCGTATATTAGCTTTGTAAATTCACTAAAACTTAGTTTTAATGAGACTAACTTTGATTAAGTTGCGATCCCAAAGCCCAATAAATATGCTCAATTTAACTAAGGGTTGTCAAATATGTTAAAAATCAACAACACTAATTTTACAATTCAAAACTTAAATCAAGTTACGTGGTAACCACTACCCAAGCCAGCAATCTTAAATAATTTTTTCAGAAACTATATTGATGACCGAAGCTGTTTTAAAATCTTTGAAAAATCTGCCAAACAGTCCTGGTGTGTATCGTTTTTACAATTCGGCCAATGAGCTTATGTATATCGGCAAAGCTAAAAATCTAAAGCATCGAGTTCGAAGTTATTTTCAAAATCGCCACCGATTGATTGAGTCGCGCGGCCAACGAATTGATTTGATGGTTAGTCAGATTTATCGCCTGGACTACACTGTAGTTTCGAGTGAAAAGGAGAGTTTGATTTTAGAAGCCAATTTGATTCACAGCCTGCAACCAAAATTTAACGTCAAACTCAAGGATGATAGTAGCTATTTGTATGTGCGAGTTACGGTGGGGGATCAGGTGCCAGGGGTTTTCTTGAGTCGCCAAAAATATGACCCCAAATCACTTTATTTTGGTCCGTACACTAAAAAAGTTGGAATTGCAGAGTTAATTCGGGTTGTTCGCCAAATTTTTCCATTTTGCCAAGAAAAGCGAATCAGTGGTCGACCTTGCGAGTATGTAGGCTTGCATTTGTGCGAAGGTGTGTGTCAAGGACAAGAGGATTTGACCGACTATAAAGCTAAAATAGATCAAATTGCTAAAATTCTAAGTGGTCAAACTAAATTAGTTAAAATATATATTGAAAATAAAATGCAGGAAGCGGCCAAGCTTGAAAATTATGCTTTGGCGGGACTTTGGCGAGATCGTTTATTGGTGTTAGATGAGACTATCATAGATCAAAAAGTCGTTTTAGCTCAGCCACTGGCTCTAGATCTAGTGACTTTAATTTTAGAAAAACAAGAAGATGGATTAGTTTTAGGGTCACTTTTTTACCAAGCGATCCGTGATGGTAAAGTCAACAATGTTTTAAATTATCTACTAACTGGAAACGAGAATGCAATTCAAGACTCAGCCGAATCTAATGATCTTGAAGTCGAGTTAGAGCCTGAACTTGAATTAGAATTCACTCAAAGTGATGCCGATATTGACGCTCAATCCGAGTCCGCCAGCACTGATTTGAATTATTTTGATGACGGCCAGAGCTTATCTGGGACTGAGATGGAATTTATAAGTAGATTTTTTTTGAGTTTTTATTATAAAATGCTGGACTTACCTGAAAGCTTATATTTACAGGTTTTTTGGCGAGATAAAGTCTCTGGGGTGATCACTCAGTACACCTTAACTAGTGCCGAAAACCAAGCTTTGCAAAATCTCAAACCTGAAGGAGTTGGCTTGAGGTTGGTTTAACAAACTTGCAAAAAATCAAATCTTTAAAAGTAAAACTTTGGTTGACAACCTTTTCATTTTGGATAATGATATAGCCTATTATCACTATTTCTTAATTCATAAAACCATACAGCATGAATATTTCAACATTAGCTAAAATTTTAGGTGTCACTTCAACTGATCTTCGAGATGCAGGTGTAAGTAGAAAAATTAGAGGTTTTCAAGGTCGTAACACTCGTATTCCATACGCCTCTGCAGTCGAGATAACCAAAATACTGCGACCAGATAAAGCTGAAAATTTAAAAGATGATGATAATATTTATTTGTCTGACACTCTGACAGTGGCTGAGTTTGCCGAAAGTATCGACCGACCAGTTGGAATAGTTATGAGATATCTTTTAACCAGCGGCGTCATGGCGACCATCAATGAAAAAATTGATTTTGATACAGCTGCGATCATTGCCAGCGAGCTTAATATTGAGGTGCGTAAAATAGACGAAAATCAAGATTTGAGTATTGGTGAAGCTAAGCCGATGGACTTTAAGAAAATGTCTAATGCCAACGGTGTAGTGATCAAGAGACCGCCAATTGTAACTATTATGGGTCATGTTGACCATGGTAAGACCACTTTACTAGATAGAATCCGCAAAACTAATGTGGTCGCTACCGAGGCTGGTGCCATTACTCAGCATATTACCAGTTATCAAATCGATTACAAAGGTGATAAAATTACTTTCATGGACACTCCAGGGCATGAGGCTTTTGCGGCTATGCGCGCTCGTGGTAGCCAATTAGCTGATATCGTAATTATTGTAGTTTCGGCCACCGAAGGCGTCAAACCTCAAACTACCGAGGTCATTCAGCGTATAAAACTGGCTAAAACTCAAGCTATAGTAGCAGTCAATAAAATAGATTTACCCGAAGCTGATGCTATGCGAGTCATGCAAGATGTGGCTGCTTTTGGCTTAGTACCAGAAGAGTGGGGTGGAAATGTCCCTTTTGTACAAATTTCAGCCAAGCAAGACCTAAATATTGATAAACTGCTCGACACTATCATGCTAATGTCAGAAGTTATGGAACTCAAAGGTGAGATCGAATGTCCAGCTCAAGCAGTTGTGGTCGAGTCACACGTCGAAACTAAGCTCGGTATACTTTCACAGGTAATTGTAACTAAAGATACCTTAAAAACTGGTGATTATGTGGCAGTTGGCGACACTTTTTTTAGAGTTAAGCAAATCCGAAATAGCTTGGGTCAAATCGTTAAAGCTGCTTCACTTTGTGAGCCCGTAGGTATTTTGGGTTCAGACTTTTTGATAGATACTGGTGAGGTTATGTTGGTCTATCCCGATAAAAAATCAGCTGAAAAAGTAGCTATTGAGGAAGATCGTCGTCGAAGTATTAAAAAAATTAAATTAAATCGTAATGCTACCACTTTAGTAGATAAAAAAGGTGCTTCTAATAACTTACATTTAGTCTTGAAAGCTGATGTAAATGGCTCGCTTGAGGCATTGAAAGAAGCTATTCTAAAAATCCCGACCGAGGGTGTGAACCTGATTATTAAAGACGCTTCTGTAGGACAAATTAGCGAAAATGACTTACAGTTTGCTCAAACTTCAGACTCGACTATCATTGCGTTTCACACTTCAGCCAATCAACAAGCCTTGCGCTGGCTAAAAAATAAGAAAGAATCCATTGGCTTGATCCAAAGTGATGTGATTTATGAGCTTTTGTCTTGGGTCGAAGAAGCGATATTAGCTCGTGTTAAGCGCGAAGTCAAGATTACAGTACTTGGTAAAGCCGAAGTTTTGGCTACTTTTAGAAGTGATAAAGCCAGCATTCAAGTTTTTGGTGGTGAAGTTTTGGACGGTAAAATCTTGGCCAATAAAAATCTCCAAGTTTGGCGTGCAGGTGAACTACTTGGTGTTTTAGAAGTGTTTGAGCTTCAAAAAAATAAACAAAAAGTGGCGGACGCTTTCCAATCTCAGCAATTTGGTATCTCAACCAACGCTAAAGTCAAAGTCCAGAAAGGTGATATTATTGAGTCAATTGACGAGACAATTGTAAAATAAAACTTTAAGCAGTGCTAAATTCAAATTAAATTTAAAATTTATGGACTTTTACATCAATATCATAGGTACTACAATCAGAATCATTTTTTGGTTCATTGTTCTTTTAGTGCCACTTGTTGTTTTTCATGAGTTCGGTCATTTTTTGATGGCTAAACTAACCAAAACTAGAGTTCCTGAATTTGGAGTCGGGATACCCCCTAGAGCTGTAAGTAAGCGATGGAAAGGTGTTCTTTGGTCTTTAAATAGTATCCCACTTGGGGGTTTTGTGAGAATATTTGGCGATGGTGACGCAGCTGATGCAGCTTTAGATGCTTTAAAGCAAATCGATCAAAACATCACCGAAACTAATCCTAAAACGGTTAAAACTCTTAAAAATGAAGCTTTAGCGCAGCTCAAAGAACAGTATGTTTCCGAAAGATATCAAGAACTGGAGCAAAATTTGGAAATTGACTATTTCTTAGAGTCACAAGGTCTAGTGCTAACACCGGAATGGAAAACCCAAATTAAAGCAAAGCAGCTCGATGATGAAAAATTTGATCAAGTCAAAACCTTGATTGCTTGGGAGTTTGAAGCGCTTCCCAAAAATACTGAAGCTTTTTACAACAAGCCATTTTTGGCTAAGATTTTAGTAATGCTAGGCGGTGTAATAGCCAATTTTATCCTAGCTTTCGTGATTTTGACTGTACTTTTATCAACAGTAAATATTTCACCCGCTATATTTCCAGACGGACCGATTTCATTAGCTGGAATTCAGCTCAGTTTTATGTCTAAGGCTTCAGCTGAAAAGCTAGAAAGAAGCTCACTTAGCACAGATATGACCGTAACTCAGGTAGAGCCGGGTAGTTTAGCTCAGAAGCAAGGCATCAAAGGAAATGATAAGATTTTAAGCTTAAACGATCAAAAATTTAGTGATACTGCTGAATTTGTAAAGTCGCTGGAAAGGCTTGGCGGTACAAATGTAAATCTAAAAGTTCAAGATTTCTCAACTGGAGAAGTTACCGAAAAAAAGTTTGATTTACCAGTCAAAGAAGTCAACAAATTTCAACTTGGAGTCGGCACAGTGCATTTGTACACCTATAAAGCCAAGAATGTGCTTGATGCCATGGCGATCTCGCTAGATATAGTCTGGAGCGTGGCTATTGCACTACTGCTGATTTTAGGTGGTATTTTTAAAGCTCTGTTTGGTTTAACCCAAAGCAAGGAAATTTTCAATGCTGTTGGTGGTCCAGTATCGATCGGCAACCAAGGTAATTCAATTTTCGTAAATTTTGGTTTCGAGGGAATAGCAGCTACTTTGGCCCTACTATCAATAAACTTGGGAATTTTCAATCTTTTACCTATTCCAGCACTAGACGGTGGTAGAATTATGATTTTAATTTTACAAAAAATTACGGGCAAGCGAAATCGTAAACTTGAATACACGATAGTCACGGCTACTTTTATATTAATGATTTTATTAGGTGTGGTGATTATGATAAAAGATGTGATACACTTGCCAGGATTTGGTGCCGCTTAATATATTTGTAAAGCCGCGTCGACGAAACATTTCAACTAAACCCATTTGGGTTTTTTCTTTTGCCCTAGACATAATATAATAGATAAAGTATAATAACTAAGAAATTACTTTTACAAAAAATAAACTTTAGTTTATACTATAAAAGTAACTAAACAAAAACATATTTGTATTGATACAAAAACAAAATATTTATCTATGACTCTATCTAATCTTAAGAAGATTGTCGCAACTTCTATTGTTGTGTCTTCACTAGGTGTATTTGCTTTTAGCGCACCTATTTCTAGCTCTGCTCAAACTGTCACTGAAAATTTTGGACTAGCTGATTGGGGTTTTTCAGCTTCTCAGTCAAATCCAATTCTTTTTAGATCTACCACTGATTTAACAGTTTCACTAATAAATTTGAAAACTAACGAAATCGTGTCTCCTGCCACTGCTGGTGGTGAGTTTACTTGTAAAATCGAAGCTCGTAAGTTTACAAATGCAGCTGACACCGCTGCTTGGACTACTTTACCTATCACTGCAGCTGCTCCTACTGTGCTAGCTACAAGTGTGCCATACACTCCAACCAACGCCACATCTGGATGCACAGCCACTTTGACTAAAGCAATTCGTGGAATCGATTTGAATTGGAGTTTTAGAGTCACTGTCACTAAAGTCGGTGATACAACCAAAACTTATAGCTTCACAAATACCTACGCTTTCTTGTGTCAAGGTTTTGGAGTATCGAGCGGAAGCTAATTTAGCCTTCAAACAAACAAAATAAAAACTTATGTCTTATATTAAAAACAAATCAAATCCAATTTTTAATGCAATTAAATTATTAGGTATTACTTCAGTAGCTACTGTGATGGCATTTGGTTCGGTGATTAGTGCTCAGGCTGACTTGGACGCAAACGGCCAAGGATATACTGATAGCTTAAATAATCCTCACCAAGAAGCAGTTTACAACTACAACTACGAAAATATCTTACCAACCGCGCCTGGATATTTCGAACTAGTACTTCCAAAACTTACTGGTGCTAACCCAATTGATCTATTTGATGTAACTTCAATTACAGAAACCTATCCACTCGAAACCAGCACCTACACTGCTGTAGCTGGTACTCAAACCAAATCAACTAATCCTACAACTGCGGTCTACGCTGCGAGTAACGGCTCTTTAGGTATCCGTATTTCCCCCCAAATGACTTGTGTAGCATCGGCTACAGGCTGTACTCCAAGTGATGTACCTGGTTCTGTTCCAAGTAGATTGACTATCAAAATTGCACTTAAAACTAGTGCTCCAACCACAGTTAGTGTTTCAAGTGGTGCTGGTTCAGTGAAATTCCCACAAGGCATTGATATTGCTTCACTTCAGTGGCGTATCAACTCAGCTTATGTCAAAACCAACGATGTTTTGGACCCATCAGTGACGCCAAATGCAGCTATTCAAGGTCAAGGCGGCACTGGTACTCCAGCTGTTGGTCAACCATACACTGTAGTTACTTCTGGTATCAAAGCTGTCAATGCAGCTCCTTTAAATGCTCCAAACGGTACCTGTAAAACTACAATTGGTGGTACAAACTACACTGGCACAGGTATCACCAATGGTGTCTGTACTATCAATATTCCTGTAAATGCTACTGCAACTGCTATCCCATCTGGAACAGTCAATCTAAATGATGGTGGCACACCTAGAGCAATTGTACTAAACAACATCCCTTACTCTTCAGTTACTCCTGGAGTAACATCTAGCCCTTTGACTACGGCTGATATCCCTGGTCTAACTGTAAACTGTGCAGCGGCTGTAGTAAATACTACCACAACTTGCACCTTTACTTTACCTACAAACAAAACCCTTCCATCTGACTTCAAACTAGGTGGTGGTGATAGTACTCCTGCTGGAACTTGTGTAGCGTCTGGATCAACAGTTACCTGTACAAACGTACCAACTGGTACCCAAACTGGATCCCAACCAATCTATGGCCAAATCGGTTCCGAAGCCAAAACTGACACTGGTGAAAAAATCCAAGTAAACCCTGCAGCTGTACAAACTGTAATCAAAACTGGTGGCACTACAATCCCATTAACTACTCCAATTACTCAGGACGATCTAAACAAATTAGGTTTTAATTGTGGTACTTTAAATAGCGTATCTGTCTCATCTACCACTACTTGTACCGGCACTTTACCTACCAATAAAACTCTGGATACTGCAAACCCACTCAAACTCGCTATCGGCGACGCAGGTACACTAAGTTCTGAATGTACTGTCTCAGGTACAGTGATTACTTGTAACAATGTCCCTACTGGCTCTCAGACGGGATCACAACCTCTCAAAGCAAAACTTGGTAACGGTGCTCTCACAAATACTGGAACTAATGTCGATGTTAAAGGTGTCGAAGTCCCAGCTGTAGTAAACACAAACAAAGTTATCTCTGATGCAGATATCCCAAATATCGGTACAGGTAACGCCAATGATCCGTTCCTAAGTCTAGTTTGTGGAGCTAGCAATCTAGTTAAAGTCGGAATTCCTACAACTTGTTTTGGAACTCTAAAAGACGGCTGGTCAATTCCTAATGATTTCAAATTTGGAGTCGGAACCAATCCAGGCGGAACTTGCTCACAGTCTGGTCAAAATATAGTTTGTACAAATGTCCCAGTAACTACTACTTCTGGAAGCAGCGTCCCTGTCAAAGCCCAAATCGGATCTGGTTCAACCATTGATACTGGAAAGAAAGTGGCTGTTCAGGCTGACTCTGTAGCATTGGCTCGAACTGGTGGAGCGGCTCTAATCGGTCTAGGTATTGCTACCTTAGCAGCTCTAGCAGGTTTTGTAATCTACACTCGAAAGAGCAAAATCAACAAAAAATCTACTAAATTAAACTAGTGAACAGCTTAAATAAGACGATTTAATTCTTTAAGACATAAGATTTAATTTCCCCTCCTAAAAAGAGGGGATTGTTTTTATTTTGATTAAACTTTATCTAAACTAAATTTAGGATGAGCTGATAAAGGAATATATAGTTTTATGTTCTCCAGTCCGCCCTGGCATCTGGACTGCTTCATCCTACAAAACCTCGCTACGATCAAATAGTTGTGGGATTGATCCGTTCCAAACGGTGGTGTTTTTTGGGAAAAAATGACGATAAGAAGAAGATACGGTTTTTAATATTTAATTTTGCTATTGGTTTTTAGATATGTATCATAAAATTAATTTGTTTAAAAATTTAAGCAAGGATTCAGATTTTCTAATTTCCTACTTCGCTTTGGTTTTTAAAGTCATATTTTACGCCTTACTTCTGGCCTAGAGCTGCCATGCTATCATCCCAATTAGTTAGTTTTAAGACATCTTGAGTAGTTTTATCATCGCCTTTTCGGGTAATTTTTTGATCATTTTCAGAGGCTATTATCTCAAAAGTCAAGCTAAAAGCTGGTTTTACAAGTTTCTGAGCTTGAGCCTGCTTCAAACAGTCATCTTTATAAGTTTTGCAGCTATCAGCTAGCTTTAGCCAGTTTTGCAGATTTTGTGAGCTTTGCACATCATTTGGATCTGCTTGACCTAGTTTTAGAGTTACATCTATAGCTGCACCGCGATTTACGGTGGTGTTGCCGAGCTGATCAAAAATGAAATTACCGATAGAGTAAACAATTAGCTTGCCATTGTAGACCTCAGTATTTTGGACAGCGTGCGGATGCGCTCCCACCACCAGATCGGCACCCTCATCGATCATTTGACGATACATGGAAACCTTATATTTATCAGCCTTACTCACGTATTCTTGACCTTGATGTGGCATGATGATAGTTGGGAAATACTTCGAGTACACCTTTATCGCATCCAGATCCGCTTTGTTTGGCAACGAAAAGACATTATTGTAGCCGCACATCGCCACCGGTATTTGGGTTTTGGTAATACTATTTTGAGTTGCTGTGGCTGGCATACTGATGACTTCGCAAGCGTCTTTAATGTCATGGTTATCAAAACTGCCAAAATATTGGAATCCAGCATTTTCTAAAAACTTTCGCGTGCTATTTAAGCCATCAAACTCCTGCATATTGTCGGTGTGATTGTTGGCCTGGGAAAAGATATCAAAATATTTTTTAGCCTCGGGTAGATATTCTGGTAAGCAAGTAAATTTCAATCCAGCCTCTTGCTGAGCGGGAGATCTGATCTGATCAGTGATCGGACACTCCAAATTAGCGATCCAAGCATCGTACTTTTGCCTCTCAAATCCACTCAGTCCCGAAAAAGGATAAGCATATTTGAGATTACTATCTTGAGACCATTGGTTGATGCTGCGACCCCAAAAAACATCGCCCATAAACAGCATTCGACTCGTAATTATCGGCGCCGAGACTGAGACAACTGGCTTTAGTGACTCAGTTTTGACAGGATTTTGTGCTTGATTTGCGGAGTTTAGCGAGTTTGCGGACTCGGTTTTGCTACTAATTTCTGAGTTTTTTGCTGTAGATTTGGATGGTTGAGGCTGATTTGGGATCTGAGCTACAAAATATATAGCTACTATCCCCAAAACAATGCCCCCAACGATCAAGTAGCGCCAAGTTTTAGACATGGATTGAGCTACTCTAAAATAATACATTTTTGTCAAGCTTTAAGTTTTGAGACACTGTAAAAATTGTCCCTTTTTAGGTTGATTATTATTTTGATTTTTTGAGTTTGCTTAATTTTAGGTCGAAAAAATGAAATTATTACTGTATTGAAAAATTTAACCTCAGGCAAAGGTTAAACCTTTGATTTTCCACTCCCTTTGGACATTTGGACTCCTTCACCACACAAAACCTCGCTATATATAAGAAAAGCTATCGCTTTTTATTACACTCAAACAGTTGTGAGGCTTATCCGTTGCAAACGGTGGTTTTTTTGGGGAAAAGGAAAGAAGCGAGTGGGATAGATGGGCTTAAGGATTTAGCTTGTTAGCGTACATTGGCAGGAGAGGCTTTGAGCTGATACGACTGCGACGTAAAATCGTCCACACCTTCGACCCGAACTTCACCGTAAAGATCAACTCCAGAGCCGATTTGCGGTTCAGATGGAGTAAAAGTCAGCACAAATGACACACTTTTGGCTGGTAGCGATAGTCCTGTGTAACCTGGTAGATCGCCAGCATCCCAGACTATATCACCTGTGACTTTATCAAAACTAACTTTGCTATTTTCAGTGATCGGTAGCACAGAGGTCTGATCCCAGACTGTAGGTGGTAAGCCAGATTTAGTGCGGACTTTGACGCGATTGACTTGATTTTGAGCGGTGCTTAGGTTCCAAGTGATGATATAGCTCGCTGGCACACCGACTTGTAGCTGAGTGTAGTCGACCTGACTTAAATTTGGGTCGTTTTTGTTGGGTTGGATTTTGGTTTGACGTTCAGATTTGGCAGCAAATTTTAAATCACCTAAAGCTTTGTACTCGTCGCCGACCACAGCTACAGATTCGGTAGCAATGGCATTGAAAATAGCTCGCGGTCGAAGTGTAAACTGGGATTGAGGTTTGCCACTTAGGAAACTTTTACCTTCTTTGACTTTGACACTAAAGCTGAGCTCGCCTGACCCATTTGGTGGGATGAGTTGTAGCTGCGGCGCACCTTGTTGTCGCCATTCTAGTTTGCCATTATTGAAATTGCCTTTGTCGCCACCAGTAAATGCTACCGTAGAAAGATCTAAAATATCAGCCGTGTCGTCGATCCAAGCCAAAATTTTAACATCTTCTAGATTTCTAGTTGAGGTATTTTTATAGGCTACTTTTAGAGTGACAGTATCGCCTGGATTGAAGAATTTATAGCTTTCTAAACCGTTTAAATAGGTGCGCACCTGAACTACTTCGCCAGTAATGGTGATTGAAATGGCCTTTTTAGCTAGCACCTTGTAGTCACCAGTTTGATTATCTTTGACTGCGATTTCAGCTTCGAGTTTTTTTAGCTCGCCCGGCACTCCTACAAATTGACCGTGGACTTTGAGCTGTTGAGGCGTAAAACGGGGCAATTCATCAATTAACCAGATATTATCACCTTGATCGGGTTGTGTTTTGACATCGCTGGTTTTGCTGAGCTGTAGCTGACTGGAAATATATTTAAAGCCGTTATTGGCCGGATAATTGAGCTTGATGCGTAGATTTGAGATATTTTTATCAGACAAATTTTTAAAATCAATATACAAATCACTTTCAACGCCGTTTTTAATCGTTGGTGGTGCAGAAACGTCTATGGTTAGTTCTGGAGCGGCGATTTTAGTGACAGCTTTTTCCAAATCAACTCTATATTTTTTAGTAGCCCCTACAGGTTGATATTCCAGATAGCCGCTGGTTATGGCCTCAGTGTCGAGATCGCCTACCAAATTACCTTCGATAGTGATCAGAGCCGAGCTACCGCCGATTCCAAAGGGTTTGAGCTGGCCAATACTGTAAACGCTACCGTAGGGCTGGCCTTCTTGGGCTGCATCAGGTGTATTTAAAGGACTTCTAGAAAATGTAAAAGTGCGATCAAAATCCAAAAATAGCTTAACTTTGTCCAAAGTCGTGTTTTCTCGGTTGTCAATGTTGATTTTCCAGGTGCTTAAGCTGCCACTTGGGACACTAGCATCAGAGCTGATTTTTCCAAAAACTTTTGTGTAGTCAGTACCAGTACCACTATTTCCACCAAAGTACATAAAAAGCGCCGACACAATCAAAACTAGTAAAATAACACCACTTAGCACAATCCACCAGTTTTTTTTCAACCCATCAAAACGTTTGTGTTTGGATGCAGTTTTGAGCTGATTACCAAATCTGTTAAATATATTTGGTCCGCTTGGAGCTTTGGCGGCGACTGGTTGATCCTGGCCAAAACCAATATCAAAGCCAGCATTTGGATTATAATAATTTGGATCGTTTAAATTGTAAGGTTGTGGCTGAGGTTGTGGCTGATATTGAGGCTGAGGTTGGTACTGTGGGCTAGCGGGATTATTTTGGAAGTTATTTTGGCCTTGAAGGTTTTGAGCTTGAATTGGTGGCACTAAATTTGGAATATTGTTTGGAATATTGGCTTGGGGGTTGTAATTTTGAGGGTTTTGATTTTGAAATTGGCTTGGCGTTGGATTTTGAAATTGGGGTGGGGTCCCTGCTTGGACTGACTGGCTAAAACGAGGCGGCGCAGAAATCTGAGCTGGATTAAAGTTCGGGGTCGGATTTTGAGCTGGATTAAAATTTGGATTTTGCGATAAGTCGTTATTAGCCATAGTTGTTTGATTTTAGTGCTGTGTTTAAATTTTCTTTGGAGCCAAGTTTGTGACCACTGTACTAATCCAGTTTACTCTAGTTGCAGTTTCTAGTCAAACCCAGTTTTAGAGTCCAAATCAACCCAATCCACAACTTAGGCTTGGTCACATTAAGTTTGACAAGCTGTAGCCTAAAGTCTAATTTTAGAAAGTGTCACCATTGCAGTTTTTAAAAAAATTTGGTAAAAGGATGGGAGTTTCAGTCCCGAAACTTGAAATGGGCTTTGGAAAAGAAATCGCACTGGATTGGGGTAGTCGTTATTGTTACGCCTGGTCTACAAAAACTCACTTTAAGTCGTATTTAAGTACCGTCTGGCTCGATGATCGTGACCAAGTCAAAGCCTGGGGCAACGCCAACCAAGCCAGTCTAACTCGATACCACCCGCAAGTTTTAATTAAAAATGGTTATCTTACAGATTTTAAACTTTGTATTAATTATATCAAGCTTCTGCTTGGCGAGACCTTAGATCAGTACGAGCTAGTCAAGCCGACCGCCTGGATCGCAGTCAATCAAAGCGCTCATCAAAGTGAGATTGAAGGTTTGGATTTTGTGCTGCGCAAAGCTGGTTTTGGGAAAATCCAATTTGTCAATCAAAATCTAGCTTTAGCGACTCATTACAATTTTGATTTCACTCAGTCCAAAACTCAAACCATGATGCATTTTGGCCAGCAACAAATCCTACTTTCCACTATTAGCTCAGGCGGTTTTATAGATCAACAAACCTACAGTTTTGGGGCTCAAAATATCGACAATATCATCGAAGACTATATTCGAAATGTGTATCGACTAAGTGTCGCACCAAGTGATATTGAAAATTTGAAGAGTTTGTTGAGCCAAGATAAGCCAAAAACCCAGATCTGGGGCCGAGATCTCCAAAAAGATCGAATTAAAAATGTGGAACTAGATTATGGCGAAATTTGGAATCAGGTTAAACCGCAAATCGATGTTTTGGCTGAGTTGGTGCAAGATTATATCAAGGGCTTACCAGATGAAATCATCAACGATTTGGTAGATAACGGTATCTTAATTAGCGGTGGCGGAGTTATGTTTGGTCGGATTTGCGACTATCTGCAAATCAAGCTCAATATCAATCTTTTTATCGATCCAGACCCACGCTACACCATCATTTCCGGTTTGGAAAAAATCATAACCAATAAAAATCAATATCTAAAATCCGAGTTTGCTCTTGCTCAAAAGAAGATTTAAAGCCTATTTCTGGGCTTATGGCTTAAAACCACTTTCTTATTTTTAGCTGAAAATAGCTCGAAAAATTTTTGGCCTTTTAAATTTTACTACTTTTTATCACTTTAATAGAGGATAAATGTCACAAAATCTTATCAATTTAGTCGGCAATATTTAGAAAATTCGTTTCTTGATGTCGATGCAGGATAAAGTTTCAGAGCGTTTCAGCTGATATGTAGTGACTTTGGTTAAATTTACGGCTTTTCTTGACCATTTTATAGTTTCAGGATTTAATAAAACCATCAAAAATATTATGAAATTGCTATGGCTTTAGGTAAAAAACTCGACTCACTTTTGGAAAATTATTTCGGCAACACTGATTTTGCAGACAGCGGTGATATATTGCTAAATTTAGAACTTGAAAAAATTACCACCAGTCCTTATCAGCCTCGCCATCACTTTAATGATGCTAGCTTAGCTGCTTTGGCTAAAAATATTGCTAGCCACGGCCTAGTTCACCCTATTACAGTGATCGATCTCGAAGATGGACGCTTCCAGCTAATTAGTGGCGAACGTCGTTTTCGGGCTTTCGGGCTTTTGGGGCGAACCACGATTCCAGCTGTAGTCAAAAACAAAAGCACTTTAGACGAAAAACAACAGGCGACTTTAGGAATTTTTGAAAATCTCCACCGTGAAAATCTATCGGCTATGGACACCGCTAAAGCATTTGCCAGTCTCAAGGAAATGCATAAATGGTCTAATCAAGAACTGGCTGACTTTTTGAGCTGCTCTAAGCAACATATCGACAACTATTTTCGCCTTTTTGAGCTGGCTCCCGAAATTATAGTCGCTCTAGGTGAAAACCAAATTACAGAAGGTCACGCTCGACTTTTACATAGCTTTGCTCATGACGCCCAAAATCAAATTTTGCAGCAAATTTTAGAAAAGTCGCTTTCGGTCAAAGCCTCTCAAAAAATGATTAGCAGCCTTTTTAAAACCAAGTCAAAGTCTATCAAGCCAGTCACAGCTGAGTTTAGACAAGCTTTAAATTCTTGGAAAGAAAAGTTCCCAGCGGCCAAAATAGTATTTAGCGGCAACGCCAAACAGGGTAGTTTGGTGATTAGATGGAGCAAGCCCGAAGACTTCCCACAATTTTAAATTCAAATAATTCAAACTTAGAATCTGATATTTTTCTAAAAAACTACTCAAAAAAAACCACATTTATGACTCCAATCACTATTTTAAGCGGCTTTTTAGGCAGCGGCAAAACCACTTTTTTAAATAAAATTTTGAAGCAAAATCCTGAAATTAAATTTGGCTTGATCGTGAATGAATTTGGTGAGGTCGGTATCGATGGTCAAATCATCGAGGATTCGGGTGAAGAGATGGTGGAAATCTCAAATGGCTGCGTATGCTGCGTGGTGCGTAAAGATCTACAAGACACAGTCAAAAAACTGCTCGACTCTAAAAAAGTAGACTATATTATTGTTGAGGCCTCTGGCTTAGCTGAACCTGCGCCTGTGGCTCAGACTTTTACGATGGACGACTTTGAAGGTGCGGTAAATCTCGATAGTGTGATCTGTCTGGTCGATGCTGTAAACTACGGTCTGGTCGAAAAAAACTACCGAATTGCACTAGAGCAACTTGCTTTTGCCGATATTATAGTCATCAACAAAATCGCCGAAGCCAGCTCTGAGCAACTAGCTAGTTTGCGAGATTTGATCCAAAAAACCAACCCTGAAGCGACAATTTTGGAAAATAAAAACGACGACTTAAATACTAAACTTTTGATTGATACTGGTGCTTGGTCCATCGATAAACTTACCGCGAGTGACTCAAAAGTAGAAGCTGACCACCACCACGAGCACGAACATCACCACGCTGAACACCCCCATCACCACGAGCACGCTGACGTCGATGAGGTTGTTTTTAGTACAACCAAAACTTTAGATCCAAACAAACTAGATCTGTGGCTCCAAACTCAATTCCCAAAAGACGTGATTCGAGCTAAAGGATTTTTAAAATTGCAAACACCAAAAGGTGAAAATTTATACTTATTTCAAATGGTTGGTGCTGGTAAATCTCTAAAACCATTTGTGCCCACACGAAAAGACTTTGATTACGATACTTCAAGAATTGTGTTAATTGGCAAAAATTTGGATCAAGAGCAAATTTTGACGGATTTGCAGGCTACAACTGTGGCATAATTCATAATTTTTTAAAAAACTATTGAACATCTCCATAAAGCACCTTTTAAAACAAGCTAGTTTTATCAAAAACACAACTTTTTTATTTTACCCTCCAGTTTTACATTTAGACTCGTTGACGCCACCAAACCTCACTAAATATATTGAAAGCTAGGCTACTTTTACCTTTAACAGGTGAGTACTCATTTGTTTTAAGCGAGATGTGCTTTGAGAAAGATTGAAAAAGTGCGGTTTGATATTTAATTTAATTCTAGGCTTTCAGGGCTCATCCTAGTTTTGACCAAACAAAAATTAGCCCAAACCAAGCTAGGTTTATTAGGGCGATGGTACTACCAGTAGCAAGATTGAAGTAGTAAGACAGTATCAAGCCAAGCCAAACTGAGCCTATCGAAATAAAAATAGATGCCAAAAGTGTATTTTTAAAATTTAATTTGAATTGTAGTGCTGATATAACAGGTACAATCATAAGGCTACTAACAAGTAATACTCCAACAATTCTAATTGAGATTGAAATTACTAAAGCAGCTAATGCCATCAATATATAATTTAAAAATCTTACTTTTAGACCACTGGTTCGGGCGATATCTTCGTCAAAAGCTACCAAGAAAAAAGCTCTAAAAAAATACCAAAAAATACCAAAAACTAAAAATGCAACTGAAATGATTGAGTATAGCTCAAAACTGGTGATTGTGGCTAAACTACCAAATAAATAGCTAAACAAACTAGAGCTAAAATTTTTACTCAAACTAATTATCAACGTAGCTAATCCAAGGCTGCCAGTGAGAAACAAAACTAACACCGATTCACTAAAAACCTTTTGAGTTTGGCGGATTTTTTCGATACCAAGGCTGGCTAAAACCGAGGTAAATATAGCCAAAATAATAGGTGAAGTCTGTAGCAAAAGCCCGAGCGACACTCCAACTAGTGACACGTGTGAGAGTGTATCACTGAGCTGGCTAAAATGGCGAACAACCAAAAATATACCGATAAGCGGTGCTAAAATAGCCACAACTGTACCCACTAAAAAGGCTCGCTGCATAAATTCAAACTGGAAAATTTCAAGCAATATGGTCATGACTGATAAATTTAAAATTTTGCCCGTAAATTTGACTCATGAAATCCTCATTTAAAATATCACTTGGGATATTGTGCTCGATTAAACGCTGATTAAGACACAGTATTCGACTGGTTTGTTTGGCTACCACTGGCAAATCATGTGATACAAAAATGATTGTAATTTTATGATTTTGATTCAAATGTTTTAAAAATTCGTAAAACTTATCCTGAGTTTTAGTGTCCACACCGACTGTTGGCTCATCTAAAATCAAAACTTTTGGCTGAGAAACCAGTGATCTAGCTAAAAAAACTCGTTGCCTCTCACCTCCAGAAAGGTCGGAGATCAGCCTATTTTGAAGATGTTCGATATCGCTGATTTGGATAGCGGTAGTGACAGCTTTCAGATGGTTTTGAGTTAGTTTTTGCCAGGGTTTGAGATGAATATCTAGTCCACTTTGGACGATTTCCTGGACTGTAGCTGGAAAATTTAGACTACTTGTTAGCATTTTCTGAGGCACATACCCAATTTCAGTCCATTTTTTAAAAGTATTTATAGGCTTACCCGAGATAAAAATACTTCCACTTTGAGGTTTTTCAAGTCCGAGCAGCAGCTTGATCAAAGTAGTTTTGCCACCACCATTTGGACCGATCAAGCCGATATACTCGCCAATTCCAATGCTAAAATTCACATCCATCAAAACCTCATTTTGACCGTAACTAAAGTTCAAAGCCCGCACTTGAATCTGTGAAAAGTTAGTTTGGGAGTTAAGGTTACTAGATTTGCTACTAGAAAAGATCATTATTTTAGGATTTTATTAGTATCATTACAGGTTGAATTAACAAACTTGTTTTAGCAATTTTAGCAAATTTATTTGCACTCCAAAACTGTATTTAAATTATTTAGATTAGTTTGCATTAGGCTTATGTAGTCGATGCCACCATCCATTTCAGCGCGTGTCAGACCTTCGATTGGATTTAAGACTATAGTTGCAGCTCCCGTCTCACTAGCGATAGTTTCACTGATTTTAGGGCTAACTAGGGTTTCAAAAGTAATATATTTGATTTGTTTAGCTTTGACCAGTTCGATGGCTTTAGCCAAATTTTGTAAGGATGGTTCCTGATCTGGACTCAGCCCACTGACTGAAATTACCTCAAAGTCGTAACGTTTAGCCATGTAACTAAAAGCATTGTGTGAGGCAAGTACAGTTTTTTGATTGCAGTTTGCCAGCGAATCCTTGAAATTAGCATCTAAATCTATTAATTTTTTAGCGAAAATTTGGGTATTATTTTGATAAAAGACTTCATTTTTAGAGTCAATCTGAATCAAAACCTGTTTTATTTGCTGGATTTCTTTCTGAGCCAAAACTGGATCTAGCCAAATATGTGGGTCAAAACCTTCACTTACTTCAGAGCCGTCACCCGCATTTTGATTGTCGCTAGTGGCACTGATCAAATCAGCTTTCAATAAATCTGTCATATTTAAAACTTGGAGACCTTTATTTTTGAGCTCTAAAGCAATTTTTTCCGCCCAAGGATCGATACCGCCACCGTTAAAAATAAAAACTTTAGCATTTTGAATTTGAGCAATTTGCTGGCTGCTAGGCTCAAAATCATGTGGTTCTACACCTGGAGGTGTGATATTAGTAACATTTATGAGATCGCCCCCGATTTGTTTTGAAAATTCATACAGTGGATAAAAACTAGCCACTACAGAAATTTTATCTGCACTTTTGATATCACTTTGATTTAGGCCTGATTTAAGATTTGATTGATCGCCCAAACCATTATTTGCTAGATTTACTAGGGGATTAGGCTGTTTTCTAGACCAAACTAAGCTCGCACCTAAAATGACGATTAAAACTAAGCTCGAAATAAAAATATAGCGTTTTTGATTCATAAAACAGTAAATTTAAAAGTATTTTTATGGTAGAGGGTAAATACATTGAGGCTCATTATGCCAGAAATACCAGATTATACCTGGCAGTAAGTATCTCAAAGTCTTACTTGGCGTAATCATTTAGGATAATTTTTGGCAATATTGTTTATTTGTTGCACGGGCACCTACGCATAGCCCTGAGTAGATTCATTTTTTCATCGAAATTTCATTTAGGCACATTTGTCACACAAGCCATAAAACTCCAATGTGTGGCCACTCATTTTAAAATTATTTTGCGTGCAAAAGCTATTTAACCAAGATTCGATAGTGATGTTAAGGCGGCTACATTTGATTGAGCCACAGTCGCTACAAATCAAGTGTGGGTGCTGCGTTTCACTGGCTAGTTCATAGCGTTTTTTGCCTTCACCAAAGTCGACTTCAAACAAAATTTTATGTTTTACAAGCGTTTCAAGCTCTCGGTAAACCGTGGTTTTGTTGGGGTTGAGCCGATTTTTATCCAGTATTTGTAGTATCGCCGTGACTGTGATAGGTTCATCGCTGAGATCTAAAATTTCCAAGATTTTATTGCGTAAAGCTGATTGTCTGCAACCGGCTTCTTTCAAGACTTTATTGACAGCTGAGATTAGTTGGCTTGACATAGTTTTTAAAAGTGGATTGGTATAATTTGATATTAGATTGCTTTAGCTTTAAAATCGTGCGAGCCCATACAATAAAGCTCGATGGCTTTTTGATAAGTGTTTTTGATCAAAAATAGGTCTTACAAAATTGAGAGCAACTTAGTTGCATTTGTCAAGACTGCGGTTTTGGTTCTTTTTTTGAGAAAACTTTAAATTAAATTCAGAAGTTAAACTTTAACCACTATAGACAAATTTCAAGCTTTGTATCAGTCTTGAGATTGATTAATATTGCTTTATGCAAAGAGTCCGCAGAGATTTTTTTCACTACCCAAAAGGAGTGCATTCCTACCAAATTTAAATAGCGTATTTTTAGCGTATTTTCAAAATTCTCTAAAATAAAATAGTTTTTATCAAGAATCCAATCTCTATCTTTCAACCCAACCTAGTATTTGGACTTCTTCACTCCACAAAACCTAGCTACTTACATTGAAACTGAGAACTACATTTTTTACTACGCTCAAACAGTTGTATTTCTAAGATGTTCTAAACCAGGTGATTTTCTAGGAAAAATATGAGAGAAAAAGGGAAAATTAGATTTAATATCTAGATTAGGATTAGGGCCAACAAAGCTTAAAAGCTAGAATAAAGCCAGCAGCCTTAAAGTTTTGACAAAATAACTCTGAAACTAGATTCTCTAAATCATAAAAATTTTCAATATCAAACCAAAATCAGTTCAAATTTAAATTTATGCATAATTTTTGGCAAAACCTCACTGGTCCAATCATGGCACTGGCACCGATGGAAGAAGTTACTGATACCGCTTTTAGGCGAATTGTGGCTTTTTGTGGTCGACCAAGTGTGATGTTTACTGAATTTACTTCTACTGAAGGTATAAATTCTATAGGTCAAAAAAAGGTCGCTCACAGGCTAAATTACACCGAAGGTGAGCGACCAATCGTGGCACAAATTTGGGGCCTGACTCCGGAAAATTATTTTAAATCAGCTCAATTAATAGCTGAGTTAGGTTTTGACGGTATCGACATAAATATGGGTTGCCCAGTGCGAAAAGTGATTAAAATGGGTGCTTGTTCAGCCTTGATTAAAAATCCAAATCTAGCTAAAGAAATAGTGCTGGCTACCAAGGAAGGTGCTGGAAATATGCCCGTGAGCGTCAAAACGAGAATTGGTTTTAGTCAGATCCAGACTGAAGAGTGGCTTGGGTTTTTACTACGTGAATGTCAGCCTAGTGTACTAACTGTGCACGGCCGAACCGTCAAAGAAGAGTCGAAAGTCCCAAATCACTGGGATGAAATCGGTAAAGCAGTCCTGCTTCGAGATCAAATTCAAGAACATTACATGCCAAATAAAACCTTGATTTTGGGCAATGGTGATATTTCGAGCTTAGCTGAGGCTCATCAAAAAATTCAAGAGTTTGGGCTTGATGGCATCATGATTGGTCGTGGTATTTTTAAAAATCCTTGGATCTTTAATCCAAATATAAATATAGAAGATGTCACTCTAGAGCAGCGTTTGGAGTTACTTGAAATGCATCTGAGATTTTATAAATCTGATCTGCAGGCTCATAAAAACTACGCTGAACTCAAACGATTTTTTAAAATTTATATCAACGGCTTTGCGGGGTCGGCAGAATTGAGAGCCAAACTTATGGCTACACAACAAGTCGATCAAGCTTTGGACTTGGTAACAAAATTATAAAATTTCCAAAATTTTTGAAGTTATTACGATGATCAAACCTAAACCCACCAAGCCAAATTCAATCAAAATATTTCCAAAAGGCTGATAAAACGGTTCATTCTCCCAGCTATTTTCGGTGATTTGAGCTGCGCGCAGTTGACTCGGATATTGCCCAGGGCCGACCCCAAACACTAGCGTCAGAGGTTTTTTCTGCATAAAGGCTATAAGAGTAGCGTGTTGTTTTAGGCGATATAAATCAGAGTTGGAGCGAGTGGCTAGACTAAAAACGAGTAAAACAAACAACAAAATCGGCAAAATGACCACAAAAATTTTATGATGCAAGGTGAAATCTGAAATATATTTTTTAAAATTCAATGTTTTATCAGCGTCTCGATATTTTAAAAATAAGCTAATAATTCCCCAAATCGTCAAAGCCATAAAAGCCATGCGACTGATTGAAATAGCTATCACAGCTAGGCTAAGTAAAATATTTAACAGTTCAAGGTTGAGTTTATTTTTAGAAAGTCTATTTAGTTTAAAACCAGCGGTACTACTTAAAAAGCCAAATACACCCAAAAATCCTAAAATATTGGGATGCGGCATCAAACCATAGCCGCGTAGCACAATTTGACCTGAAAATGGTATGATTTGCTTGGCAATTCCGGCAGTTGAGCTCAAGCTTAGATTTGGCTCACCCAACCAACCAAGCCCCAGGCTTCGAGCCACCACCACTTGATAAATTGCTAGAGCTAGATTTACACTCAAAATAACTAAAATGGTAAGAGATTCCCACTTTTTGGTTACTTTGAGCCTATCGAAATCCTGAGCAAAAACTCCCAGTAGTGCGAAGATAGCTGCTGCGACTGTACTACTAACTAAAATATGATCGAAACAAAAGTAAGGCAATAGAATTAGCAGCCATTTTGGTTTGTATTTATAGCACAAACTAACCGAAAGCATCAAGGCTAAAATTGTTAAAAATCCCGTTTTGAAAATATATAACTTACCTAAGTTGTTAAAAATCCAGTATAAAATCAAACTCAAACCCAAAATAGCAAAAGCTAAGCTTGGTTTTAAGTCAAAATTTTTAACTTTTGTTTTTTTTAAAATTGAGAGCAGAAAACTGCACAAAACTAAAATAAGCCCTAGATCAGCCAATCTAAAAATCAACCCAAAAAACTCACCATCACGATTAAGGCCGAGTAAATGCAAGCCCACATCAAAAGACTTGATGTAAATCAAACCAAAAAACAGAAAAATCTTACTCAGTTTTGGCAGTTTCATTTAGCACAAAAATAGTAGTGTTTTGGTGATCATCGATGATTTTGCGAATAGGGAAATCGAAATAATCGCCTGTTTCGCTAAGTGCTTTTTCCAAAGTGATTACCTTGTCAGCGCCATTTAAAGTCACATAAATATCATCGCTGGCGAGCAAGGCTTTATAGGTCAGAGTTAGGCGCTCTTTTGGAGTGCCGGTAGTGTTTAGACTAAAAGTAGCTAAATTTTGAGTGTCATGTAGCGTGGCTGCGTCTCTTGGAAACAGTGAAGCAGTATGGCCGTCGTTACCCATACCTAAAACCACCAAATCAAATAAAAAATCACTATCTTCGTCTTCGTCATCCATAATTGACTCTAGATTTTGATTGTAAATTTGTGAACATTCCTGAATCGGTAAATCAGTATTCCAAGTCTGGAAACCATGCACAAAAGTTAGATTTGCACCAAAGATATCAGCGATTAATTTGTGATTTGAAAGCTGATCAGTGCTAGGTACGTAGCGCTCGTCGACTAAATATATCTCTAGTCTATCCCAGGGAATTACCTGACTCTGAGCTAGTTTTTCATAGATTGGGATTGGAGTTTTACCGCCTGAAAGAGCGATTCTAGCCAGGCCATTTCGATCATAGGCATCCAAGATTTTTTCCTCAATTAAATACGCGATTTCAGTTATAAAATCATCGGTGTGTGTAAATTTAAGTAGTTTAGACATAATGTAATTTTTTTAAAGTTGATCCAGATTTTAGCTTATTTTACGATCGATTTTCACCTTAATCAGTGAATATTTTAAATTTAACTGTCATCAAAGGCTATTTTCTTAGTGTTTCCCAATTGATGGTTCTCGAGTATAAATAGCAGCATCTAAATGACTGCTCCAATTAATTTGAGTCTGGATCTGATTTAAATTTTGGTCAAGATAATCGCGGCTATCGACATCATCTTGAAAATCTAGATATTTTGCAAGTCTTATATTTTTTTCGGTCTCAAACAAAGCCAAACTATTTAGCCAAATACTGATCACTCGAGCGTCAGTAAAACCAGCTTTCTGCCCTAAAATAAAAATAATAGCCAGATTTTGATGATTATTTAAATGTGGCCAAATTGTATCTGACCAGATTTCTTGAAATTTTTTAAAAAGTTCTAAAATAATTTTTTCATCAGCTTTAGAGTTAGTTTTAGAGTCAAAAATTGATTTAAGTTCACGATTTTGGTAGCTAAAAACCTCTAAGTTGCGATTTAGTTTGATGATTAAGGTGCCTAATTGTTCGGTGTCCATATTTTAAAGGCTAGTATTTTGAGATCGAAAGACTTGTTCATATTTTTCAATATCAATTACTTTAGCATCTTCGATACCCCTGGTGGCGCTACCTGTAGTTGGTCTGACGATCATGCGTCTGTTACTACCTTCGCCGATACTACTACTTTCCAGACCTTTATAATCCACCAGTGAATTGTGGATCAATCGGCGCTCATATGAATTCAAGCCTTTGATAATGATTTGTGCACCGTCTTGCAAAACCTCTTTATATGCCATCTCTCGGATCATCTTGGCTATAAATCGCTCTCGACGCGTACGATATCCAGCGACATCAAGTATAAAATGTGTGCGGTTTTCAGGGTAACGAGTGTGAAAAAGTGTTCTTAAAATGTGCTGAATTGCCAATAAATTTTCGCCCTGATCACCAATCAAAGTTTCATTGTCATCACTCTCGAGTCCAATTCGCCACTGCTGCCCCTCAGATTCAAAATTTGCCGTGAGGTTTTGGGTTAGTCCGCGAGTTACGTTTTCCAATAATTCAATGATTTCAGTTTTATACTTGATAAAGTCGGATATTTCAGACATAGATTATTGTTTACGGATTTAATCCATTAAATAATAGTTATGTTGTTTAATTTGGTCAAACACCTTGGTTTTGTCAAACTAGAATTAACTTTAAGGTTGATTTTATAAAATTAGCTCAATAAAAAGTCCCGCTTTAAGCGGGAAATTAATTGGGTTTAAGAGTGCATTAAATCTTAAATATCAAGAAATAAATATCCTGAAATAACTGATAGTTTTATTTTGTATGCTCTGTGGCTAGCAACTCTAACTCAAATATTAAAGTAGCATTTGGTGGAATGGCAGAACCCGCACCTCTAGCACCATAACCAAGCTCAGATGGGATAGTCAGCGTTCGTTTGCCGCCGACTTTCATACCGATTATACCTTCTTCCCAGCCTTGGATGACTTGACCGATACCGATTTTGGTCGTAAATGGTTGACCTTTAGGGATAGAACTGTCAAAAACTGTGCCATCGGTAAGCATACCGGTATAATGGATTGTGACTGTGTCAAGGTTCTGAACCTCTTCACCAGTGCCTTTTAAGGTGTCATCGATAATTAAGCCATTTGGCATAGTAATTGCATTTGCTGAAGGGGGAGTTGGAGTCATAGATTTTGAGTTAGTTGGGTTGGTAGATTGGGTTGATTTTGATTCAGCTGTTGTTTTAGGCTTGGTTTCACTACTACCTTCATTGGCGACTTGAGTCGTGTTTTGAGTAGTACTAGAATCTTTCGGTTGATTGATCACAGCGTACACTAGTCCAGAAACTAGCACTAAACCAGTAATGACACTAATAATAATCGTGGGGGTTAGTTTCATAAAAAATCGGAAGTTGCATTTATAAAAAAACCATTACTGGGTTAGTTTGTCAAATTTTGCAATTTAAAATGGCTAAAATAGCACAAAAATAGGCTTTCTGGCTTTACAAGAATGATGCTGCTAGATAAAAATTGCCCCAGTAAAAAACCCAAAACAACTCCTCTAAATCACCTAAATATTATTGATGTAAACCATGCCACCGACTTGACAGCATTGAATTAGCTACCTAAAATTTAGGGATATGCTGGTCAAAATCAAGGGTGCAACAATCAAAACTCTTAAAAAATTTTTAACCCCAGAAACTTTACGGCGGTTTCGACCTTTCTATCATGGTCTAAGAGCCCTAACAGCCTCCACAGTGTACGGAAACCCAGGTAAAAAACTAAAACTAATTGGTATCACTGGCACCAAAGGCAAAACTACCACTACGGTTTTCTTAGGTCGACTTTTAAATCTTTCTGGCTATAAAACCGGCTATATCTCCTCAGCCATAGTCAACCAAGGCGACTTCGAGCTCGGTAAATTTAATTCAGGTTTCACATCTAGCGGCGAGACCTTAAATAAATTTAAAATGAGTACTGCTGATACTTGGGAAATGCAAAAAACCTTGGCTCAAATGCTCCAAAATGGCTGCGAGTATGCGGTTATCGAGATGACTAGCCAAGGTCTTGAGTCGAATCGACACCTTGGATTAGGCGGCTTTAACGCCACTATTTTTTTAAATATGTTTCCCGAGCATCTCGACGCGCACGGTGGGCTGGAAAATTATAAAAAAGCCAAAGCAGTTTTACCTCAAAATACTCGCTTAAATGGTATTTTTATTTCCGATTTAGAGGCTGATCACCTAGACTACATGCTCAAATCGATTGAGGATCGCCGAGATTTAAAGCGAGTTTTAATAGATTTCAATAATTCTAGTAAAACTATAGCCGATCTCAAAGAATTTAACTTCAACGAACTCGAAAAATTTAAGATTGAACAAAATCTCAAAAGTTATCAGATTTTAAATTATCAGGGTAAAAAAGCCGAAACCAATTTTTTAGCTAGATTTGATGCTCTAAATCTAGGCTTTGCTTGGGTGACTATGCTCCAACTTGGGTTGAAACCAGATTTACTAAAGCTATCTCAAGTCTGGGGTGTACCAGGGCGCATGGAGTGGGTAGTGCGAAACGGTCAAAAAATCTATCAAAGCCAACACCGAAGTAGTAAAATTTTGAAAATTAATCCAGGTTTGTCGATTATGGTTGACTATGCTCACGAAACCGAGAGCCTAAGACAGCTGCTGGAAACCTTGAATAAGCTCAAACTAAATAAAGACTTTGATAAAATCGTGCATGTTTTCTCAGTGACTGGTAGTGGCCGAGATATTTGGAAGCGACCTCAAATGGCTAGGGTTACAGCTCAAATCAGTGATTTGATAGTCTATACTAGCGAAGATCACGACGCTCAAGACGATTTAAATATTATTGAAACTGAGGTTTTAGAGTTTTTACGACAAAATCGGGCTAAAAAAGTAATCACGGAACCAGATAGGCTTAAGGCTTTAAAACTGGCCGTATCACAAGCCGAAATTGACTTTCCAAATCAAAAAGTTTTGATCGTCTCAACTGCTATGGGCAGCCAGCAAGGCATGCAAACTGCGGCTGGAATAATAGAATGGGATGAGCGAGAAAAATGGCTCGAAGCACTGGAGTCAAATTAGTCAAACTAAACTTATATAGACGTGTAGTTGCGGGCATACGCTTTTATAAAAGTATTTAGGTAAAAACTAAAAATGGCGGCATATCTCGCGGCACAACTACAATCAAACTACGGGCAAAGTAAAAGCCTGGTTATTTGATAACTCGTTTGCCTCAGTTGAGTTTTTGGCATTGATTTATATTTGAATTTTCAACCAAGTCTCGTCTAAAATTAACAATATACTTTGCCTTGGGTTTTGCTTACGTCAGGATCACCACCTCGGGTTTAGAGAGTACTAGCTATTTACATTCCTAGCGGCCCAATTTGCGGCCCTATCCTCCAAAAATTTACTCAGCTTGGAAAGCTTATACTTCCACTGCTTTTTAGCAAACACAGATTTCGACACTTTTAAATTTGCAATGACTGTAGACATTAATTTTACCATTTTATATATTTTCTTCCCCTAGCATATAATTTTAAACAATTTGTGATTTATACATTAGAATATTTGGAATTAATCTTATTTGTATCATCAGTATTTTGGGTTTTTTTTGTGCTGGATGTATTGCTTTTTGCCTAAGTTATGACTAAAGTAGCAATTTAGCATTAAATCGATTTACACCTTTGCAAATATCTTTTCAGGCAAAACGCTTCCTTTGTATTTACCGATGCAGATTTATCTTGAAAATTTATTAGCATAGAGACTTTATATGTGTTTCTAGAAAGTTTGAATTGGTGCATTTCTGTACACATCCTAGCGTTAAAACTAGCTAGATTTGGTTTAGAGTGAAATGAAATATTGGACTTTAGAAATATTATTATGGAAGAGGGTAAATACCCCGAAGCTTGCTTCGCACTCTTTTCATAACAAGCTTGGCGAACGAAGTGAGCTTTTCCGTTAGGAATACCTAGTAGCTTGCTGCGAGGAAGCTTATTTTTGCATATTAGCACCAAACCAAAACACACCGACTGGACCTAAATGCCACAAAAGTCCGTGCAAAATAATCCAAGTGTTAGCACTGAAAGCTTCTCCCGTACCTGTAAAAGAGTCAGCGTAACCTCCGAAGAGCTGAACCGCAAACTTTGGAAAGAAAGTTGGCATGGGTTGCTCAGTAAAAACTCGATTGAAAACATACAAATACATACCGATTATCAAAAATCCCAGCAGCATTCGTTCAGGTCCGCCACCACCATCTTTGTCGATATTTATCGATAGATTGTCTACAAAAAATTGTTTAATTATTAGAGTTATCAAAAAACATGTCATGAATAAAACTATCCAAATTCCGTTACTATCAGTTATTTGCACGCCAGCTAAACCTAGCATCCTAATTCCAAATTCAGCAATCCAAATAATTATGCTATGTAGCGGCTGGAATACAAAAAATGAGATCAAAATGGCAACATACCAAGCTGATAAATTTTTTCGTCCAGCTTGAAAATGATCAAAAGGCATAACTTAAAATATAGGTAAAATTCAAATTTATTACAATATGATCTAAAACATCATCAAATAGCCTCAAACGACACTTTTTAAAAATTTATTTTTTATTTTTCTTTAATTTAAAGAATTTAGAATTTCTTTGATTTTTAGAGTTAGGCTTTTTATTTGATTCTGGTGTTTTGAAAGGTTTAACGTCTGTAGCTTGGACTTCGATGATATCACTATTTTCGAGGCTCTCAGGCTTGGTATTTATGTTTGGGTTTTCACTCGGGACTATTTCTTCGTCAATTAAAATAGGTGCTGAGTCCAATCGATGGTTTCGCGCTAAAATAAACTGTTGAATAAAACTAAAAACAGTACCGCCTAAAAAGTAAATATTCAAACCTGCAGGGAACTGTAAATTGATGACAAAACTCACCACAGGCATAAAATATGTCATCTGAAACTGCAAAGTTTTATTGAACATTTCAGGATCCATGAGTGATTCTGAGTCACTATCTTTTGTTTTCTCTTTAACTGGACCTTTTTGAGCGTCAGTTGGAAAAATATACTTTGTCATCAAAAAAGTAAAAATCAAAGTCAAGACGGACAAAAAAGTCACAATCCAACCTTTGTCCTGAATCGGAATAAACCCAAAAGCTATATTACTAATTTGAAGCTGGTGATCGCCGTACAAAAATGGGTACAAACCCACTAATTCCTCACCTTTATTTACTTTTTCAATCAATCTAAACAGCGCAAAATAAATCGGTAACTGTAAAAGAATGATCAGTCCCGATAAACTAGCTTTGATATTATATTTGGCATAAAGTTTTTTTAAAGCTTCTTGTTGCTTGACTATATCGCCTTTATAAACCTTTTGGATTTGCTTTATTAGTGGCTGGATTTGTCGAGTTTTTTGACCTGTAATATAGCTACTACGAATAAACGGCCACATAATAGCTCGGATCAAAAACGCCATAAAAATGGTCGCTAGTCCGACATCCCGAGAAATAAGATAAATTCCGTAAAATACATTTAAACTAGGCTGATAAAAGACAAGGTCGAAAAAGTTCATAAATTTTAGAGTATCAGAGATAGTCAAATAGATACGGGGCAGTTTGTCAAAAAACTAGTAATTAGCTACGCTAGCATAAATCACAACTAAGATCAACCCTAATCATAAATTTACTATGAATCCAAAATTTTTACCTATAATTACAATATTGGCTTTTACCGCATTGGGTGGCTGTGCTGTTTTGGGAGCACTCTGGTCGGTAGATCATGAAAAACTCCAAGCTGAAAATCAACGCCTGCAGACTTTGGCGATTCAAGAACGTGACTACAAATCTCAGCTTCAAGAACTGCTCGACAACAATCTAAACTCATCCTCTGAGCTAGTCCAAGCCACTGACACCTTGATCAAAGAAGTCAAAAGCTTGTCAACTCAGGTAAAAGGTAGTTTCAGGGTTTTAAATGGTAATGTGGAGCTACTGCCTGGAGTAAACGCTAAACTGTTAGAAAACACCCAGGCTCAAGTCGAAATTGAAATAGACAATACCGATGCCAAAATTACCTCATCTATCAAGCAAAAAGACAGTATTAACAATCGAGTCAACGCAATTTTTAGTGGCAGTGATCAAAATCAGCAGAACCGAGCCGATCCTCGAGAAGGAGTCCGTAGTCCTAGTCAGCTAAACAGCACGGACTCTAATAAAAAATAATAAACAGACAATATTTTGCAGCTTAGATCTACAGGCCTAAAAATAAAATAAAACGCATGAAGTAGTCGAAAATAAGTAGTTGTAAAAACTAGTATTTAAGATTAACTTCCTGCATTTCTAAGCTCGACTTGTTTATTGACGCAAAAAACGCAGTTTGTCAAGTGTCGTGTGGTATAAATACTTGACAATGGCATTTTGGTTGGCTGGATGACCTTATATTCTAAATATTTACTGATTAAGACAGAAAAAAGATAAGCGTGAGATTTTTGTTTCGTGGAAACATTGGCTTAAATCCAAATAGCAAAACTCCTAAAACATTAAAGCAAAATACTTTCATCAAAAGTCAAAGCTTTTTATTTTCCACTTTGCCTTAGCATTTGGACTTCTTAGCTGCGCAAAACCTTTCACCGCAAGCAAAGCTAAACTTTTTATTATTTCAAGACTCAGATCGCATACTCTGCCATTCCAAGTAAGGTGTTTTTGGAGAAAGAAGTGGAGAAAGTGGGCTCAATATTTGGTTTTGCTGTAAATTTTTAAATTAGGTCAGTTTTTTTGTGCTAATTGCTCGCGACAAAATAATATACACATAAAAAAATTCCCTATTAGGGGAAGGGGAATGTAAATATAGATTTAATTTTTGTAGTTGAGGTTTCTTAAAGGATGGTGCAATCGGCAGGAATCGGACCTGCGACCTTCTGGACCGCAACCAGACGCTCTAATCCACTGAGCTACGACTGCTAAGATTTATTTATTTTTGCCTTAAATATATATGGTGGATTCGGTGGGATTCGAACCCACGACCAGAGGATTAAAAGTCCTTTGCTCTACCGAGCTGAGCTACAAATCCATGATAATTTAAACTTTCAAGTTGTAAAATTTTTCTCTAAAACTAAAAAATACACTCGCTTAGAACAGTCTTAAAACTACAGCAAAATTTTAGATTTGTCAAGAAGATGGTTTCAAAGTCTTTTTTTAGAAAGAATTAAGGCTAAAACAAGTTTTGTTGCTTCTTAAAAAACTACAAATTTGAATTTAGCAATTTTTGTAAAAACTTAAATTAATTCAGAAACTTTTTGATTATAAAGCTTGATAAATTCGGGATGAGACTGACTTAGTTTCGCAATCGAATCATCATTTAACTGCAAATATAAATTTACTTGATTTGATATCATGGCTTGAAATAGAGTTTGCTTGGTGGTGTTGTAGTAAAGCGTTTGCGAGTTTGCGATATCGCTGGCTACATCATGTATTTCATCTGCTGTGAAACGCACCAAATTTCTTTTAGGGGCAACCAATCCCAAACTGTCAGCCAAAAATGGACGGCATAAGATATAGATATTTTCCGTTTGAAAATCTTGCCAGATATGCTCCAAAATTCGATCCATAGTTCCAGGTTTGGTGGACACAAAACACCCAATATTTATGATTTCAACTCCATCAAGAAATATATTAAAATCTCGCTCTATCAAAACGGCTGCCACTAACACATTTTTAATCTCCTCAATCCAATATACAGAATCACCCTTTAGGGCAATTTTATTTATATATGATCGTTCGCGAATGGGAACTAAAGGGCTATATCGCACTATGAGCTTGTGGAGCTGACTTACGATTGAGCTCCGATTGCGACTTATTCGATTTAGTAGGTTTTTTTGTGCCACCTTAAAATGAAGAATTATTGGGTTTCAAATGAAATGACATTATTACATAATCCTTTTTTTGTCAATCTTTTGTAGCATCTTTTTTTGATAATTAAAAACCCTTGTTCCAAAGTCAGTTTATTTTCGCATTATTTTCACAAATTCTTTCTTAAAAACTAGGTTATGTAAAGAAAACCAAGACTCTGGATTGCCAAAAAAAAAGCACTGTGTTATACTCAGGATTACAGATATTTTTACTACAAATTTCTGCAAAATATAAACCCAGAAAATGGATGTAAAATCTGTCTATGGTTTTTTAAAAAACAAACATTTTATATCACAAAAATATAAACAAAACATATGCCAGAAAAATCTAAATTACCGAAGTTTAAATCTTTTCAATTTAATTCAAAATCTAAGCCTTTTTTTCAAAGAGTTTCAGTTATTACCGCTTTTGTAATTACTTGTAATTTATTTGCTGGAATTGGTTTTTTTGTTAGCCAGGCCTCCAAAGCTCAAGTTTTGGGTGTGGTCAGTGGAAAAGATGGCTACAAACTAAGATATTCTAAAACCACCAATGGTGCTTTGACTTTTGCTGGAAATAGTCTATGTCTCTCAGATGCACAACCACAAGGCACCTGCGGAACTTTTATTACCACAGACGAAAGTTCTAGTGACGCACCTTACAAGGCTGGAACTACAAGTGATTGGACTAAAAATTCTTCTACAGGACTTTTAAGAATCCCCACTGGAAGCGAAATTTTATACGCAGAATTAATCTGGGGTGGCAGTTATAAATACAAAGATTTGGATTTGACTGACAAACTAGATACTCCAGTAAATTTAGTAACTCCAAAAGGTAGTTATAAAATTTCACCAGATGCTGCTACTAGCGCTCAAGTTTCGGAATCTAGCGCTTATGTCAGAACAGCTAACGTGACTGATATTATTGGCACTGATGGATCTGGAATGTATACAGCTGGTAATATTCCTGCAACGATGGATCGCACAAATCCTTACAATAACTACGCTGGTTGGACATTAGCTATTGCTTATCGAGACTTGAAACAACCACCACGTAATCTTAGCATCTTTGTCGGATCTGAGCAAGCCGGACCAGATCAACTCAGTAATGTGGCAGAGGTTAAAGGTTTTGCCACCCCAACTAACGGTAATATTTCAGGTCGATTGCTAGTTAGTGCTCAAGAAGGTGATCCATGTTATAGTGGTGATCAAATGCGTTTTGGCCAGACACAAACTGGGCTCACAGCACTTTCAGGTCCAAATAATCAAAAGGGTAACTTTTTTGCCGCTAAAATTAATGATGATAATGGTAAAATCGACACTTCTGGAAGTTTTGGAACCAGTAACCAACCAACCAGTAGCTGTAATAATGCCAAACGTCAAGGCTGGGATATTGCCAACGTAGATATTTCTTCACTTTTAAAAACGAATCAAACTAGTGCTTACGCTCAAGGCTACTCAACAGGTGATGTGTACATGATAAATGCGCTCGGTATGCAAATCGACGTCAATGCAGCTAAGCCAGAAATAGTACTCAAGGTCGACAAAGATGAAGCTAAAATCGGCGATGTTTTGACTTATACTATGAAAGTTACCAATACTGGTACTGCAAACAGTGACAACACAACCTTAAAAGGTTTGATTCCAGCTCAAACCAGTTTTGTGACTGATAGTCTAAGCGTGGCTGGAAAAACTGTCCCAGGATCTGATGCAAGCACCAATGTAGGCACTCTCAAGCCTGGTGAATCAATAGAGGTCACTTACCAAGTCAAAGTAACCGATGCTCCAACTACAGGTAAATTTGTAAATACAGCCGATCTAGACTATGAATACACTATGGTACAAGGGGATCAGCCGATTAAAGATAGCACTAAAAGCAATGAAGTTATAACTAATTACAATCTTAAACCAAATCTTCCACCTGTCGCTAAAGATGATCAGAGCCAAACAGAACAAGCTAAAATGGTCACAATCGATGTTTTAAATAATGACAGCGACCAAGATGGAAACTTAGAGCCAAACAGCCTAAGTATCACAAAAAATCCCGCTAATGGCAACGCAATGATCACCGATGGCAAGATAAATTACACTCCAAAAGATGACTTTACTGGAATCGATACTTTTGAATATCAAATTTGTGACTCAAAACAGCTGTGCGATACTGCCAAAGTCAGTGTTACAGTTTCACCGAAACCAGATCAAATCGTAGCTCCAAGCGCGATCGATGATTCCACTTCAACTAGTTTAAATACTCCAGTTTCAATTGAGATTTTGAAAAATGATACCTTTAGTGGTCAAAACCCTAGCTCAGTCAAACTTAGTACATTAACCTCACCCACAAGTGGCCAAGTTAGCTATGATCTGGACGGTAAAGCTAATTATATTCCAAATTCTGGATTTAGCGGCCAAGATGTTTTTGAGTACAAACTCTGCGACAAGACCCTGGAATGTGCTACCGCTAAAGTCACAGTCACCATCAAACCAGCCGATGTCCCAGTTGACAACAAGCCAACCGAACCCACAACTACAACAGCGGTCACAACTGTCGAAGCGCTTCCAAACACTGCTAAAACCCAAGTCAACAAACCAGTTATAGTTCCTGTTTTGGAGAATGATAAAACAAACTCTACTCTGGATAAAACCAGTCTTAAAATCAAAACCTCACCTACAAATGGCGTCGCCACAACTAATCCAGACGGCACCCTAAGCTACACCCCCAAAAATGACTATAGTGGTAAAGACTCTCTAGTTTATGAGATTTGCAACACTGAAAAGATTTGCAGCCAAAGTACAGTCGATGTCTCGATTGATGCTGGAACTGTGATTGCACTACCAGTGATACTAAAACCAGTTGCGGCAGATGATGCAGCTCAAACCACTCCTGGAAACCCTGTGTTGATTTCAGTTTTGAAAAATGACTCAGCTCCCGACGATGTTTTGGATCCAGCTACTTTGAAAATTACCCAAAACCCTAGTGTTGGTAATGTAATTGTTGATCAAAAAGCAGGCAGCTTAAATTATATTCCAAATCCAAACTTTAAAGACGGTGATAGTTTTAAATATCAAATCTGCAACTCAAAAGGTGCGTGTAGTACAGCTACAGTGTCTATCACTAGCAAAACTATCAAGCCAGCCCCAAGCACCGCTCAAACTACAACTGGCGGCACTACAGTTACTCTACCATCTACCGATAAACCGGCTGCTGCAGTCACAACTTCAACTTCAACCAAAACCCCTGAAAGCAGTTCACTTGATCTAGCGGCCCCAGCTCAAACCCAAACAAACCCAACTCAAATCGATGCTGAACCAGCTCCTAAGCCTGCAAAAAATGTAGCTGGTATCGCTGACAAACAAAGTGAAATTGCACCACTTAAAAAGCCTGGTCAAGTCTTGGGTGTCTCAGAAATGGGTCAGCAATTAGTTCGAACTGGTGGTGAGTTTGGTATAAACATAATTCTACCATTAAACTTAGGTTTAATTGCCATTATTTTTGCACTAAATAAATATACCCAAAATCAAGAAATTCGCAAAAACAGCACAGGTATCAACTAGAAAATTCGCAAAAAACATATCATAGATGATATAAATGCCTATTTTGACATGAGTAGTGAATTAGTGTAAGCTTGTATTACATTTGATATTATCAAAAATAAAAACCAAAATAAAAACTAACAATACAACTGCCAAATTGCATTTATCTTGGATATATTTAAAGCTCAAATTGAAGTCTAGCATTTTCCCGATGAGGAATAAATTTGATATTTTAAATAAATTTTAAGCAAAGTCGATTTGGCGGTTTTTATCATACAAAAACAAATATGATCGGTGAATACAAACGCTTTACGGGTAGAAAACTGCATTTATTGGGCATAGTATCTGTGTTCCTAGTCTTTGCCATGTTCGCAGGCATTTTCATTTTTGCCTTCAAGCAGGATGTGACCAAAACTGCATTTGCAGGAAATTATACTGCCAGTGATGTTATAGAAATGGTAAATCAACAGCGCGTCAAAAATAATTTACCAGCTCTGAAAACTAATCCCAAATTAATGGAGGCCTCGCGTAATAAAGTTGAAGATATGGTAGCCAATAGCTACTTTGCCCACATTAGTCCAATTGACGGCAAAAAATGGTCGACTTTTATCAGAAATTCTGGTTATGACTATATCGAAGCAGGTGAAAACTTGGCTAATGGCTTTGATAATACACCAGATTTAGTAAACGCCTGGATGAATTCGCCCACCCACCGGGACAATATTCTAAACCCAAATGTCGATGAGACTGGATTAGCCGTTAAGTCAGGCTATCTAGATGGTTATCCCACTATTTTTGTAGCTCAAAGCTTTGGAAAGTTAGACGTACCTGCTCTCACTAGTGAGAAAAACACATCTTCAAAATCGAATACGACTCCAGCTAAAAATGTAGCTCCAGAAACACAAAAAACAAGTGAAAAAAAGACTGAAGCAAAGAAAGTTGAAATTCCAGTCAAGTCAGTTCCACTAAAAATAGATAAGGCAAAAAAAGTGGGGGAGGGTCTAAATTGGGAAGATCAAGTTAAGTTTCAAAATCAAGATTTATTCAAATAAAATTTATTTAGATAAATCGCGATATTTTTAGATAATTTCTATGAAAACTGCAGACTAAATATCAATTTTTATATTGTTTTTAGCTGTTTTTTTTAAAACCCAAAAATCAAACTTTAAAAATAAACTCTCTTGCATGTAATTTTGGGATGTTTTTACAGAATAAATTCTCTCTTGTCACAAAGTTTGCTACAAACAAGAGTAAAAATTAATTTTTTGGTACTTAGCTATTTTTTACAATGAAATACTCATCTCAAAATATGATTGTTTTGTGTTTTCGATTCTGCCTTAGTATTAGACTCATTCTTTTTACACAATCTCGCTTTGCAAGGAATAAAGCAACACTTTCCTTATTTTTTCAAAGTCCAAATATGCTCTTTCCTATTAATCCGACCCAAGCAAGGTATTTTTTAGGGTAAAGTTTAGATGAGGGGACACGTTTAATACTTTAATACTTAGTTTAGTTACTAAGATTTTAATAAAAATTAGGTGATTAGATCAAAAAAATACTTATATACCAGACCCATACCAAAACCTAGGCATTCACTATCAACAGATTGTATTTATAGCTCAAATAGCTAATTAAGAAATCACTTTTATTCTTGCACCATGCTAATTTTTGCACCTAGGCTATTTAGCCGTTCGGCGATTTGCTCATAGCCTCGATTGATTGAGTACACGTTGCGTAGCACTGACACACCGCTGGCTCCAAGCATGGCAATCAAAATGATAGTAGCTGGCCTAAGGGCAGGCGGACAGACCACTTGAGCTGCAGAGAAATGTGTGCCACCTTCAATATAAACTCGATGAGGATCAGCCAAAATCATGGATGCACCTAGTCTAGTTAGTTCCATAAAATAAATTGCCCGAGTCTCGTAGCTCCAGTCGTGAACCAGGGTCGTACCATCTGCTAGCGCCGCAATCGGCACGAAAAATGGTAGATTATCCATGTTGATACCTGGGTATGGATTGCTGCAAATTTTATCAGGCAGAGCTTTGAGTTTGGATGGTTTAGTAGTGATGTCGACTAATTTGGTCATGCCATTTTTAGAGATATAGGGCTTAGTTTTGGTGTATTTAAAACCCATTTTTTCTAGTTTTAAAAGCTCTAATGATAAAAAATCAATCGGGCAGCGGGTGATAGTTATACTACTTTGAGTGACTATAGCCGCCGTTAAAAACATCATGGTCTCAGTAGGATCTTCGCTATTGTAGTACTCCACATCCTGATCAATATTTTCTACGCCATAGACAGTCATAGTCGAGGTACCGATACCGTCAACCCGCACACCTAACTTGATCAAAAAATTGGCGACCTCTTGAACCATGTAGTTAGCTGACGCAAATTTTATGGTAGTTTTCCCAGGTATTTTAGCTGCAGCTAGCAAAATATTTTCGCAAGCCGTGTCTCCAGCTTCGTACATAATTACTTCTGCGGCTTTAAGTTCACCAACTTTTATATCATAGGTGGTATTTGTGGTCTTGATTTTGACACCTAGGCTTTCTAGGCCGTACTGATGCGCAGTAATGCTGCGAGTACCCAGTTTGCAGCCTTGAGAGTTGGGAATTGAAAAATTTTTAAATAAATGAATTATTGGTCCGATAAACATTAAAATAGTCCTAGTTTTTCGGGCTGAATCAGCATTTATACCACCCAGATTTAGCTCTTTGGGCGGAGTGATTTCTAAGCTTTTAAGATCTACCCATTTTGTCACCACACCGATACTTTCCATAACCTCTAAAATACGATTAACCTCTTCAATTCTTGGAATTCCGTGCAGAGTAGTTTTACCCTTATTTAGCAAGCTTGCACAGAGCAAACCCATGGCACCATTTTTGGAAGTATTGGTTTCGATCGTGCCGCTGAGTTGGTGACCACCTTCAATTTTAAAGTCCATCGAACTTTTAATAGTAATAAATTTACGATTTAAAGCTTGGCTTATTTTAGTTAGCATTTCAGTGGAAAAATTTTGCTCACCTTTCTCCATTCTAGCTATAGCACTTTGACTGGTACCTAAAAGCTCTGCAAAATCAGCCTGAGTCAACTCTTTTTGCTCGCGTAGATCTTTGACAAAAGTAGCGATCTTACCCTGTAATGACATAAAATAATAATAAGTTTTTTAAAAATACAATATTATGAATATATCATATATGATATATTGTCAAGACTTTTGGTACACGCACTTAGCTTTACAAATCTGATCAAGAAAATTATGTTTGAAGTATTGTAGCTTATGAATAAATACGCCGTTTTTTCCTCAATTCAAGACTTAATTGATCTGCATAATCTCAATGGAGCTGGTAAAAGTATCGATCAATCAGATGTTTGGAATGCTATCGAGAGTTTTTTAGTCAAGGCTCGTCACAAACATGCCCAGAAATTAAAAAAGGGTTTTGTCGTAAATTTAGGGATTATAGTCGGTAAAGGCGTGAGGTCTAAAAACTGGATAAACGGTAAAAACCCACTACGGTACTACGCCGAAGAATATCTAGATCACTGCGGACATAGTTGGCGAAACGGCCGAATTGGTGAGGGTGAAGAGGGGGTTATCGTTGTGGAATTTGGTTTAAATTAGGCATTTGAGATGAGCCACCAAGACTTTGGTTTGGCATTGTTTGAGGCTGAGTGTAGGAGTTTTGAGTTGGAGCGACCGAGTTTGTAGCTTGATTTTGGGCTTGCAAATCTAAAATGCAGTATAGCATAGCTCTATCACTAGGATTTTGAATATTAAGTGGTTTATTTAAAACTGGTTCTTGACCATTGCAAGAAGCTGGTAAAGTTTTAGCTGCACTTTGTGTCGGGTTTACTTGAGGTGCGGGAGCCATGTCGGTACTTAAGTTTTGAGCGTTAGCGGCCACGGCATTGTTTGGGGCTACAAAAGCTGGAGCATCTGATTCAGGAGTAGGTGTGGCGTTGATTAGGTTTTGACTAGATGCTAGTTGAGGAGCTACGGCTGCTTTAGAAGCTGGTTGCCCAGTTACTGATTGAGTAGCTAAAGTAGTGGCTTGGTTTTGAGCTAGCATATTTTGATCGACTGATTTATTTTGAGACTTTTGTGAAGCTGTTAAGCTAGAATAGGCACGATCCGCGACACTTGCAACTTTACTATCAAGACCATAATAACCAGCTGCGCCACCAATGATGAAAAATCCAGAAAGCAATAAAATCATTCCAAATGCAAAATTTGCAAACGAGTTTTGGGGTTTTGAGGTAGACTGCTGTTCAGGTTCTGAAAAACCTAATTTTTGGAGCTGATTTTGCACTTCTAGCTGGACCATTTCCGCCATGTCATTGCCTTTTAGTGATGAGTTTTCAGATTTATCATATTCAAATTCGCTCTTTTTTTGATTATAACCATCTAAATTTTGTTTTGCATTCGAGGTTACCCGATTTAACTTATCAGCTAGCATCATACCATCGATATATGCTTCTTGCAGCCATCGTTTACTCATAGATTTGATAGACTGTGTCAGATCAAGATCGCTACTTGTTTCACGATCAGCCAGACGGCTATATAAATCATCTAATAAATCGCTATTTTGATCATTATGTTGTTTGTTTTGGTAGTTGCGGTAAGACATATTTTGTGTTTTTTATAATTTTTTGTATCAATACATAGTGTATTTTATAAAACATTTTTAGACAAGAATATTATTAAAGGTTTTAAATTTGATTGCTATACTCCGCTTAAAACTAAGGTGGATGACAATCACACGCCATAAAAATCTATCGCTACTAGATATAACCAATAAGTATTAAAATATGAATATAAAAAATTTAACACATCAAATATTGGTCTTTTTAACAGAACAAATCCTAAAAAAATTTAAGCGGCAATATCTAAAATCTACTGAAAGTAAAATGAGCGTGATTTTAGTAGCTGGTAATATTGGTAAAAGCTCGCAAACACTCTTTTTAAGCCAAGCTTTTGAAAAAATAGGTTACAGTGTTTGGTCTGGTACCACTCAAAATAAAAATCGTAACACTTTAACTGGTTTGATAATAACACTGGGTGAATTCGAGTACAATTTAGAACAAGTTGGCTTGATCCCAAAAATTGGCTTCATTTTAAAAGCTATTCAAGTTTGGTTCTTTAAAAATTGGGATTTTAGCCCCAGACCAAATATTTTGATTTATGAAATTGGTGTCGATCGATCAGGTGAAATGGCTGATTATATCCAGGTATTCGAACAAATTGATTGGGTTGTTATTAGCAATTTTGGTCCTGAGCACACGGTTGGCTTTCCAGAAGATTTTGACGATCGCAGTTTTGAGCTATCCAAAACAAATTTAGCTGATTTATACGATCTAAATCCCGAGTTTAATTTAAGTGTAAATTTGCCTGGAAAACTAATTTCAAACACTTTAAAAAATTGCTATCTCGAACAGTTAAAGCTACTCACAATCGCTAAAAATTATATTTTACCAGCCGATTTTGAATTATCAGGTTTAGAGCTAATACTAAAACAAAATGGCAATCTTAAAGCCATAAAATTAGATCCTAGTCGGCAAAGTGATTACACTTTAATTTGTTCGGGTTTTCAGACTCCAATAAATTATTTGTTACCAAAAAGTTTTGCGAGACAAATGGTCATGACTCGCGTTTTAGCTCAAAATTTTGGCGGTACAGAGACTCAATTTCAACAGATTTTAGATACTTTAGTTTTACCAAACGGTCGTTTTGGTCTTTTTGACGGTATAAATCAATCTAAAATCGCAGATGGCAGCTATAATTCTGATCCAGCCAGCCTAGATTCATTTTTGGAGTTGCTCTTAGAGTTGCGACCAAAAAAGCTGAACTATCTAGTTTTAGGTGAGATGCGCGAACTCGGAAATGACACTATCGAAGTCCACCAAAGAATCTTAACTAAGCTTGAGAGTATTTCAAAGCATCTTGAGATTAAAGTGCTTTTGCTTGGTGCGACCTGGCTTGATTGCGATCTAAGTCCGCTTAGTGAAATTACTCAACATTTCAATAAAGTTGGGGAAATTATAGCCGATTTTAAGTCAAAACCACCTCAAAATCATAGCTGGTTTTGGATTAAAGGTTCACAAAATACTATATTTCTTGAAAGTTTAGTAGAGTCACTCCTAGAAAATCCAGTGGACGAGTCCAAATTAGCTCGGCGTGGACGCGACTGGGATTTGGTCCGCGATCAGTGGTGTCGGTAGTTGGAAATTTAGACTCAAGGCATGATTTTATAGTCAAGATTCCCCAAAATAGTTTTAAAAATATTTTAAATTCAAATACTAAATCTCCCTGAGACAAGATACTTTATCAAAAAGTAAATCGTGTAATTTTTACACTCCGTCCCACCATTTAAGCTCCTGAGCTCCACAAATTCGCTTTGCTTATTTATTCTGAGTTCAAACAGTTGCGCAGTAATTACGTTTCAAACGAGGTGTTTTTTGTAGCAGTAGAAGCTTTTAATATTTGGTATCGATATTAGAGTTTTAAAGGTTCTAACTTGTCATATCGCGCTACTATCATAATTTCTTAGGATCAAGAACGGTTAAAAAAATGTTTGACAAAAAACAGGATATACAACTTAAATTAGAAAACAGTTTTAGTGGTATGTTTGGTGCGGACTAAGAGGAATGCCCACAGTATTTAGCCAAAAATCACCCCAGTTTATAATAGTCTAAAAGTATGAAAAACAACAAGAATCCAAAAAACCTAGATGGCATCGTAAAATCTGAAGATATTACAGCTAAAGATCAAACTTCAACCAATGCTGACACTAAGAAAACAGCGAAGGTATCAAGTACAAAACTAGTTAAAAGCAAAAAAACTAATTTCTTAGGTCAGGTTTTCGCTGAACTTCGTAAAGTTGAGTGGCCAAGCTTTAAATATGTGGTCGGTTGGTCTGCTACAATTATCTTATTTACAGCTGTAATTGGCTCAGTTATAGGTTTTACGGATTATTATTTTGAGTCTGGAGTTAAATTCGTAGATTGTACGTCACCAAATGGTAGCAAAAATCAAGGCGTACAAGAGTGTGTCAAAGATTTAACCACTAGCTTGACGTTTCAAAAATATTTCAATCGTGATTTAGTAAATTCTGCTCCCGCAACTGCGAACCCAGCTCAGGAAGATGCCAATTCAGCAATCTCCCCTACACTGACTCAGCCGACCATCACTTCTGATCCTGCTGCCTTAACAGCACCACAAAATCCACAAGATAGCGCCCCAGCTGCTGAGCCTACCCCAAGTACTAAATAATAAATATAACTACAAATAATTTATGATGAAAAATACAGCTAGCAATGTCTACACCAAACCGACCTTTAGTGATCAACCTCATTGGTATGTTGTTCAGACATATGTAGGTTTTGAGGATGTAGTTAAAGGAAATTTAGAGCAAAAATTTGGTAATTTAGGTCAAATGGAAAGAGTCTTGGAGATGTATATTCCAACCATGACCATAACTTCCATCAAAAATGGTAAACGCAAACAAAAGGAATTAAAAGTTTATCCTGGCTATTTGTATGTTCATTTGGTTTTGGATGAAGAATTAGCCTACACTATTCAAAGTACACAATATGTAGCTAAGATTGCCGGAACTGGCGAATTTGCAGTGGCTCTAGATGATGGCTATGTCGAAAACTTAAAACTAAAACTCTTGAGTCAGGCTGAAGAATCCAATCAAGTTCAAGCTGATCTCGATATTGGTGACTTTGTAAAAGTAGTGGAAGGGCCATTTAAAGATATGCAAGGTAAGATTTCTGGCTTCAGTGCCACTAAAGACAGGGTAAGTCTTATGCTCAAGGTTTTTGAACGCGAAACAAACGTAGAACTCGATATCTTACAAATCGAAAAAGCCAATAAATAGTTTGTAAAAAACCCAAAGTTACACACTCAAATTATACTTTCCTAAGCTTACTTAGGATCCGTTTGTATCACATTCACTACCAACGTTGCACACATAAATACGACTCGAAATCCTCAAGTCTAAATAACTTATTTTACTCTCTTTTATATCTTTGCCAAGCTTGGTGGTTTGGATCATAGTATCTAGGCGATTTAAATTTTCATTTAAGGGAATATTTTGGGAATCCATAATTATCTTGGACTCATTTTCCGTAGTAAAAAACACGTCGGTGTCACGCTCAAACAAAGTTTTGATTTCTATCCTAACAATTTTAAGTCCTCGCTCTTGAAGTTTTGGTAAAGCCTGATCAATGAAATATAAACGATTTAATTGATTGTTTTGGACCAAACTATCTGGCCTAAATTCAGAGAATACTTTTGTGAGGGCTTCAGAGTCTACATTTTTGTGATTGGCCGACACCATTACGATTTTTTCACGATCACCACCAAAATTTTTACCGATCACTTTTCCAGTGTGACTGATAAGATAATAATCTGAATTGATTTTCAAAGTAGTTAAAATTGGTTCGGTGCTAATGCTCAGATCTGCTCGATCTGGCCAATATCTACCATCTAACTGGACTTTGGTGATACTTGGTTCTATTTCTCGGGCGGCAGCTGTAAGAGTTTGATTGTTTAAAAACCAAAAATGATTGTCAGGAATGACTACCAGAAGATTTTTTTGAGTAAAGTTTTGGACGATTTTTTGAGTCGTCAAGGGGTCGACATAAGAACCCGTTGTAAATTTAATATTGTAGTTTTTGACTAGAAAATCAGTGCTAAAAGTGGTCAAATAACAAGAATAACCAACTATCGAACTCACAAAAATATAAATTAACCAAGTTTGGGTTGCGCGACTAAAAACAAATTTTTTAATTAAATTTAGTAAATTAGTGCCACGCAGATTTATTTCCAAAAGTAATCGCCCAGATTTTATAAAATTATAACTATCTTTGACTCCTAAAGGTGTAAACCTAAACGCCAATTTTTTAATTAGATTTGAAATCCCAGGTCTTGGGACAAAATTTTGGTCTTTTTTTTGCAATCTGTCTTTAAAAGGCGTGCGACTCGGTAAGGCTTTTCGACTTACTCCAAAATAAACACTCTTACTATAAGTGGTTTTATTATCAGGTTTAGTGGCCTCTCTTGCTGGTTTAAATAAATTTTTGAAGCTTGTCATGAGTTATATATTTATGACTAGCTTAGACAAATTTGTCTAGCTCATACTTAAAGTTTGGCGCTAATTGACATTTTAATAACCAAATGGTAACGTCTTTTATAAAACTTACGCAATAAAAATCTAATTGCTTATTTATACTCATAATATGCTAAAATTGGAACTTGAAAAATTACGAGAATTGTTTCAAAAAAGCCCAGAGCATAACTTGGATTTAAAGCTTTTGCTGGACTCGAAAACCGAACTTAATAGAGTTAAAACTCAGATTTTATCGAGAAATCAAGGTTTTATTGATCTTCCGAGCGATATTGCAAACTTAGACTTGATTACTGATTTTACGTCTAAAAATAGAGCTAAATACACTTCGATTGTTTTGATCGGTATCGGAGGATCCAGTTTGGGTCCAAAGTGCCTATTACAGGCTTTGGGTGATCAAAACTCGACCCCAGTACATATTCTTGACAATATCGATCCCGATGAAATTGCGACTGTTTCCGAGCATTTAGATTATAATGGTACGCTTTTTCTTATAATTACCAAATCGGGTACAACTCCTGAAACTATCGCAACTTACTTGCATTTTAAAGCCAAAGTCGCAGAACTCGGTTTGCTTGCCAATGAGCACTTTGTATTTATCACTGATCCAGGTGAAAACTACTTACAAGAAATTGCTAAATTGGAACATATTCCAGTGTTTGAGATCCCAGCTAATGTGGGTGGTCGTTTTTCAGTTTTATCCAGTGTGGGACTGGTTTTAGGGGGTTTTTTGGGTTTTGACCTCAAAGAGCTTTTAGCTGGAGCTGCCGCCATCAATCAAGATTTTTTGGCTGACACTAAGGCTGATAATCAAATTTGGCAATTAGCTAAAATTCAATTTGAGCTCGCGAAATTAGGTAAAAATATGGCTGTAATCATGCCATACTCTAGTCGTTTAAATAGTTTTGGTCATTGGTATACTCAACTTTTTAGTGAAAGCCTTGGTAAAGAATTTGATCGAACTGGCAACTTGGTAAATGTTGGTATAACGCCCATCCCTGCAGTAGGTGCCACAGATCAGCACTCGCAGTTGCAGCTTTTTAAGGCTGGCCCAAATGATAAATTGGTCATATTTATACAGGTTTTAGAATTTGACCACCAGATTTTTATTCCTAAAATTGAGCATCCTAGTTTAGCGTATTTGTCTGGTCAATCCCTTAATAATTTGATCCGCAGCGAATACCAAGCCACCAGCCAAAGCCTAACTGAATCAAATCGTGCAAACCTAACTATTACAATCCCAAAAGTAAATGCTTTTTATCTCGGTCAACTTTTTCAGTTCTTTGAACTAACGGTGGCTTGTTTGGGTGAGCTTTATGAAATAAACACCTTTGATCAGCCTGAGGTCGAGCGCGGCAAAATCCTAACCAAGCAAATTTTAGAAAACACGGCAGTACATAACCCACTAAATCCTTGACTAATAGTAGTTTAAGTTTTTGACTCAACTAATACTTGTGACCTTTGAAGAATTTTACCAGCAAACTTTTAAGAATACTTTCCGTTTTTTCTACTACAGAGGCGTAAGTTTTGACCTGGTTGATGATTTGACTTCTGAGGTTTATATTCGTTTTTATCAAAAATATAGCCATAAACTAGATCAGATTCCTGATGGATTTACCGAATCTAAAAAAATCATTGGTGGTATCGCTAATCTTATTTTAAAAGAATCTTTTCGAGAGCAAACTAAATATAAAATTTTTGAATTACCTGAAGATGTCAGCGCTCAAGATTTATTTCAGTTTTATGAGTCAGACAGCTTTGAGACTGATTTTGAATCCAAACAACAACTACTATATCAAGCTTTATCGACTTTAAATCCGACTGTAAAACGTGTTTTAGAGCTGAAATATATCCAAGGTAAAACCAGAGCACAAATCGCTGAAACCATCAATATTTCTCAAGATATGGTCCACACTTATCAAAAAAGAGGTCTCAAATATCTCAAAGACAGATTAAACGGATCTAATTTTCAAACTGATGAAGTTAAAGATTTAATAGAAAATTTTATATAAATTACTTAGCTGTGCCCCCTTACACATATAGCTTATGAATATGGATAAACAAGTTCAAGATTTTGAAGTAGAGAATATGCTAGAAAACTGGCAAAAAACCCCCCTTCAGCCTACGACTTGGCTAGCGGCTAAGGATCGAATTTGGTCAAAAATCTCAGCTAAAACCTTGAACCTGGACACTGATTCACAATTTTCAAATCTACAAAGTAAATCTCCTATGTCATCAGAAAATCCCCAAAGTGATCTAAGTACAATCCAAACTACTAGCTCTAATAAACTCAAAAATCCTAAACCGTGGTTTTTGCAACCCCTCAATCTATCACTAATTAGCTTAGCTATGATTTTGATAATAGGTGGCGGTGCTGGATTAGTTTACTTAAATCAATCTAATCAAAAATTAAATGAGCAGCTGGCTTTGCGAAAAGAAATGAAAAACTCAAAAACTGCCCTAAACCCAATTTCTAAAACAGATTTAAGCTTAGATGAAATTCGTGGACTCGCCACCATCAAACTAAGCAACTACACCAATGGTGCCAGTTTGGATGAGATTCAAAGCTCATCGAGCAAAAATGTAGCCACGCAACCAAACACCACTGGCGGCTTAGGTGGCGCTGGAGCTCCTGTTGCAAACCCCACATCAATAAAAAAAGAAGTTCAGACTCCGACCTCAGAAGCTTTAGTCAAAGAAAAGGGGATAGTTGATAAAGTTGTGTACTATACGGAAAATTTGAATACTGAAACGAATGATGGCATCGCGTTTCCCTTTTTGAAAAATGTGCCAGGCTTTGACATAAATAAACCCGTCAAAACTCAGTCATGGACATCAGCTAATTACTCCAAATATATCACGAGTCAAGACGGTAAAATATTTTCTTACAATATCTACACACCTGAATATAGTGTCGATTTTAAAGGTGGAAAATATGCTGTTAAGGAAATCTTTGATCAGAAATTGTTTTTGTCAGGTTTTTCTCAGGATGTTCCCAACACCGAACTAAGCTCGTTAAAATCAATTTTGAGCGACGCTTCTCTTAAAGACAGTGGTAGGCAAGATATTGATGGTAAAAACTACAAGGTTTTAGAGACGGATACAGCTAAGATGGCTACTGATCCAAATTCTAATGACAATAATATAACAACCACTAAATACTATCTCGACACAGCTAAGCTGAGTGTATTTAGAGTCGAATATTACACTAATAAAATTTTAGTATCAAGTAGCACTCAAACCAACTATCAAGAATACAAAGATCCGAATCTAAGCGAGCTTTTTGGCGTGTCAGACCTAGGTCAGACCGAGATCAAGACGGTCAAGCGTCCAGTTTATCAAGACAGTATCAACGACCTTTCTGATATTAGTAAAAAAATGGCTCTATATGTACCTGCTAATGTCACCGAAAAGGAATTAAAAATGAGCTTCAGTGCTTATAATACTTCGTATTATGACAGTTCAGAGATTGATCAGTTGACTAACACCAAAGATTTTGATCCAAGTTTGGATGACACCTATCTCAAAACTTCGCTAAATCCTGCGGTCGCCGAGTACTATTTAAACAATTTTTTTAGCAGCGCGTATCGAAAACCAGTCATATCAGAAGAAGGTCTTAAAATCAAACTCCAGCGAAATCAAACCATCAAACTGGACGGTAAAGACACTGCCGCAGTTTACAAAGAGGTTTATTCCGAAGGTCAAGAAATCTTCTACCAACTTGAGTTTGAAAGTCCAGATGGGCTATGGTATAAGATTAGCGAATATCCGTCTAATCTTCCAGTTGGTCAGGCACCAGTATTAGCCCAATCCAAAAACATCAAACTTACAAAACTAAGTTCTGATCTAGTAGATAAAATCACCAACTTTCAAAAAGATAGAAGTGCTAGTTTTGCTGACATAGACTCTGAGTCCAAGCTAGAAGATATTTCTAAAAATATTCGAATTTTACCTGGAGATCTAAGTAAAGACTATAAAATATCACTCTATATGGTTTCAAAATCTAGAAAAGTCGGCTCTGCTTCAAAGTGTGAGAAGTACTTGGATTCTGGTTATAGTTTAATTGGCTGTCTAATCGAGCAATACAATGGTTTTACACTAAATTTTTATGAAAAATATGATTCAAATATCGCCTTTAGTAGCACTGTTGGAGCAAATTCAATAGGGCCAAAAGATTTGAATTTCAGCGTGCTCGATACCAAGTTTGAAAATTTAGACTTAGCTAAATATGCTAAGCTAATCACAGAAAATACACCGCTTTCGACTCAGAATACCAGCAGCAGTATTAGTGGCGATGAGAAGATTAAGGAATTTAACTATAATGATGGCTACACTAATATGACTATTTATTTCAGTGCCTATAAAGACAAGACTATCGTCATTTCCAGCTCATCTCTAGTTAGAGCTCAACTTTTAGATATACTAAAAAAATCTGATTTCGATCGGGATCTAAATGTTTTGCTAGCTCAAATCAAAGAGAGTAAGATGCCAATTTCGGATCCTAAACCAATTTTTGATTTAAATAAATAGTTTTGACTAAATTATAATCTTCAATTGCAATAAAAGCATGTCCATTTTAAAGTCTTGTTGCGGTACAAAATTTCTATCCCTTTAGGAGTATTTTGACTGCATTTAGCTTTTTAGAATGATTAGTTTGGCTCCTGCAAAAGGGAGCCTTTTATTTAAAATAATTTAGTATAACCATTAAATATCTAGCAATTAACTACAAAATCAATAACTGTGCAAAACCTCACTTTTGAGCAAGCAATCTGATTACTTAAAAGATTTATCTCTAAAAACCCAAACTTATGTCTACCCAAAATCAATTACCATCAATTACCCTTTTTGACACATATTTAAGGCAAAACGTTAGCTTGAATATGGAAAATACAGTCGTTCCAGGCACTATAAAAATGTATTCCTGTGGCCCGACCGTGTATGGATATCAGCATATTGGCAATATGCGTGCAGTTTGGCTACCAGAGACGATCGCAAACCTAGCTAAAATGGCTGGTTACGAGGTGGAATGGGTCTCAAATATCACCGATGTTGGTCATTTGGTCGATGACGGTGATGACGGTGAAGATAAACTAGAAAAAGGTGCCAAGCGTGACGGCAAAGATGTCAGATCGATAGTGGATTTTTATACTGATGATTTTATAGTGCAGTGCAAAACCTTGAATTTTGACTTACCTACAGGCAAAATGAACCCGAAAGCTACTGAGTATATCCAGGAGCAGATGATTTTGGCCTTAAGCCTACTTCGAGATCAAAAAGCCTACCTTTTAGAGGATGGTATTTATTTTGATAGCGATAAACTCAAAACTCAAAACTCAGAAAAAGCAACAAATAATCTTGAGAAAATTGTAGAAAAAATCCAAATATTAAAATCTAAAAAGAATCACAAGCCTTTTATAGTAGTTATTGATGGGCGAGCTGGAAGCGGTAAAAGTACCTTGGCTAAAGAAATCCACTCCCAAATCGATGATTCAAAATATTTCAATTTAGATGCTTATACAATTCGTGGTGGTAATTCATTTAATCAACTAAATATTGATCAAACTTTTGAGGCAGACTTTGAAAATACGCAATATGAAACCGATCGAATTGCAGCGGAGATATTAAAAAATCAGGGCAGTTTAATCATTTTAGATGGTTGTTTTAGTTATAAAAATTTAGCTAATATTGAGATCGATTTTAAAATATGGGTCGAAGTAGACAAAGATACTGCCTTGGAAAGGGCATTGGCTAAAGAGCTCACAAAAGATCAAGACGCAAGTCTAGAAACGATCAAACTATCAAGTGTAAAATGTCAAGAAGCCGAAGATAGGTATATTTTGGAGTTTGACCCTAAAAATAGGGCAGACCTAAGTATTTTTGCACGAAACCATAACTATGAAATTATTGAAAATATCAAAAACTACACTGGTCGCGACATCAAAAACACTACTAAAAATCCTGAAGATTTCGCACTTTGGAAATTTGTCGATGAGAAGAGTCTGCAAAAATGGCGAATGGGGGACTTTACTGGTGCAAATCAAATCATTGAGCAAATTAAAAATGCATCGAATTCACAAGACTTAATCCAAACTCCTATCAACCAACAACAAGAGAATAATCGAGTTTTTACTCAAACCTTGGATTTTGAGGCTTTGTACAGTAGTTGGAGCTGTCCAGGTTGGCACTCTGAGTGCGTGGCCATGATTAGCCAGATTATCGGGTCAAAGCGATTTAGTTTCGTAAATCAAGTTAAAAATAGCCAGTCTGATATAGGTTCCAGTGAAATTAAGCGTGTAGAAAATATCAAAGCTGAAATAGATATTCACACGGGCGGCGAAGATCATATCGATATTCACCATAAAAATGAGCGATTACAGTCTAAAGCCATGGGTTTTGAGCTCTCAAAATATTGGGTTCACAATAAATTTGTTACCGTAGATGCCAAAAAAATGAGTAAAAGTCTGGGAAATGTCTATACGGTTACAGGTAAATTTACCAAAACTGGCTTTTATAGCTTTGAAAATCCACCGATAAATCAATTTAACCCAGAGTTGAAACACCAAATCGCGAAAAAATATCTTGAACTTAAGCTTATCAAAAATGTTGCAGAAATAGACTGGGATAACTTTAAATTTGATCCTTTAGCATTTAGGATGCTGCTGATGGAACATCATTACACCGATCAAATGAATTTCACTTGGGACAAACTTTGGCAAAGTCAGATGAGACTTTGGGGGCTGCGCAAAGAGGCAGCTAAACTACAAGATCAAAACTCCATCCAAAGTGCTCATAAATCAGTTAATTTTGAAAATCTACTTAGCATTTTAGCCAATAATTTAGATATTCCAAATTTTTTGGAAAAATATCATGCACTGCTAGTGCAGACAGCTCAAACAAATCAACTGGATAATATTTACACACTTGATTATCTAGACCAAAACTTCTTGAAGTTAAGCCTCTTCAGACCTCAAACAGAAGCAAAAATTCTTGATTTGGCCTCGATTCGTCAAAAATTTAAAGCGGAAAAAGACTATCAAAAATCTGATGAAGTTCGTGCTAAAATCCAAGAGTTTGGCTATCAGGTTGATGATTATTCTGTAGGTTGTGGACTTTGGTGGCGAGGCGATCGCTAGAATCGACAAGTAAATTCTTAAGCCAAGTTGCTAAATCAAGAGCTAGGCGTAAATTTATCAGTAAGATTTACTAATCCAATCTCAAGAAAAAGAGGGTTTAAATAAGTAGTTGGGCCCAAACTAAACGATTGAGAACACTGGCTTGGTTTAATTTTTTGGCAATCAAAATATTTTCAAAAATATGAGCCAGCTTCACACTCGAGTCATTTTTCAAGATAACCTCGCTTAAGAAATACTCTAGTTGCCAGAGCCAAATTTCCAGACCTTCTCGGGAAATATTTTTAAAATTAGGATTTTGGATTTTTTGATTTTGGATTAAATTTTGAATAAAGGCTCGAGCTTCGGGTAGCCCAGCAGTCAACTCGGCATTTTTTTCCCGATCGATGTATTTTAAAGCTATCTGAGTCGGTAAAACCCTGAGATCGCAGCGTGAAATTATAGTTGTAAGCGCTTGGGACTTAGTTCTAGCTGTTAGAATCAGGTTTAGGTTACTAGGTGGCTCTTCTATAAAACGCAGCAGGCCTTGTTGCATTGGCAGGCTAATTTTTGATAAACTTCCTAAAATTAGATAAGTCGGTCGATCATAGCGAATAAAAAGTGGAACCAGAGTGTTAGCCAAATCTTCTTTACTTTGCGTCCCTAGCGTTAGAATTTGCTTAGAATTAATCAGGCATTCAGTCTCGTGTTTATCAAAATTGGTTTTAAAATTTGTCCAATCGATATGCCTGAAATCGCTACTATTTAAAATATTAGTTGCTAAATCCTGAGCTAAGCGCACCTCATCGACTAAAAAGTTGGTTATCAGCAAGTGATTCATACTCTAACTATAGATTTTCTGGACAATTTTTGTCAAAATTTAGAAATTGACTTGATTTGTATGGTCGTAGTGCAAGTTGGTTCTTCTGAAGTTTGCTACATCAAATCACTTTAGCTATGTAAAAATGATTACCACAAAGGTAGGGTTTTGTAGTGCTAAAGATTCCAAAAGCCTTAATGAGGTGCGAAATAAAGTGATTTAATTTTCTATAAATACATCTTATTTTAAAGAGTTTCGTTATTTGGATTAAAAATAATTTAGTATTTATTACTATTTGAAGCAAATTAATCAAGGTGCGCATTACCCTAAATTTCAAGGCAATTTCAAGGCTTTAACTGTGCAAAATATATAACTAACTAATTGCTCTCTAAATAAGATCAAGCAAAGAAAAACCAGCCTCGCGAAAAAGACTGGTTTGTTAAGATAATTTGGTGGACGGTGAGGGATTCGAACCCCCGACCCTCTCGGTGTAAACGAGATGCTCTACCACTGAGCCAACCGTCCAAATACCTTCTAAAGTATATAGATTTTATTTGATTTCGTCAAGTTTAAATCGTGTGACCAAGATAGCTAAAAGGTTTAAGAGACCTAAAATGATACAACCCCAAAGTAAATTTCGGTTTGCAGTAACACCTAAAAGGTTTGGTGAGAAAGCAGTTAGAATAGCTAAAACTGCCCATATTAAAACCACAAGTCTGGTATTAAGCAATTTCATAATTCCAAAGTTAAAATCACTTACTCCACCTAAAATTAGATATAAGAACCCCAATATTATTAAGCCAATTTCAACTTGACCAAATGCAAAACTAGAAACTAGAAGTGCTAGTCCTGAAATATAAGTTAAAGCGATACTGTTATTAGGGTTCATAATATTTAAATTTAAATGTTGCCTGGAATTATTTTAAGCTATGGTAGATTTTTCAATGGTTGGAGCTACAGCCCTAGGCATTACTTTTTTAGCAGATTTAGCTCGAATGGACTTATTTGGATCTTTAATTTGAGAAAGATAGTAAAGCTTAGACTTTCGTCCTCTTTGCTCGACCACCACTTCGATTTTTTGGATCATTGGTGAATGGAGCGGGAAAATTCTAGTTACTTTAATACCAGCAGTAGCATTTTTAAGAACTGTGAAACTGCCATCAACGCCTGCGCCGTTTTTCTTTACAATAACTATTCCTTCAAAAATCTGAACACGCTCTTTGGCTCCTTCACGAATAAAATAGTGTACTTTGACAATTGAGCCAGTTGTAAAGTTTGGAATGTCAGCTTTCAGCTGAGCAGTTACTATGGCACTTGAGTTAATTATATCAGACATGGTTTGGTTTTATATTGATTAGAAACATTCTATTTACTTTGATTCTTGAGCAGTTTCAACTTCTGGCTTTGGAGTGACCTCCACCTTGTCAGCTTTGTTAGAGTCGTCGTGCTTTGGCAGGTCACGTCTAGCTTTGATCTCGGTGTCTATTTTTAGAGCCTCATCATAAGCCAAAAGTGATAGTGATAAGCGATAGTCAGTTGGATGAATTTCAATTACTGTAAAATCATACTCTTGACCAACTTTCAAAATATCATGAATTTTAGCTGGGTTGTCCATAGGTGTAGCACTCATTTGACCGATATAGCATAAGCCTTGGATTTGGTTTTCGGTAACACAAATAGCACCATATGAAGTGATCTTAGTGACTTTAGCTTTGATAGTACTGCCAACTCTAGTTGAATCAGCAAAATGAACCCAAGGATTTTCTTGTGTTTGTTTGATTGATAGATTTACTCGACCATCACCATCAATTGAAATAATTTTAGCATTAACTAGTTGAGCTAAACTAAAGCTCTCGCGTGGATCTTCAACTTTTTTCCAAGCTAGCTCAGAAATGTGAATTAAACCTTCTAACTCTGTGTCGAAGCGGATAAATAAACCAAAATCTACAATACCACTGACTCGTCCTTCAACGACATCACCAACTTTATACTTACTGAGTTTTTGACCTAACATTTCATCCGAAACGGCTTTTTCAGAAACAATCAACTTATCTGTTTCTCGATCTAAATCATCGATCTTAACTGCAAAGCTTGAACCGATATATTTTTGCATTTGCTTCAAAAGTGTATTACTTTCACTAATTGAAGTTTGCTTGATAGAGTGTGAAGGTGAAAGTAAGCTAGCAGGTAAGAAACCAATTACACCACGAACTTTGACCATCAAACCACCACGGTTGCAGTGCACAATTTTAGCGTCAGTAATAGATTTTTTCTCGTAGATATCCTGAAGCTCATTCCAGATTTGATCTCGACCAATGGCTCTAAAACTCATTTCTACCATTCCTTTTTCATTTTCAAGACTTAAAACTAGAGCCTCAACTTCAGCGCCTGGTTTGATACTGCTCAGATATTCATCATTGTAAAGTTCCATTCCGCGAACTACACCTAAGCCAATTGTGGGTAAGTCTACCAAGACTTCATTTTTAGAGATGGATAAAACCATACCTTTGACCACTTGGCCAACACTTATATCTTTATATACTTCTGGTGCTGTACTTGCGTAGGCGATCAAGTCGCTCATACCCGGCTGGGTATCTGAATTTAAATTTGATGGATTAGTCATAATTGATAATACTTAAAAAACACTCATCATCGATTAGGTTACAAAACCTGCTCCGAGCTTTATTTTTAAGAGAATTTTAATAAAAAACTTTCAGTTATGACTTTGCTTTATTTGCAGCAATTTGTCAAGAAAAAAATAGCTTTGAAACTTTCTAAAAGTCAATAATCACGCCTTCACCATTGGAATTTAGCAGTCTATTTATATTGGAACTTGGTTCAATTAAATCAATTAAATTACCATTTTGCCCAACACTGATATTGTTGTTGCTAAAAGCCGGGACTGGATAAAAAACAAAATTGCTTTGCCTTGTCTTGTAACGTAGCGTCAGCTCGGTGGTATCTTCCTCGTTGACATAAGTGCCGATGACTAAGCTTTGATCACTTTGTTGATAGGTAAAACTTGTGCCGTTTAGATCGTTGCTGCTTTGTATGACTTTCTCTATAGCAGCTGGAGTATACAATTCCTTTTTTCCTTGATCCTTGATATTTAAAGAGTAAAATGGTCGTATAAATGGAGTTTTATAGCTTTGTTCAGATTCTAAAGAATATTCTGTAGCGTCTTTTGGGAGCTGAAAAGCTAAAAAGGTAACACCATTTCCAGAATTATATTTTCGTTGCAATAAATTTAAATTTTTGTAATTACGACTATATTTGAGCACAACTTCAAAGTTGCCGCCACTTTCCGGAGTGAGATTTATATTAAAATCATGAATTGCAAAAATATCTCTTTTGTCAGCAGATAAATTGGCTTGTAAAAAAGCTAAAGTCGCGGTTTGGTGGTTTGATTGACCGCAATCTAACTGAGTCACAGTAACCCAAAGAAGCTTGCATGAAATCCCAACTTGATTGTTTTTTTGGCAAGTTTGAGTACCTGCAAAATTTATTAATTCCCATAGGTTTTCTAAATTTATATTTTTTGACCAAATCTGAATGTCTCGAGTATATCCTGATTTTAGCCATTCTAGCCCACGTTCAATCAAATCTTGATTTGCTAATATTTTATCAATATTTAATACCAAACTAAGTAAAATTGTACCAATTGCTGATTTAGGATTTGAAATATCTTGGATTTCAATAGCAGTTAGCTTCTCGATTTGATCGTAAAAATTCGCTTGAGTTAAAGTAATTTGATTTTTAGATTTATTATTCGTTGAGCCACTTAAGTCACCTAGATCGACTTTTAACTCAGTTTTACTGTCAAATAGATTTTTGATTAAGTTTGGAGTCAAAAAAATCACAGTATCGGCACTTTGACCTTTCTTTGCCTGACTAAATTCACTCTCAATTAAGCTTGCCGAGTCGGGAAAACATGAAAAATAGTTTAGATTTTTAATACCATGTGGCTGGTATCGACCATACTGCAGGTCGTAGTACCAGTTTACTGGAAAAGTCATCAAGGTTTTGCTTTGATCTTCCTCCACTTTATAAATCGATTCACCTTTGCCTATGTCAAACCGGCCTTGAGTAATATTTATAGATAAATATGAGCCAATAAAACCGCCAGTTGGCCTGGATTCACCCAAGTTTTGATTAAAAATTAAAATTTTATGTATATTTTGATACCCTAAAAAATCTAGTATAGCTAGTCTGTTTTGATAAATTTGGCGTATCAAGTCAATTATGTCATCACTCAACCCCAGAAGCTGGCGTATTTTTTCAACTTGGGCGTTTGGTAGCCAAAAAACCCAACTAATTAAATTTTTAATTTTTTGCAGAAATTGCTCAGTTTGTCTCAGTAAATCAGGCAATCGATCGAAAAATATTTGTAAATATTCGGTAAAATTTTTTGGCAAATTAGAACTTAAGCCATCGCTACCAATTTTAAATTGAACTAAGTCTTGAGTGGATTCGATCCAGTTTTGAGCTAAGCTCCAGCTTTCTGACACAAGACTTCGAGTATCTACTATGGGCCAGAGCTTGCTATCTAGCGGTTTTAGCTCTTGATCCAGGGTATTGATTAGAGCCTGAGCTTCTTGGATTGAATTTTGTAAATTTTGTTTATTTTTTAAAGTTGCTAAAATTTGTAGCATTTTTTGCGCTATCTGGGTCGAGCTCTGGGCGATCTTTTGATTTGTATTTATGAAACTATTGGTGATATTAGTTGAAAATAGTAGTAACGCCAGCAGTATAGAAATAGTGGTAATAAGTTTTACACGTTGACTGGATTTGCGTTTTAAGTTTTGCCAGTTTCTAAAATTAGCCTTGATCAAATTTAGTTTTGACCAGCGTTTTTGGTCAACATTAGGACTTGCTTCAAATTCAAACGGATGATCATGGCGAAGTTTTCTAAGCCGATCAAACTTTGAATCTTCATCGGGTCCATAAATTTCATCAGACTCATCTTTTGACATACTAATACACTAAAATACTTTTTTATTCATTGCAAATTTTCAAAGTAAAGGCTAGTTGACAAAATACGCAAAATACCTTGTATATACTTATATTATTATACATTATTTTTAATAAAATCTTTTTGATATCTTTTCGTTTCACACTTCAAATTCTATGTTTAAAATCAGTAAATCTATTGCATTTGTAATGCTAATTAGTTTAACAATTGTGTCATCTTTAGCTGCAGTTGAGGCTGGAGCTAAAACCAAAGCCCAAATTAGTCGAACCAATGCCGCATTACAAGCCAAAAAAATAAAAGATGAGCGAGGTCGCCAAGCGGCTCAGCAGGTTGTTGTTAGAACTCCTTGGGATAATGGTAACGTTTACGATAGCGTCCAGGAGCTAGATGAATCTGGTGTAAATGAAACAATCCGCCAAATGTCACGCGACGTTGCTGATCAAAAATTGGTATACGTGAATCTTGCAAAACAATCATTCGTAGCTCTAGAAAACGGTGAGATAGTACGCAAAAGTAGCAGTGTCACGACTGGTAGAAATACATTTGATACTATTCAAGGTGAGTTTCAAATTTGGGATAAAACCTATAAAAAAACTTTACGTGCACCGAGTCCAAAATACGGTACCTACTCTTTAGCTGTAGATTATTGGATGCCTTTTCATAAAGGCTATGGGCTACATGACGCACCGTGGCGTTCGGTTTTCGGTGAGCAGAACTATAAAGTTGGTGGCTCACACGGCTGTGTAAATATGCAAACTCCTGATGCAGAGTGGCTTTTCCAGTGGTCTAATATCGGTACAACAGTTTTTGTGAGTAAATAATCGCACCAAAAGGTTTAGCTAAAATATACACCCATTACAATATTTCACTTTGTTTTCCAAATTTGTTTTGGTTGAGAATGTGTAGTAAATGTCTTGGGTTTTTTGATTGTGGCAAGTGATAAACACATCTGAAGTTCTATCTCATATCTTCATCATAAGTTTATTAAATCGAAATAAGCTATTGCAACTCGGGCTACCTCATCTTTGTGCGGTGAGAAAACTTGTTTTAATTAAAGGTGATTGCACTTGACTTTTTGTATTTTTATGGTGTAAAAATAAATTTACTCGGTAGTAAAATTTGAGAATTTATGATTATAGTAATTTATTTCGTTGGTAAAATTTGCTATAAATCTGGATTTCAGGTAGAACTTTGAGATATTTATAATCAGCCGCGACCACAAAATTAAAATACTACAAAACATGCTCAAAGTACAACGATTAGCTACAGTTTGGAGTGCTACAATATTTTTTTTGATAATCTCACCTATTTTAGCTATTTATGCTTTGGGTTATGATTTTGATTTGAAAAAAAATGATTTAAAAAATACCATTACTACAAGCCTAGAAACCGCACCTGATGGGGCAAAAATTGAAAGTTTAGGTGATTTTGGGCGACAAATTAATTATAGTAATTCAGATTTTAGATTGCCCACAAACAATCAATTTAAAGTTGATATAACTAAAGAAAATTTTAAAAGTGAAGAATTTTTACTTAAAGGTAAGACTGCAGAAAATAGTTTAGTCAGACTTAAAAAGATACATCTATTACCTACAGATGAGCAAACTAATTTTAAAATTGATCCGGCTTGGTCTGATATTAGTTTTGTAAGTAAGGATCTGTTACTTTTTAGCAAAACAGATGAGTCACAAGGTCAGAAAAAATGGTTTTTACAACTGTACACTTATGGTGGATTTTTAGGCCAGCCAAAATTAATCTCATCTTTTGTTTCCAAGACCGACCTAACCATAGACCAGTCTCTACCGATCAATCTAGATATGAGTCTTGAGCCGACTATGGCTCAGATTCCGACTAATAGTTTTTGGGAAGAACTTGATACAGATATTTTTTGGCAAAAAGAAACTCAAACTTATTTGTTTAAAGACTCCTTAGGAGTTTGGAAAATTTGGCAAAGTGGGTTCTTGAGCTTAGGTGAACTGGACACAATTTGGCTAGGTCAAAATATGATATTATTGCACGACAGAGTAAAATCCAAAAATCTTTACTTGTATAATATCAATTTAGATGTATTGACCTATTTAACAGATAATATTCAAGCGGTTTCATTTAACAATAATGAACTTTGGGTTTGGACTCAAGACTGGTTATATAGATTTGCTAAAGATGATATTAAAACTTTACAAAATTTAAATTGGGATCGATTTAAAAAATATAAAATATCAGAATTTGAAGGTTATAGTAGCTCAAGTCCATATCCCGAAGGTGTCGGTTTTAAGGTTAAAAATGTGTATCAAGGTATAATTACTTATATTAATGGACAAATTTTTTACTTAGCTGATGGCCAAACTGACAAGTGGAAATTGGTTGCAGAAAATGTGAAATTTTGGACCTCAGCCTGGAACAGCGTCTTTTGGATTAGTGGTGACAATTTGTTGATGACACAAAACCTTGAGCTGGGTTATCGCCGTTTTATCGCGCCATTAAACTTTAATACTGATAATATAAAGGTCATAAATATGGATTACTATGCTAATTGGCATCGTGTATTTTTCTATGTTTCGGATACAAAAAATCCCAATCCAAACATGCAAGTCTACTCAATTTGGTATAATCCAGACTTTGTAAACAACGAAATTAGAACTTTTAGTCAGCAAAAATGGCTTGATGAGAAAGTGTGCCGAAGTTTTATTGAGGGTGGCTATATTTTTTGTATAAATAATGATAATGATCTCATCACACTTAGAAACACCAATTAAGTTTTAGATTTGAGATGTAAATTCTATTTTATATTTGACAATTTTGTGCTAATTAAGCACCTTGAATAATGATCAGCTTTATTGAAAATTAAACTATGTTTCGCAGAATACTACTTGCATTTACGGATGCCGAATTGAGAACTAAACTTCTTAAAATTATATTGTTAATTTTGACTGCCAGATTTTTGGCACACATTCCGATTCCAGTTTTAGGTATCCAAGATATTTCTGGAACTATAAATAATGATGCTGCTTTGAGTCTTTTAAATACCATTTCAGGTGGTGGATTCGGGCAACTTTCATTTGTAATGCTCGGAATTGGACCCTATATTACTGCTTCAATTGTATTTCAACTTTTAGGTGTTTTATTTCCCAAAATCAAAGAAATTCAACGTGAAGAAGGTGAAACTGGGCGTAATAAAATCAATAAATGGACTCGCTGGCTAACTGTTCCACTGGCAGCAATTCAGGCTTGGGGAATTTTAAATTTCTTAGCTAGTGATAACGGCTCAAACACACGAGTAGTTCTACCTAAAGTGTTGACTCCAGAGGGCGGAGCTATTACTAGTGAAAGCTTCTTATACTGGCTCGCTATCGTAGGTAGTATGGTAATCGGCTCACTAATAGTGATGTGGATTGGAGAAATTATTACCGAATATAAAATGGGAAATGGTATCTCGATCATGATTTTATCAGGAATCGTCTCAAAGCTTCCAGGAAGCATCTACAAAATTCTTTTTGGTAATCCAGATACTGGTACAACTGGCGTTATTTACAACTTATTTAAAGCTGTCTCCCGAATTTTTACAAACCCTCAATCCTTGCTTAATTGGGACAAATGGAAAGGTTTTTGGAATACAAATTATTACTGGGCACCAACTAGAAATATAATTTTCTTCTTAGTTATCTTTTTGATTACTTTGACTTTCGTAGTATTTATAAACGATGCCGTTAGAAAACTTGTTATCATCTATTCTAGGCGTGGACACAACGAAGGAACTAGTCGAACTTTATCTCAAGTCAAGTCTGATTTGCCAGTTAAAGTCAACCAAGCCGGTGTAATCCCAATAATCTTCTCAGTATCTTTTATTTTATTCCCGTCTATTATTTCTAGATTTTTCCAAACTGCAAACCAGCAAGGATTACGGCAAGGTGCCAAAGCCGTTAGTGATTTCCTGAGTGCTGACTCAAAAATTGGTGCACATTTCCTATCTTATCAAGTCTCAAACAAAGTCGAAGCTCTTAATGGTATCAAATTTGTGACTAACCCAACTACTTCTCAAAACTTTACTGGGTTAAGTTGGTTTGAAGGCTTTAATTGGTCAAAATTGAATATTGATTGGTTGCCAAGTTTCACTTGGACTTTCAATGGAATACTAGCGTACAACTTTTTCTACTTTTTCTTGATTGTATTTTTCACTTATTTTTACACTACCATCATTTTCAATACTGAGGAAATTTCTGAAGATTTGCAAAAAAATGGTGCTTATATTCCTGGGTATAGACCTGGAGTTGAGACTTCAGATTATCTAAGTGGAGTATCAAATAGACTGAATGTAGCTGGTAGTTTTTTCCTTGCAATTATTGCTCTGATACCTTTATTATTTTCAAATGCTATCACTTTTGGTGACAGTAATGTCAATGGAATTATTGGGGGGACATCACTTTTGATTTTAGTTGCGGTAACTATCGAGACTTTAAAACAAATTGAAACTCAGGCAATTTCTATCGATTATGATAGATTTGCTAAATAAATATCCAAATAACTTGCATACAGATTTATAAATCTTTGACTAAGTTTTACTTCCCATTTGGGAAGTTTTTTGTGTGTATGTTTTTGGTTATCGATTTTACTTTTCTTTACAATTTTGTGAAACTTTACTTATATTTAGAATATACAAATTATTATGAATTTAAATTATTGTGTTTTTGATATCGAAACTCAAAACTGGTTCACCGATTTACCACCTGGTTCAAACCTCAGTCATCTCAAAATTTCGGTTTTAGGAGCTTATTTTAGCCAAGATGATATTTATATTGCTTACTTAGAACACGATTTAGAGGCTTTTGTGGAGCGTTTAAAAAATGTTGACTTAGTCATCGGCTACAACTCCATTGGCTTTGATTTACCAGTCCTGCAGCCTTATACTGACTTAGATTTGAAGTCACTTCCGAGTTATGATTTGTTATTAGAGATCGAGAAACAAGTCGGCTACAAAGTAAAACTCGATGATGTGGCTAAAGCCAGTCTCGGAATAGCTAAAACTGATAAAGGTAGTAATGCCACCGCATACTATAGAGCTGGGACTTGGGATAAATTGATAGATTATTGTATGTGGGATGTGCGTATCACTAAAGACGTATTTGAGATGGCCTTAAATACAGGTAAGCTAAAATATAAAGATTTTATGGATAACAAAGAAGTAGGTGTCGACAAACCAAACTTTAAGCTACCTAAAAATTTGAGATATTTCGAAAAGGGGATTTGGTAAGGTTTTATTTAGTGTTTCTAAGGTAAATAGTCACGGTCACTGTGCCTTTTGGTGTGGTTGACCGATTTTTTTAGCTTTAAATCTTTAAATTCAACACCCAAACCTTTTAAATACTTTTATCAGAAATTTGATTGTTTTATTTACACCCGCCCAGTGATCTGGTTTCCTGAGCCCCCAAAATCTGGTTTGGTAAGGCAATTTTATAGCTTTCTATTTTTATTTTAAAAGTTAAACGGTCGTGGGATTCATTCATTTTAAAGGTGTTTTTTGTGGTAAGGGTTAAAGGGAGATGAGCTTTGTATTTGGTTTTACTATTAAAGCATCCGCGTCTTTTACTCACTTAAACTTATGTTCGAAAAGTGCGATATATTAATTATTTTTGCATTGTTTCAAGCAAGATCAATTTACTATGAAAACCACAATTTACTTCAAATTAAACACAATGATTTTGTATTTTGGCCATTTGGAATTTAAAAATTTCTTGATTAAAAATACAGGCAAATTTAATTTTGAATTTAAAAGTTTGGTAATTTTGGGATTTAGACTAGTCTGACACTCAAAAGCAAAATAGGACTTGACAATAAAAGCACGAAAGTGCTAATATACCAATAGGTAGTAATATAAAAACTATCAGACCACAATATATAGTGTTTCAGGTTTTTTAAAACCTATTAAAATGCTATTTAATAGAATCATCACACAAGGCGATTTACTGGCTTGTAACAAATTTAAAATTTCATCTAAAATAACTTTTTTTAATGCTTTGCCCAAACTGCAAAACCTCTCGTGATAAAGTCCTAGATAGCCGAGAAAGTAAAGATTGCACGTCTATTCGGCGACGACGGCAATGCCTCAACTGTGATTATCGGTTTTCGACTCTGGAAGTTCTCAAACCATTAGATCTGATAGTTGTAAAGAAAGATGGGACTCAAGTTGAATTTAATGAGAAAAAACTCTCGTTTGGAATTCGAAAAGCTTTTAATAAGCGCTTTGTAAACCAAAAGCAGATTGATGAAATGATCTCAAAAATAGTCGAAGAAATAGTTTTTTTGAAGAAAAACCCGATTAAATCAACTGAAATTGCTGAAATAGTTTTGACGCATTTAAAACAAGTTGATATCGCGGCCTATGTATGCTTTTGGGCTATGTATGGCAACTTCTCGACTTTAAAGGAGTTTCAAGATTTGATTGAGCGCGCTTAAAATCTTTAAGCTATAATTTTACTTTAAAATCAGGCTCCAACACCTTTCATATAAACCCAAATTTTATTTAAAACCTAATTTCTACATAATTTTAAATATGAACACAACTACTCAAATGCCATCAAACACTAACTATTTATTGACTCCAAACCCGCATAGATACGTGGTGTTTACCGAAGAAGCCATGCAAGTCGTAGTAGATATGTGCGACAAGCAGGAAGCAAATCTATGGCTCTCATCGGATATAAATTTGACTCAAGACTCTCAAGACTGGCTCAAAATGACTCCCTCTGAGCAATTTTATATCAAGCAGATCTTGGCTTTTTTTGCTGCTTCTGATGGTATCGTAGGTGAAAACCTAGCTATTAATTTTATCCATGAAGTGCAGGTACCAGAGGTGCGGTATTTTTATTATTTTCAGTCAATGATGGAAGCTGTCCACGCCAAAGTGTATTCACAATTGATAAATACCTTTATCGGTTCTGCTGCTGAGCGTAGCGAACTATTTGACTCGATCGAAACCAATCCAGTGATTGCCAAAAAAGCAGACTGGGCTTTTAAGTATATGAAGCCTAAAAATGCTGATTTTAGTACTAGATTACTGTCATTTTTAGCTATTGAAGGGATTTTTTTCGCGGGTTCTTTTGTGGCTATTTTTTGGCTGCGAGATCGTGGTATTTTAGCCAATTCTCTAGGTGTTGCCAATGAATATATTTCACGCGATGAGACGCTACATGCCGAGTTTGCCTGCACTCTCTACAATGAATTTTGTCACGACCTCAGTGAGGACCAGATTAAAGCAGTCTTACTTTCAGCGTTAGATATTGAAAAAGAATTTATTGCTCACGCTTTACCAGATCGCATGTTTGGGATGAACGCCGAGATGATGATTCAGTATTTGGAATTTGTGACTGACACTTGGTTGGAGGCTTTGCACTGTCAACGAGTCTTCAATGTCAAACAACCATTTGCTTTTATGGAAACTATCGGGCAAAAACGCAAAGACAATTTCTTTGAGAAAAGTAGGACAAACTACGCCAGAAATACTGAAAATAAGCAGTTGGATTTTGCTTCACTTTAGGTAAAACATAACTGATTTATGGGAACTCTTACGCATTTTAAAAGATCTGCAACTACCCCGAAAGCTTCGCCTTCACCCCTAAATAGGGGTACGAGTACTGCCACTACAAATAGTACCCCTTTCAAGGGGTCAGAGCGGAGCTTTCGGGGTTGTGCCGAGCTTGCACCAGAGGTAATAGCTCTATTTCAAAGAACTCACTATAACAAAAGTCTTTTAAATAGGTCGAAGAACATGTCGCGAACCATGACAAAAGCTGAAAGTCGAATCTGGTTTGATTTGCTATCCAAAAAACAGTTACTCGGTTTAAAATTTATCAAGCAGAAAATCGTTTTTAGTTATATATTAGACTTTTACTGCTCTGAGCTGTCTCTAGCCATAGAAATCGATGGAGAAAGCCACGATGCAAAGCTTGATTATGACAAAACTCGAGACAATTACATTAAGGCTTGTGGTATAAATGTTATAAGATTAAGTAATCATGATGTTTTTGGGAATTTAGAAGGGGTTAGGGAGTTTTTGATTGAGGAGGCGGGGAAGATTAAAAGTTTTAAAATTAATAAAACATAACTAATTTATGCTTAATTTTTTATTGGAAGAAATTAATAATTCACTTGATACAGGGAACTATTATGTTGCTCTTGTATCTGCGTTAACCGCAATTGACATTGCTACATCTTATGAAAATAGTGGAAATACTACTAAGGATTTGTTTGTTAAATGGTTTGAGGATAATTTACAAAATAAATATACCGTTAAATTCACCAATGACCTAAAAGTTTTTCTCAATGGGGCTGATTGCTACGCTTTGAGGTGCAAGGTTTTGCATTGTGGCTCAGACTTTACAGGTGACCAAAGAGCTTCTGATGTACTGGAGAAATTTAAATTTACGACTGCCAATGCGCATAATAATTTTACAGAATTTAATGGTAAATCAAGATTACAATTAAATGTGAAATGGTTTTGTACTGATGTTGTTAATTCAATTTCAAGTAAACGTTATCCCATACCGTCAAATGCATTAATTATTTATAACGACATAAATTTCTAAAGCTACAACCCCCAAGCCTTCGGCTTGACCCCTTGAAAGGGGTACTCCCATAAAACTAACTCCACCTTATCAATTTTTCATATTTTCACCTCCCCAATTTTATGTTTGTTAAAACCTCCACCGGTCTTGAATCAGTTGATTTCAATAAAATCTTGAAAAAAATTGCTAAATACAGTGCTGGCTTAAATCAGAAAGTTGATCCTGATTTAGTGGCTCAAAAAACCATTCAAAGTATGATTGACGGCATTTCTACGGCCGAACTAGACAATCTCTCTGCTGGAATCGCGGCTAATTTCACCAATGTTCATCCAGATTATTCGATTTTAGGAGCAAGACTACTGGTCAATCGCCTGCATAAACAGCTTGAAATTGGCAGTCGCACATTTACTCAAAATCTGGCTAGAATGTATAACCAAGTCACGCACGGTAAAAAATCTAGTCGAGTTTCTAAGGAGATGTACGAATTTTGTGTTAAGTATGAAAATGAAATCGAGGCTATGATTGATTATGATTTGGATTATGATAACTATGATTATTCGGCGATCATGTCATATATTAAAAGTAGTTTGCGTAAAATTGAAGATGAAACTGCTGAATCTCCGAGCCAGATGTTTATGAGAGTTGCGATAGGTTTGCATATCCCAAAAAAACGTCCTGAGGCAGAGTTGGATAAAATCGAGGCCTACGCTGGGTTTAGACCTGAGAAATATCGGCTGATGGAGCTAACCGACGAGCAAAGACTGGCTGAAATATACCGCTATTATCGCCAACTAGCTGAGCGTAAAGTCTCACCTCAGAGTCCGATTATCGTACATGCTGGTAGCGACCTAAATCAAATGCCAAGCTGCTATTTACAGTACTGCGGTGACTCGCTTACGGGCGATGACTACTATACTGATGGCGTCGTAAAAGGCATCATGGGCTCACTGACACAGATGGCGGCTCAAGGTAAATCTGGCGGTGCTACAGGTGTAAATATTTCAGATTTGCGCTCTAAAGGTAGCTATATCGCCAAAACTGGGGGTACCTCCAATGGTATCTTGCCATTTATGAAAATGTTTGATGCTTCTATTTCAGCTATCGACCAAGGTGGTCGGCGTGCTGGAGTCTGCACACTATATCTAGAACCATGGCACAAAGATGTTTTGGATTTTTTGGATGCGGGAGATCACTTTACAGTCGAAGAAAAACGCTGTAAACATATTTTTTACGCTCTTTACACCAACGATTTGTTTTTTAAACGACTGATCGAGGGTCAAAATAACGCCAAATGGACCATTTTTGATCCGGCTGACGTGGTAGCTCGGCTCGGTCACTCACTCACTGATGTATACGGTCAGCAGTTTGAACAGGAATACGAACTACTCGAAAGTGAGGGGATCGGACAAACCATACCTTTAATGGAGATCTGGAATCGGGTTTGCAAGCTAATCCAAATCAGTGGTAATCCCTATCTGGTACATAAAGACAGTATAAATAGCAAATCAAACCAGCAAAATATCGGGGTAGTCAAAGGTTCTAATGTGTGCTGTGAGGTGACACTGGTTTCAAATAGCGATGAAACTGGTGTATGTGTCCTATCTTCGATATCTCTACCTCGCTACATCGATCCTGTGACCTTAGAATTTGATTTTGATGCTCTGATCGAGACAGGAGGTCTAACCACTCGCAGCCTCAATAATGTGCTTGATATTCAGCATTATCCTACGCCTGAAACTAGAAATTCGTGCATGTCTAGTCGAGCTATTGGTGTGGGAGCTCAAGGTTTGGCGGATGTATTTGCTATTTTAAAAATGGATTTTGATAGTTCTGAAGCTAAAAGTTTGAATAAAAAAATCTACGAATGTATTTACTATGGCTGTATGCGTGAAAGTATGGAGCTAGCTAAACTGGAAGGCGCTTATAAATATTACCCAGGTTCGCCAGTTTCAAAGGGAGTTTTGCAATACGATATGTGGGGCCTCAAAGAAGCAGATTTATTTTTAGGAGCCAAATGGGTTGAGCTAAAAGAAGAGATCGCTAGATATGGTGTCAGAAACAGTGAAGTGACCGCGCTCATGCCCACTGCTAGTAGCTCGATCCGAATGGGCAACAATGAAATGCACGAACCATTTACTCGAAATATATACATTCGCCAGTATATCGGCGGTTCGGTTCGGGTAATCAATCGCTACTTGGTCAACGATCTAACTGAGCTAGGACTTTGGAATGAGCAGCTTTGTAACCAAATCATCTGGGCTGATGGTAGCGTCCAGGGGATAGCCGCGATTCCAGCTGAGATTCAGGCTCGATATCGCACCGCCTACGAGCTAGACTTTAAGACTATGATTGATTTGATGGCCGATCGCAGTCCGTTTGTATCACAAGCTGCGTCACTAAATCACTTTATTACTTTTGAGGCCAGTGGTCCGACCGCCTTTACGCAGCGGGTAATTTACGCCTGGAAAAAAGGCCTCAAGACCCTTTCATACTACATGCACACCGAGACCGCCTCGACAGCTAAAAAAGAACTCGGTGGCTTATCTAGTCAAATCCAAAACCCAGCCAGTGAACCAGCTTTTGCATCGAATCTGCGAGTATCACAAAAACTAAATATACCTGAGCACCTCGACCAAATCCAAACCTTAGAAGCAGGGGAGCTCGATGCCCTACAGGACTGTGAGAATTGTTCTAGTTAGTCAAGTGGTGGAAGATTCGGGCAATTCAGGGGTAAGTGGTTTTGTTATTATGGAAGAGGGTAAATACCCCGAAGCTTGCTTCTCACCCTTTTCATAACAAGCTTAGTAAACGAAGTGAGCTTTTCCATTAGGAATACCTCGTATTTTGGCTCTCGAGGAAGCTTATTTTGAGTTTGATTTAGTGTTTGTTTGGAGATTTAGAAAATGTTTAGAAATATGATTGATTGCACAAATTGGATTGACGTCCTTAAAACCCTTAGTGATCCTAACCCAAGTTGCACAATCCAAAATCCATTAATTATACCAATTGTTAGCACGCTCATACTAAGTATTATAGGAATCATTTTGCATTTTTTTAAGAAAAAACTACTCAACTCTTGGAGTATAATGAGCCAAAAAGTTATTCGGTTTTGGAAAAAGATTATTAAGAAAAAACTAACCTTAGTAATCTGTATCAGCCATGAAACAGAAGAAGAGAAAATGCGCATAAAAAACGATTTTATACAAACTATAAAAGATTTGATACAAGATCAAAAGCTTAGTCGAGAAATTGATTTGAAGATTGAAAATAATGATCAGCTGTTAGACAAGCTAAACAATTATCACGGTAGTCAAGAAGAGATTAAGTATATAAATGAAGTTGTGTCAGGAGATTTTTTTATTTATGGATCAGTTAAAAAACGGGATGAATCTAAAAAAGACACTTTCATACTAAATTTAAAACCTTTAGTAATGCCTGGAAAAATTTCAAAAATTTCAGATTACAATCAAAACCTCATCCAGGATTCGTTAAATGAAATATGGATATCAATATACAACATAAATAAACAATCTGAATTAACAGGCTTTGTTTTGAGTGCTGAATTAAGCTACATATCTTCAATATACATACTCGCAATATCTACATTTATAAGTAAGAATTATGTAATGAGTGAGAAGTTATTCAAAAGCTTCAATTCGAATATTTTGGAAAAATACGTGAATTTCCCTAAATTGAGAGGCTTAAAATTAAAGACAGACATATTTTTGTCTGCCATCTACTTTAATTATGCCACTGAAGAACATAAAAAAAGAAGTAAAAAACAAGGTGACATAGATCAACACATTGCACAATCACTAAAATACGACCATAAGAATTATAGCACATATCTTTTGAAAGCTAAGATAGAGTTTGAAAGCGGTAATGTAAAATCTTCTAAAAACACTATTAAAAAAGCAAGGAATCACAGTAACTCTGATTCCACCTGGATGTACAGCGAAGCTTTTCTTTTTTTATGGCAAAAAGAATACAATAAATCCCTTGTGCAATATAAAAAACTAAATAAAAAAAATTGTTTTGATGAGCAAAAAACAGTCGAAGATGTATGCAAATTTATAAAGAAGTTACACAAAAATAATCTTAAGCGAAATGACTTATTATTTATTTTAGGTTTTTTACACTATAATAAAACAAAAGATTTTGGCGCTGCTAAGTATCACTTCGATAATTTTATTAGCAAAACTATAAATGATCCTCAGTTAAAAATTTTACGAGATTATGCTAAGGTGTGCCTTTCAGATATTGGAAATCAGAATTTAAAATTTAATTTAATATTTAGACCAGTTGTTTTCTTAAAAGAAACATTTTTTAAATTAATTAATTTTTTTAAATCACAAATTTCATAGCAGGAGCTACAGGGCGTCCAAAAAGCTCAGTAAAAGGAGTAAGGGAATTTCCAAATGCTCATTCGTATGAATTTGCTAATCTGGATCAATGCAAGCGAGTGATTAAAACTATTGATCTATTTATCCAGATACATGAAACGGAAGACGAAAATAATCCATATAAAATTGTCACAAGTAAAACAATAGTAAATGCAGGAATTTATAGTGACAGAAAAAAAGTAGCTCCATTGTTTAGCACTCTTTCACTAAATAGCCTTATCATATATGGTGGGCAAAGGTTCTATTGGAAGCTAAATCCTGAAAAGTAAGAAGAGCTAAAAGCTTACAAAGGATATTGCATTGGATTAGCAATACCATAAACTTATGACAGATCTAAATCGTGATAATTTTTCCATTGGCTCCACCAAACGACCCCAAATCCAAGACTTGCCCCGACTAAATTGCTCATCATATCAAAAATAGTATCGGGATAATATAGAGCATATTTGGAATTTAAACCCCAAAGTACTCGCAGTCCAAATTCTACAAATTCCACCAGATTTCCAAAGAAACAGATCACGCTCAAAACCAGTATAAATAGACCTAAATGTGCTATTTTTGACTGGGTTTTTGTATAAATCATTTTCCAGGCCGGCAGCAGCAAAACCACCAGAGCCATGGCCCACAGAGAGTGCTCGACTCGATTTACCCAAAAGTAAAAATTATCAGATTTTAGACCCAGTATCACAAATTTTATAACACTTCCAAGAAGCGGATATAAATACAAACTCCCAGTATAAAGCTGATTTTCAAGCGGTGAAAGCACTTTAACTTTGTCAAAGACACTCCAAAAAAGACTGATCCCAAGCCAAACTAGTAAAAAAATCAACCAAGTCGGTGCGATCAAAAAACCGATTGCCGCTAAAATTGTGAAATATACTAGTCGAAACTTGAGTTCGAGATTTAATTTATTTAAAAGATTCATAGTTAAAATTTTTATTAAAATATAGGGTTTAAACTTACTTAGGTATTTTCTCTAGTTTGGATTATAGTGCTCTGTGTAGGTTTGAGCAAATTTATTGTAAAGAAAAATGATTAGCCGTTTTAAATTCTAGAATTTGGGTTAAGTTCTTCATCGCAATTGAATTCAAAGTAGAGATTAAATTGTACCGATTTAGGTAATTGGACCAATAAAGGCTTTAAAGATTTTAAATTTACGGGCATTTTTTGGTAGTTTTTTATCAAAATCAGTAATTCTTGTTCTAATTTTGGATACTCTAAATAGTCCATTTTATCCCAATCGTAGACTATAATTTGCCCAATTTTTTGTCGTATTTCACACCGAGTTTGATAAATTTTTTTAAAAAGATGGAAATTTTCAACTATAAAAATTAAAAAGTGTGTCGAGGATATTACGAGCTGTTTGATACCGTTACACAGGTTTTCAGACGAAGTCCGAGTGGTTCTATCTGAAACTGTTACGGTTTCGTGTGTCACAGCCTAAAACCTCTAAAAAAAGCTATGTTTATAAAAAATCAGCTCATTTTTACATTCTCTACATCGCTCCAGTATCGGACTCTTTCCTTTTTACAAAGTCTCACTTGATAAAGAAGGCTATGATCTTTTTACTTGTTCCGAGTTCAAACAGTTCTGCAGCAATACTGCTCTAAACGAGGTATTTTTTGGGAAGAGGGCGGGGAAATATAAAAATAGGAAATAAAAAAGAGTGTGTTTATTACTTTGTTCGGTTATTGACAGGCATAAACTGGAATTGTAAACCATAAAAGATTAGCATCTCAAATAGGCTAAATCCCAAAATAAATACCAAGCCCTGCCAGCCAGGATTTAGTTTGCCCAGCACATCGAGCGGAGCAGTAAAAATATCCCAAGAGTTTAGCCGCACAAATCTACCTAAATAAATCCCAAAGCTAATCACTCCAAAATACAGTATTTGGAAAAATATTTTAGGTTTAAATTCTTTAAAAAGTAGCTGGGTTTGGCTGTAAAATAAGACTATTCCGATGAGAAAAAGTCCAAGCATGCTTAGTAAATTTCCTAAATCTGGGCTAATTGCACTATTTTTTAATAACTCCCAAAATTGAAGTGGTGTACCACCTCGATCGTAAATATTTGCACTTGGGTCAGTCGCAAAAATATGAACTAAGTCGGTGGTTAGGTAAATACTGTTTGGTAAAAATAAAAACATCACCAACAAATTTAAGTAGTATAAAGATTTGAGGGACTTTCTTTGAGATAATTTGGCTAAAGACCAAAAAATATACGGTACAATTGCCAAAGCAACGTTCCAAATTATCCAATATTTAATGATAAAGTTGGCTAAAAAATTCATATACTTCAAGATATGTTTCAAAAACTAATATCAAAATTTATTCTAGTAAATCAATGTCTGTAACTTCGGCTAGGGCTGCAGCAATTTGCTTATTTATGGTATTTATATCAATCGAAGAGCGAAAAGCGTGTATAATTTGCACAAAATCTTTAACAGCCAAATTATCGCCATTTAATATTTCCACTCGCTTGCATTTAATCAAAAGGCTTTCGATATCAGCTCCCGAACGAATTTCAACCAAATCTGATTCGTTTAAAGAGTTTAAAAATGAGTTAATATCGACTTTTAAACCAATTTTTTTAGCTAAAACCTGAAATAAAACCAGTTTTTCGGCTATATTTTTGGGGTAAAATAGTGGAATATGGACTTCAGCTCGACCTTGGCGTTTGAGATCCACTGGCAGCAGCTCAGGTCTAGAAGTCAGCAGCATCCAAATTAATTTACCTCGATTGGTGGTATCACCCATAGTTTGAGCCAAGCTTGCAAAAACTCGTTTGTCAGTACCGCTGTCACCATTTTCGTCTCGATTACCCAGAGCTGCGTCAGCCTCATCAATCATGATCACCACTGGTGCTAAATTCTGCAAAGTAGTCAATACTTTTTCCCAGTTGGCCTCGGTGCTACCGACCCAGCGATCTCGAAAATTTTTGAGTTTCACTACAGGTACACCAGCTTCACCCGCAAAACACTCGGCTAAAAATGATTTGCCTGTGCCTACTGGTCCGCAAATCAAATATCCCATCGGCACAGCCTCCAGGCGACCGTCTTTTAAAAGTTTAGCATCTTCTCGCAGTCTTTTTTTAGCCTTATCTTGTCCAGCAAGATTATCAAGGGTGCGAGCGGTTTCAACAAATTCAAAAAATTGGGCATTTTCTTTTTCGATCAACTCTTTTTTAACTTTAGACAAGTCGTCAATCACTATTTCTTTATCTTTAAAATTTAAAAATAGCTCAAAAATAGCTTTGCGGTTTAGGCCATTGATTAGTTTAGAAATCGTAATTTGGCTCAGGTCAGTCTTAATTTTAAAATATTTTAAAAACTTTTGAACTGTTTTTTTACGCTCATCTTGATCTGGAAAATCGATCAATATTTTTGATATATCAGTGTTGGAGCTGATTTGTGGGGAAATAAAATTTAGATTTGAGGTGGTTAAAACCACGGTTATGTTTTGCTGCAAAATACTTTTATTTTTGGCCCATTCTAAAAGAGTTACTAGCACTTTTTTTTGCTCTAGCTCGAGTGTGGATAGTTCTTGGGCTGGGATCAAAAGCTCGGCCCAAGACACAATCAGGGCCACACTTTTTTGCGTGCCGACTATTTTTAAAAATCGATCAAGTAACCTAAAGATTTCACCAGAATCCGCAGGCAGTCTATCCATATAGGTTGTACCTTTTAGGCTATCATAGCCACTAAGTAATTTTTGGAATTCAAGTTTTGAGCTTTCATCTCGAAATTTTAACCCAGTTCCAATGTTAAATTCGAGTACAATTTCACGTGAACCAAACACAGTTTGGCTTAGATACGCACTTAATTCTTGGTCGACTTGATCGGTATCTTCAAATAAATCGTCGATGTTGCCATGCAGTATAAAAACGGACTTTTGTTTATTTAGATAGTTTTCTTTCAGGGTTTCAAGCCAAGACATATTTAGTTTAAAGTAGATTAGCAGTTTTTTATAGCGTTAAGGCATTTTAGAAATAACTAGCAATTACCTCCAAAAGCTTTTGTATATCACTCGTATCACCAAACTGAACTCGGGTATCACTAGCTCTGGCAATAGCATTTAAGGCATTTAGATCAGCATCTTTACCATAAGCGATCGGAATAACTAAAATTGGGTTATCACCTTTTTTGATCTTGCTTAGCAGGTCAGTCACATCGGCTAAACTGTGCGTGCTATTGGTGTCGCGGCCGTCACTAAGTAAAATAATAGCTCGAATACTTTGATCTTTAGGATCGGTATTTTTATCTAAAGTATCTAAGGTTTGATACAAGCCGTCATAAAGTGCAGTCGATCCATCGGCAACTACCTGATCTAAATCATTGTTTATTTTGGCTTGATTGGACTCAAGTGGTGCCAGCGCCGATAATTCTTTAACCTCAGTATTAAAAATCTTCAAACCGACTCGATTGGCAATAGGCAATTTTTCCACAAAAGTTCGCAGTGCTTTGACCGCATTTTGAAGCGGCAGACCATCCATCGAGCCAGAAGTATCTAAAAGCATGAAAACTTCACTTTTCTTTTTGACCAGATTCCAGCTCTGCTGAATTGCCGAAATCACTTCAGGAGTCGGCAAATTTAGAGTAGTTTTTGGTTGGCTTGGATCTACGCCTAGTTCACCTGTTAGAGGATAGCCTAGCGGCACTTTATCATTTACTGGCCTAAATCCATTTTCCAGTATTTTTTGCTGGACTTTTTCACTTAAAACATAACTTGTGAAGACTTTAGCGGCCGCTGCTTGCTCGTCACTGACCCAGCTAGCTTTTGGAATCGCAAACGGATGATCATGAATTAAAGTACCTTCTTTAGGGTAAAGCGCGATTAGTTTTTCAGTTGGTTTAGTGTCCGTTTTCCCTTGATTGATATAGATTAGATCGTTTTCTTCCAGAGCTACAAAATCTAAATATTGAGGACCTTGAGCGATATATTCTTTAAATTCAGTGGTTCGACTCGAGTAATGTTTGATCAAATTTTCAATGCTTCGCACACCTTCTTTGACTTTTTGGTCGGCGATTGTGACTTGAGTTAATTGTTCTTGATTTGGGTTTCCAGACAAATATTTACTGCTGGCGTAAAATTCACCAATTAAAGTAGATAATCCAGTAGAACTAATTTGCGGATCGGTATGTCCGTAGTAAACTTTTTTGCGCGTCAAAGTGGGGGAGTAACTTAACCAGCCATTTGGGTCATTTAAGACATCTATCAGCTCTTGCCAGCCAATTTCTTTGCCGGGATTTTTAGCCTTAATCAGATTTAGCCTACTTTCCCAGATAGCGATTACGACTGGGGTATTAGCGGTGGCTATAGCTTCGTCCATTTTAAAAACTTCTTTTCCAGTTTCAAAATTCACCAATTGTAGCCAAGTAGACACGCTTGGTTCAAAAATAGTTGGCCGCTCGACTTGATCCGTTTTGGAGCCATTGATAGCGCTGACTATGTCGGTCCTTACCGTACCAGACGAGCCTGATTTACCAGTTATTTTGATCTTTTTTTCACCATTTTTGAGTTTCTCACCAGTTATGGGATTGATGCTTTTTTCAAAAGAATTATTAAAATCTTGAATGGCGTCTTTAAGATAGCTTTCAGATTCTGGGGCGTAAATTATCGAGATTTCAGTGGTGGCTCGATTATCGCTGCCAGATATGGTACCAAAGTTAAAATTGGCAAAATTTGGTACCAGCTGTGAAATCAAAATTGCTATAGCAATAACTGCAAAGGCTATAAATACAGCTAAAGAAGATTTATTATTAGTCATATTTGGTCGTATCGTGTGTAAATTTATGCTTTAGATTCTGTTAGTACTAGATTTATCGCTACAAGCTACGCACTAGTCAAGTAAAATAATTTTTATTTATGTTTTTAGACCTATTTTTGTGGGAGCTACTTTATCATCAACGGACAGTTTTTGCTCCACACTGAGCATTTCCGACTCAAATCGCTCAATATCAGCCACGACCGACTCTAAACTATCGGTTAAAACCTGGCTTTCATCCACCAAATCCTGCTGATCTTTGAGTCCGACTTTGGTTAAATAGCTATAGGATTGCTCCATACTACTCAAAATTCGAGCCAAATATGAATCGATACGCTCTAATCTCATACCGACGCTTTGAACCAAAAGTAGCTGATTTTGTTTTAAAAAAATGACTTTCTCGTATTCTTTTTTAGCCACCGGATCTGTCACCTGAGCGATTTGATTTTTTAAATCATTAATTTCAAGTATGCTTTGATTTAGGTCTTCAGTTTTCAAAAATTTTCGAGCCAACTCTTCTTGGCGGGATAGATCTACTAATTGAGCCACCATTTTATTGAGTGATTCAAGTACAAAAGCATCAAAAGACTGGCCGACCGAGTCTAAATATTTTAAAATTTCTTGAATTTTACTCAGATTTTGCTTAGCTTTATTTAAGTCAAACTTAACTTCCTCAAAAGAGGATTGTAAGAGCTGCTTGTTAATGATCTCAAAAAGTAAATTTATAGATTTTAAACTCTGTTTTTGGTCGCTATTATTACCCAATACTTGTTTGATAAAATCGGGATTATTGGTGTCGAACCAGGCAGAAATAACCGCCATAAATAGTGCCAGCGGTATCATAATGACTCCAACAGTTGGTAAAAACAGGGCAATTATTATCCCAAAAGCCAAAATCACTATCGGAATTGGGCGACCTAGTGCTACTAGAAATACTTTGGTAAAATTTTGGAAACCATTTGCCATTAACCAATAGTCTTAGTGGTGATAGACTCAGCAGCCTCATGAGTTTTAGAGTTAGCTTTAGTGGACGAAGAGATGTCAATATTCATTTCTGCAGCAAATTGTTTATACAAATCTTGAGCTTGAATTTCCTCGGCTTTCTTTTCTAGCTTAATATCAGCCATGTCTGGTGTTTTCGAAGCTATGATGAGTTTAGCTTCATCTTGAGCGGCCTGTTTATTTAGTTTTTCGAGCATTTCGTCGTTACTATATGCCACATCGCCCACTTCGTAGGTTTGAAATAATTCTGCAAGCTCACCTTTTAGCTTAGATACTTTACTGTTATCGATTGCATCTTTGATTTTTTCAGTTTCTTGCTTGATTTTTCGCACTTGGGCGTCACGCAGTTCTTCCATAGTTTGGAGTCCAGTTTGAGCTGCTTTGAGTGATTCTGCGATTTTTAGCTTTTGGGTTATATTGCGTTGAAGCTGTAGAGCAATATCTTGACCGATAGCGTCTTCGCCTGACATAGCCGCCGCTTTGAGCTTGGTTCGGAGATTAGCTTCGGTTTTGATTGATTCATTTTGCTCTCTTTCTAGTAAAATTACCGCGCCTTGGGCCTTAGCCAAACCCTGATTCATTTTGGGAATCTGGTCGCGCATCTCGCGGATATTATTTTCTAAAATAGTAATTGGGTCCTCGGCTGCGCTTAAAAATTTATTGAAGAAGGCTTGAATTAGTCGCGAGAGTCGGTTAAACATAAAGTATCAGATTATAATCTGACTATATTTGCACTTAGAGTTTTTGTCCAATTTTAAATCAAAAAAAATCCTGAGGTTAAACTCAGGAAATTTAGTAAGTCCAGTTTAAAATTGAAATTTTACTTGGTTTTAGATGCTTTTTTACGCATATTTAGGACATATAAAGCTATTCCAGCAATCAGTGCAATACTTATTACTGCACCAGCACCATATAACAAGTTGTTATTTTCCACAGTTGGTTTTTCAACAGTAGTTTTACTTGAGTTTGGACTCGCTTCCACATTTTGAGCATTTAAAGAAGCGGATTTACTGACTTCATTTTTACCTATTTCTAGCGCTGCTGGAGTGGTAGTGGTGGCAGTTTGAGACTTGATCAGAGCTTGATTGGTTTCTAAGGCTGCGATATCAGGTGCATTTTCTTTGTTGGTGGGTAAGGTTACTGCTGATTCGTCTGCGTTACCGACGTTGATTTTCCAGCTGATCTGGTTGGCATCAAAACCACTTGGGAAAAATAGTCGACCAGAACCATAAAGTACAGACCCAGAAGTAGGTGCATTAGCTTTCAATGCGACTTTGATACTAATTTTGGCTGGAGTCGCTGCAGGTATCATGCCATCGGCGCAGCCGCCTTCGGGTCTAACTTTGCACTCAGATTGAGGTGAAATTCTGATTTTCAAAGTGTCTCCGTCGTTGTAAACAGCATCAGAAACATTAAATTCAGTGGTTTTAGCACCTTCTGCAGGTTTTTTAGTAGCGTAATCAATCGGTGAAGTCTCAGTAATTGATTTGACTTCAAGTAAATCAGAGGCCTCAGATCCGGCTAATTTTTCTAAAGATAGCTCGAAATATCCAGGAGCTGTACTAGATGAGGTATTTTCATAACTATAATTGTAGATCGCTTCTGGAGCTGCAGCAGAAAGCACGTCATCATAGCGACCTATATCTGCCTTGTATTCAGCTTGTACAAAAGTTGAGCTAGATAGACTCAGGGCTGAGACACCAAAAGCTAGTATAGATAAAACGATTATTGACTTAAATTTATTGTTATTTTTGTGCATAAGAGTATGTATATTTGTATCTTTGTGAGTATATCTTATAATTAAAAACTAGGCAAGCCTTTGTTTATTTCCCTAACTTTGGCTACATTTTGGTTGTGTTCGTTGTTGTCTTTACCAAAATACATTTTACCACTTCGGTCGCTAACAAAGAATAAATAGTCGTTTGTACCAGGCTCTAGTGCCGCTACCAGACTGTCTAAACTCGGATTGGAGATCGGCCCAATTGGAAATCCAGTCACTACATAAGTGTTGTAGCCAGTTTTATATTTGCTGTTACCCCAATTTAAATCACCGTCTAGACCCACCCCCTTTTTACGATCTACTCCGTACCAGACTGTTGGATCGGCTTGCCAGCGTATATTTTGGTTCACTCGATTGAGATATACTTTAGCCACTTGCCGTCTTTCTACAGTCAAATCAGACTCATTAACTAAAGCTTTAATATAATTTCTACCAACCTCGCGCTCAACTACGGAAGCTAAGATAATTTGCTGATATAGTTTTTCTTTGGCTATTTTCGGGTCTTGATCAAAACTGGACCGATTTTTTGACCAATATTTGTTGGAAAAGTTTTTTAATACCTTGGCAGTCACTATGTCGGCTTTTGAACCTTTGAAAAAGCTATAGGTATCAGGAAATAAATAACCCTCCAGATAATATTTAGGACAGTTATTATAAATTTCACCGTATTTGCAGTCAGTTCTAACTGGTGGTAAAAATTCGTATTTTTCAGATTCAAAATTTTGTGGAACCTGGATATAATCTAGAAAATCTTTACTTGAAATGACACTAGCTTTTTCTAGTTTGGTCGCAATGTCTTCGGCCGTATCGCCCTCGATAAAAGAAATCGTGACAGTGTTTTCTTCAGGACCAGCTTTTTGAGCGTTGATTTGCCATAAAATGTCAGCTGGCTTGGCTGGAAGATCTAGCTCATAAACCCCAGCTTTTAGGTTTGGAACCGTACTATATTTACTGATAAATGGCAAAAAATCCGCATTATTTATGATTTTATCGTCTTGGAGTTTTGTAGATAAAGTGGTTAAAGTTTCACCATTTTTAATTTCAAGTTTGTATTTTCCAGTCGGCGACTGTGCTGGAGTCGCAAAAACACCATTGTAGCCGTAAAATACAACCCAACCAACCAACCCCAAAACCAGGAATGTAATAATAATTTTTAGAAAGACAATTGATTTCATACGGTGTTAAAATTTGTCTTAATATTAAAACTGTCAATGCGGCTTTAGAATTTTTAGGTTAGGTTACTCAGGGCCCAAGTTTTTAGCTTGTTGACAAAAGCTTAAAATTGGTTTATTAAAAAAATATGTACCACAAAATTTTACCATCATTTAGAAAGATTGTTAAATACGTTTTAAGCCTGACTGTCGGCCTAATTATACTATGTTTACCGATTACTTCACAGGCTCAAACTCAGTGCCAAATCTACAATCCAAACACACCGAATTTTGGTCCAAATTGTATCCCACTATTTAAAGATTTTCAAGGCAGCAAACAGGGAATCAGCGGCGCTTTGATTAAAATAGCTGATTATGCCATCTTTATTTTAGGCGGCCTAGCCGTTTTAATGATAGTTTACGCTGGATTTTTATTTGTGACTGACGGTGGCTCTGGTGAGCGTTCTGGCCGAGGTCGCAAAATCATTTTTAACGTCATCATAGGTGTAATTATAGCGCTGGCTTCTTATACGATAGTTAGTTTTGTCTCAGGCACGGTCTCAAATCTCGATATTTCAAACCTCAATGGCGGCAGCACAAACAACAATAGCACGATTCAATAAATAAATTACTATCTATAATTTACATGAAATAGTGATAGTAATCCGTAGTTTAGTTCACGGTAGCGATTATAAGCACCAATTAAAGTTTCTATAGTTTGTATTTTTCACTATAGAATTTGTAAACTTTTTTAAAACCAAGTAGATTATTAGACTATAAAATACTGCGACCATTTTAGGCAAAAAAACTGATTTTAGTATGGCGATAACGTCGAGTATTACTGCTGCGAGACAGTTCATCGCTCAATTTATAATAGTTTTTTTTATAAATAATTTATATCTTTTAAGATTCAAGATTTATGCTTGCTAGTGTATTTTTAGAAAATCTATACCAACTGAGTCATCAAGACCAGAGTCAAATAAAAGGATTTGGACCTGTTTTAGCTAAAAATTTACTTGAATTTACAAATTCGGACCGCTTTCAAAAGCTGTTACTCAAATTTAGAGAGCAAGAAGCTAGCCAAATCAATATTGACATCAAAACTGATAAAAATAAAATTGGCAGCGGGCCATTATTTTACCAAAATATTTGTATCACTGGTACTTTTGAGCAGTCACGTGAAGATTTAAAGACATATTTTAAAGGCTTAGGGGCAGATATTACTGATTCGGTGACTAAAAAAACTACTATTTTGTTAGTTGGAGCTGACCCAGGTGGGAAACTAGCCAAAGCAAAACAGCTCGAGATTATGGTTTTTGAGTCGGTCGCAGAACTGCAAACTAAGTTTGATATACCTAATTAATATGCAGTTAAGTTTTCAAACTTCAGTTGATAAATAGCAGGAATTTATAGGTTTGAGACTTTTTATACTTTCCACCTCGTCCTGGCATTTCCACTCCTGAGCTCCCCAAAACTTTGCTTTGTACGAAAAAGGGCGAGTTTTCATTATTTTTTTCAAAGTTTAAATAGTTTGCTACTCATCAATTCGCTTCAAATAAGTTGTTTTTTTTGCCGAGAAGATGGAAAGAAGATGGATTAAAAATAGGCGTGAAAAATCCCAGGACAAGAGCCTGGGAAATTTAATTTAGATCCTTTAGTTTAAAATGAAGGAATGATAGTGTAAGTATCTTTTTGGGTGTATAAACCAGCCGCTGTGTCAGAAGAAATAGCAGCATTGTGAGTAACTAAAGCAGTATTTGTGACATCAGCTGAAGCAGCAGGGTTATTTGATCCAGACACAGTTTGGATGGTTGTGGCTGGAGTGTTTACATAACTCACTGAGTTGGTTGCACCAGCATTGTAGGCCGCAGCCAATGAAGTTGCAGTAGCTCCGCCATTGGTGGCAGCACCTTTGGTGATTACTACACCGTAACCTGGAGTACCAGCTGTGATAGCTGACCCGCCTGACCCGCCTGCACCAGCTGCAGCGTTCGGGATAAAGGCTGTTCCGTTGGTAAAATTACCACTAGTGGAAACGTTGATAGTATAGCCATTTGTAGCGTTGGTACCAATTTTGAGACGGTAAGCGCAGCTTCCTACAGCTGTTGTGCTCAAAGTTCCCATATCGCACAAATTAGTATTGGCTGTATCACCTGTGTTTCGGATGACAAAACTCAAAGTTGGTGTAACTAAAGCTCTGACTAAGACTACGTTAGCTTGACCTGAATATTGTAGGTTGGAACCAGAATCCACTGAAGTTGAGATTGTAAAAGCGTAGTTTCCAGCTGTGGCAGGGGAAGTAAGAGCTGTAGTAGCAATAGTCACGGTGGCTCCTGAAACAATCGCCGCCGCAGTCGTGATAGTCGAAGTAGTTGTACTTCCAGATATGGCGTTAGTAATTGCTACAGTTGGGGCTGTGGCGTTGACGGTAGTGTTTGCTGTAGTTAAGGTACCAGTATAGCTGCTATCATAAGAAAGCAAGATTACTGAGCCCAGAGGCAATGCCGCTGAGGTGGTAAAGCTAACTGTAGTACTTCCAGCTGTTGAAACTGTTTGCGCACTTGGGGTTACGGTTACTGCTACACCCGCTGCTTCAACTTTAGAAGCAAAGGGAACGGTGGCTAAAAGCATACCACCTAAGACCATATAAGATAGTAATTTTGTCTGCATATATATTTGTTTTTGTTAAAAAATTGTTTGCATTGCATTGTGGCTCATGTTTTTAATTTGGTCAACGCATTATTTTTTGATTGACAGTATCTCGAATTTCCCTTTTATTTAAATAGCTATGATCCGCCGTACAAAGCTAGTTTATCAAGTTTTTAGAGCATTTTCAAAGTTTAGCAAATCGCTAACTTTTATCATTTTGATCTCTACTTTAGTAAGTGTGTGTATTAGTACGGCTTATACCGCAGCCGCCTCAAATAATCGCGGTCTGATCGTCTCGCCAATTACCAATGATTTGGACGTCGATAAAGGGCAAGTCTACGAGTACAATCTAAACATGGAAAACGATACTGATAGCTACAAATATAATATAGAAATCTCAAAACAATCATTTGCTCCATCTGAAGTCGACGGTGTCCCAGAGTTGATAGATTTTTCTAAAACCAATGATTATTCTAGCTGGTTAACTTTTGAAAAAGACAGTTTTAGTATCGAGCCCACTAAAGAACAAGATATCAAAGTCAGGTTAAACATTCCTCAAGATGCCAAATCGGGTGGCTATTACTTTGCAATCATTTTGACTGACAACCCAAATCTGAGTGACGACAGCGTTTCTGGTGTAAAAATCACTCAAAGAATTGTGTCGCTACTTTTTGTAAATGTAAAAGGAAAAGTTGATCGGATTATAAAGTTTCAAAATTTAAGCAGCAATTTAAGTTTGTATGATCCATTTTTTGACTCGATCTTGCTGAAATATCAGCTAAGACTTGAAGGCGGAAGTTACACCAAACCAAGCGGAAATATTTTCTTAAACAAAGGTTCCGAATCGGGAGTGACAGTATTTCCCTTAAATCCGGAGGAAAAAATAATTTTACCAGGCTCAAATCGAAGTCTGCAGATTTCTAGTCCAGCGAGTGTAAATGTGCCATTTCTAAGCAATACTGCTGGTGAACCTGTCCAAAATAACGACGCTAAGACCAGTAATACGGTATTTAAAGATTGGCAAAAACCACTAATTGGAGTCCAAAATGTAGAGGCTAGAGTAGTTTATGTAAATCAAGCTGGTAAATCTGAGCAATCCAGCAATCTAAATTTATATTTTTTTCCATGGAAAACTTTGCTATTGGTTTTGATTCCTGCTGCTGTGTTTTACATGATCTACAGGTTTTTAAAAAAGCGGTGAGACAAACTCAACTTACTTTAAAAGTTTTACAAAATGCCTAATTTTAAACCAATTTAATCTAAAAGTACAACAGTTAGCGCTAAATATTTGATATAAAATGCCTACCTCCACCCAAAAATATCTATCAAAAGCGCTTCAAAAATCAGATTTGAAGTCAGAGCCAAAAATACAACCTGAAACTTCAAGTGAGTCGGTGCAAACAGATATACAAACTAAAGCATCACCCGAAACCCCCCTAAAACCTAAAACAATTAAAACTGATGAATCTTTTGCTATGACTACTTCGCAAGAGTTAGGTCCAAAAATTTTTCATAAGACAGACCAAAGAATTGATAAGCTAGAGAAATCACTCAAAACCAGAACTAATATTCTGTTAATTATAGTTTTGATTACAGTTGGGATAAATTTAATTTTTATTTTTTCAAGACCTCAAAACACTAACCAAAGTACAGATATGCCTAGTTCGAGCTTAAATCAAGCTGCTATAGCTGATCCCAAGCAAAAAAATTTAAATCAAGCCAGTGTTTATATTTTCGAAAACAACCCGGCAATTTTTGATTTTGGTTTCAAAATTGATCTAAAACCAGATTATATTGCCAATTTAAACGATCCTAATTGCAGAACCCCGATTGTGCCACCAACAGTAAATGGTTGCGGTTTTGGGTTGGATTTACAAAAAATAGGATTGCCTAAAACTGGAGTTTACTATCGATCGATTACTGTGGTGACCGATACCATGACCAATAACCAAAAAATACAAATTGATCTCAAAGACTATGAAAAAGGACAGTTAGCCCAAAGTGTGGGCACCGTTAACTCCGACCCAGGTCCTCAAAAAATTATTTTACCAAGCGCTATTTCAAATAGTCAGAGCTTGTATTTTAGATTTTGGGCACCAGAAAATGTGATCAAGATTAAGAAGATTATGATTGACTTTTTTTCTACAACTGATCTTAAACCGGTAAAAATAAACTTGGCAACACCTTTTAAAGGCGATCAAATAGGGACAATTTATTTGGACTCAGACGGTAATGGGAAATTTTCGCAAGATGTAGACAAGCGCTGGGAATGTACGCCCACATTTCCAGGAGTTTTGCCAATAAAACTCAAAGATCAAACTAGCTTTAAGCTTTTGCGCCAAGATGACTGTATGACTGAAAATAAATTAGAAAGTTGGCAGACAGATTCAGGCTTAAATAGCTTGCCCGCTGCTAAATGGCTGCTGGTGATAGATCCCCTAACTGTGGCCAGTTTTGAAACTAAAGCTGACACCGAGAGTACAAGTATTGATCTTAAGTTTTAACCCCGACTTATTAGGATGATTAAAATCATCAAAGCTTTAACGCCGCGGAGCTTTCTATAGCCTACAAAATACCCAATCTTTTTGGAATACCCCAAGAACTAAACCTCTAAATAAGATATTTTTACCAAAAACTTGATTGTTTTTTTACTCTGTTAGGGCACTTGGACTAATTTAGCCCACAAAACTCACTTTATAAGGAAAATCTAGGCTTTATTTATTTTTTAAAGCTTCAACAAGCTATTTCCTATGAAACCGCTCCAAACGAGTGTTTTTTGGGAAAGACGGAAAAGAATAATAAAGAAGGTAAATTCCGCATTTAATTTGAGTATTTTGCAGTCTTTAAGGTAAAATTTCCGCTGACGTAATTCTGGTGACTACTTCACAACCTTTTTTAGTAATTAAAACCGTGTCCTCGAAATGTGCGGCTACCGAGTGATCAGTGGTTATGACTTCATCCCATTTGAAAACTGGGTCAGGTACGAATTTTACATTACCACCACCCATAGTGATCATCGGCTCGATGGCTAAAACCATATTTTCAACCAATAAATTACCAGTGCCCTTTTTACCAATATTGGCGATGTAGGGCGGCTCGTGAACTGCTTTGCCAACGCCATGGCCACCTAAAGCTGTCACATTTCCATAGCCATAATTGGAAATATACCCACTTACAGCAGCTCCGATGTTGCCGATTCTAGCTCCAGCCTTAATCGCAGCCATAGCTTTTAGTAGTGAGGTTTCAGACCTAATGATTAGTTTTTGTTTGGCTTCATCAGTGGCTGTCTGGCTAGTGGCTGAAAAAAATTGTTTGGATATTTCTGGTTTAGAGTACTCGGTGTACACACCCGATAAATCTGAGCTGCCGTCTTTTGTGACTAAAAAAGTGCGAGCTGAATCGGTAATCAAGCCCTTGTAATAAACTCCTAAATCAAAACTAACCACATCACCAACTTTAAACACCTTATTTTTAGTTGAGAGTCCATGCACCACTTCTTGATTGATAGAAGTACACAAGGCGTGGGGAAAGCCCATATAGCCTAAAAAAGCTGCTTTTGCATCATATTTTTTAAAGAAATCTAGACAATATTGATTTAGCTCAGCTGCATTTTGCCCAGGTTTGAGCATTTCACCTAAATGAATCAAGCAAGAAGCTAAAATTTGACCACTACGGCGTAAATATTCTTGTTCTTTTTTATCATTTAATATTGACATATTTCTGTTTTGACTGGCTTTAAGTTATTATTTAGTCCATTTACTGCGGACTTGTTCTAGCATTTGGATTTGTTCGCTGTTTAAAGTTTTCGGCATTTTTGGTTTGATATTGATGTAGTGATCACCTCGAACCGCGGGATTATTAATTCGTGGCATACCTTGAGCTTTTAGTCGGAGCTTGCCATCTGGAGCAGTAAGTGGTGGTATCTCAACCTCAACTTCACCCCAAACAGTGTATACGTCTCTTCTGCAACCGAGTAGTAAATCAAACACATTTATCTCAAGATCGGACTCCACATTTTCTTCAACTCGCACGATCGATGGATGTTTGCGTACCCGCACATTTAAAAGTAAATCACCTGGTGCGCTACCTCGATAACCTGCCTCACCTTTGCCGCTGACTTTGATTTTTTGACCATCGTTTACACCGACTGGGATTGGGATTTGTAGCTCTTCATTGACCTGAATGAAACCTTTACCACTACATTTGTCACAAGCTTTGATAAACTCTTTGCCAGTGCCGCGACAGGTAGGACAAACCGATTCCTGCTGAATCACGCCAAAAATTGTAGATTGCCGAGTAAATACTCTGCCTGCGCCTTTACAGCTATGGCAAGTTTTGAAATCAGTTCCAGGTTGATTACCTTTACCTGAGCATTTATCACAAGCAGTATTGTGACTATAACTAAAATTTTTGACCACTCCGCTAGCAATCTCTTCTAAAGTTAGCTCGATATCTCGTTCGATGTTGACACCATTGCGGCGACTTTCAGGGTTTGTGGAGCGGCGACCACCACCAAAGCCAAACATTTGCTCAAAAACGTCATTTAAATCATCAAAAGGGGAGCCGTCGTTGAAGTTGAAGTCAAATCCAAAACCTTGACCATCTTGACCAAAACCAGGTCCGCCAGCATTTGGTGGAACTTGACCGTAGCGATCACTGCCGAAACGATCGTAAGAAGCTCTTTTCTTTGTGTCAGAAAGCACTTCGTAGGCATTATTAATAACCTTAAATTTCTCTTCGGCCGCCTTGTTATCTGGGTTTTTGTCGGGATGATATTGGTGAGCTAATTTGCGATAGGCTTTTTTTATTTCGTCAGCCGTTGCCGTCTTGGATACTCCTAAAAGTTCGTATAAATCTTGAGCCATAGCTATAAAATTTTATAAAAAATAATCTAATTTGTGATGTATATTACACCTCAGACCGGACATTTTGTCAAGCGATGACCTCGAGTGCTAAGTTTTAGGACTGGTACTTGAGATTTTTTTTGACAAATTCAATACTATTTGTATTATTACACTATATTGCAATTTATTTTGCTGATGTTTCAAAACATTTTAACTCTTTTCAACTCATTAATTCAACAAATAAAATATGGATCCAAACAACTTGAATAATACTAATATTGCTCCAACCGAAAATAACAACTTCAACTCAACTCAACCAACTGAAGAAAATTCCTGGACACCTGAGGAAATCCCACAACTTACCGTGGATGTGTATCGCCGAGAAAATACCATTTTTGTGGTTTCTACAGTAGCTGGTGTGGGTCCTGAAGACATCGATATCAATATTGAGGGCAATGTTTTGACTATCAAAGGTGTGCGCCGTAAACCATATAATGAAAAAGATAATATGGTTCTTTTAGAAGAATGTTTTTGGGGTGAATTTGTGCGCAAACTCACTATCAATGAGCGTCTTGACGTAGATAAAATTCAGGCTGATTTAAATCAAGGAATTTTAAGTGTAGAATTACCAATTTTGAAAATCACTCATAACAAAAAAATTACTGTTGCGGGTAAATAATCTTTCTTTATTTGGCTTAACCACTGCTTAAAGCTAATTATTTAAATCCAATTTGTTCACACGCAAAACTTATCATCCAAAATTAGTGAGTTGTATTTAAGAGTATCCGAGCTGTTTCACAAAAAAATATTTCAGGATATTTTAGTGTCTTACTAATAAAAAACTATGCATATTCTCAGTATTTTAGCTAGTCCACCTAAAGATTTCGCTTTTGAGCTGTTTCACAAATTCAACTCAAATATCGACTCGTCGATCCATACTATCAAGAAATTAGATCTGTATACTGAAAAATTTAACCCAGTATTTTTACCAGAATTAGCTTATGGTGATGATATTATAAAATATCAAAATCTAATCAAAAACGCTGATTTGATTGCATTTTTTTATCCTGTTTGGGATTTCGGGTTACCAGCCATTTTAAAAGGTTTTTTTGACAAAGTTTTTCAAGAGGGCTTTGCGTACGAGCTTGACCGTGAATATACTCGTGGCTTGTTGGGAAAAAAGCGAGCCGTAGTCATAAGTAGTAGCCGACACCCAAACTGGCAGCTTAAATTTTTGTATGGAAATGTGCTGCCGATGACCTGGAAGAGAGGTATTTTGGGTTCAGCTGGTATCAAAAGAGTGAATTTTAAAAATTTTGATCGAATTGGTGGTAAAAATAGTAATCAGCGCCAGCTTTTGGCACTAGAAGAAGTAAAACTTTTAGCAGAGGGAATTTAGTTTTTGCCAAAGACCCAAATCAAGATATTTGTTGTTTTATAGAAAAATATTAGGGGTGTAAATACTAGTTTATACTATACGTACAATATGTTTAGCCAAAAGATAATTTAAAATTATTTGCATCTTAAAATACACATAAAAAACTTGTTTACAATAGGCTAATAAATGGGATTATTTTGATGTGATGGTTGTCGAAAAATTTGAATACCCCAATAGCGAAACTCTCAAAACACGATATTTTATCAAAAGTTTAACCTCTTTTACTTCCCACTCCGTTAGGGCATTTGGACTACTTAGCTTCACAAAACTCGCTTTGTAAGGAAAGCTATCGCTTTTTTGTTTTTCAAATCTCAAACAGTTGTTCCACTCATCCGTTCCAAACAAGGTGTTTTTTGTAGAGAGAATGGGAAACTAATCGGGAAAAGATGGCTTAATATTTAGTTTCGCTATTGGGTTTATAAACAAAGCAATAAATGACATCATTTTGATATGATGGTTTTCGTAAACTTTGAACTTAAGCCAATCAGGGTAGTCTTTGGAATTAAAGCTTTAAATCAAATTGAATTTTATTTGGACTAAATTTTGCTTATCTGATATAATCACTTAAGTTTGCCGATAAAAACAAAAAAACAAATAAAATTACTATGAGAGCTTTGCTAAAAGCATGTTATTTACATGAAATAAATCCTGTCAGCCTTGAGTTTTGTCAAATTATTTTGAGTATTGAACAAAATCACCAAGACATTGGTTTGGTAACCCAGCAACAAGTCCATAGCCAGTTTGAGAGAATCTGCAATGATTTCGACAAATTTATAGATTTTAAAATTGCAGAATATAATCAAAAAGATGCCACTTTTGGTCGCAGATGGGCTATGCTTAAAGCCAGCCAATTCAACGAAAAGCTTTGGATTCAATTCGAGGATATAGCCAACTTGTGTGAAGCAATTATTTTAGAATGGAGTGGTAGTAAAGTTACTAATTATATTAAAGATTAATCTATGGAAAAATATCTAGATAGTCTTAAAGGCGTTATAGGTAGTAAATCTATTGAATTTAGAAACAGAATTGCCGCATTGGCCAAATCTAAACATACTCAGAAACTATTAAATTTGGCTAAACAAAGTCCAATTGCAGCCAGGCTAGTGAAGTTTTTTGAAAAAATTGGTTGGGATCAACCAAGTGATGCTTTAGAGGATAAAGTTACCTCAGATATTCCTATACTTGGTGACGACAGCTTAGATCTATGCGAAATAGTAGGTCCGTTTGCATTAAATAATCAGCCTGATTTACAACTCAATACCACACCATTAGATCCAAAAAAGTATTTAAAAAAAATGTTGGACGAAAATCAAATAGCTGAGATAGATAGTCTCCAAGAAACTGTAAATGGAATGCTTCGATTTATCAGCATCTCTGGTGGGAAATTACCTCAGCAGAATAGCTTGGAGCAATTAATCTTTTTAAATAAACTAAACAATTTACACCAAAAAATTACTGCTTTGGATGATGATTCGCAAGCAAGGATTACTTTAGCTGAGTCAGAACTGTTTAAACTAAATTCATCGACAGAAAGTACAAAATCAAGTACAGAATTGATTAAATTCTTTCTTAATAGAGTCATCCAAGTAGAACAAGTGAAACTAAACAACCCTAAACAGGCCATTAACTTAGCTTCACTGGAAAATAAGTGGGAGAAAGAAAGAGAACAAAGTGAAGAGTCAAAGAAAAAAATTCAATGGTTAGAAAGGCGTTTAAGTATAGCAGAAAATGAATATAAATTGTTTACAATAAACAAAAACAAATCAGTTAAAAGCCTGAAAGATATAGAACAATGGTTTGAAGACAATAATATTAATGACCCAGCCAAATTAGAATTATTAAAAAGCAGATTTAGAGAGGTTGAAAACGAGTCTAAATTGTCTGATTTGGAATTTCTGCAGCAAAAGTTTCCTTTCGTTCAGGATTTAGAAAAATTACAAATTCAAGTAAGGATAACGGAGCCATTTTGCACAATCTTAATTTTGGGCAATGATGATTACGATAGACTGAGTGGCTCACCTACATCAGCAGGTTTACATCTAATGAGTACAAGTATTATCTTAGTAAAATCAAAATACAGGAACCCTAAACTAATTGAACACGAATATCAGCACAGCGTTAATAATCTTTTACGTCTTAAACAAGAAGCCGTGCCACATAGATATACTAATGATCAATCTATTAAATCAATTGAAAGATGGGAAATTTACCAGGCTAAAGATGAATTAATAGCCCACTTGTGGAACACAAACCAATTAAAAAGTAAAAATTTATTAGATGGTGGTAGTCAAGATTACTATAACTATCGTAAGTCTTCGCTTAACAGAATAGGCGAAAGTGAAAATCAAAATTTGAAAGATATTACTGGGTATCAAAGCAAAGTAAACATAATGGCCAATAGCTTATATGGAAGCTTAAAGGCACTTAAAAAAATATACCCAAGCAAAAACAAGGGTGAAATAATTCAAATATGTGCTTCAATATTTAGAGACACAAACCCAGAAAACTTTGCAAATTTAGCTCAAATAATGTCACTTAAAGCTAACCAAAAATAATAAATTCCTTATATATGATCATATCTACAACTGAAAAAGAATTTTATAACAATATATATTTAGCCTCGTATGGCAAGAGCCTTGCTGAAGTAAATCTTGAGCAGCAAGATGTATTACTCGACGAGGTCAAAAAACTTTTCTTTGATTTTGTAGCCAATTTTACCAAAGTTAACTATGGCCAACGTAAACACTATCAAATGCAAGTTTGTTTAAGGCATAAAGAGCAAAACCTGATTTCTAAATTTCCAAATTTAGCCGAAATTTTAAACAAAGCCTATGAGTCTTTTTTGAATGAATTAAAATCTAAAATCTATGTTTGAAAATGCAAATGTACCCCCAAGGTTTCAACCTATACCTAAAATAGCTGACGTGCGACAAGTTCATCTGCCAGAGACAAAACGACTGAATTTAAGTGAGCTAATAAAAGCTGCTGAGGCTGTTGAATATCTTGGTTCAGAAAAAGTAAAATCAAAACTAAATTCACTCATTATAGGTGAGGGTGAAAAAGTGCCATTAGCCATGCAAGATACAACACGTGATCCAGATAAGGAATTATTGCTAAAATTTGTAAAAGACTTTGAGGAAAATTATTTTAAGCGATTCATGGAGGCTTTGAGTAGAAGTCGGGGCGGATGCCGACACACTTACAGCCGAGACGGCCACTACGAGGGCAATGGCAATAGCTGAATATCGCAAAACATTGGAACGACTATCTCAGACTTCTGAGACACCTAATAATTCAGACATTCAAGATACAAATATTCGAGAAAAAGTCGGATTTGAGCTGCGTAAATCGATTGTGTTAGATATGATAAACAGACTTATTTCAGGAGAAGATAAAATTGAAATTCCAGGTAGAGGTCGTTTATCTGCAGAACAAATGCGTCCTACTATGCGGAGATTGACGAAATTAAGAGATGAAATTAGATCTGCTTCAGATAAAAAATTAATGGACGAATCACTACTCCGATGGAGAGATGAAACCCATAGTAGTGCGCCAAAATAAAATTTAGAAAATAAATACTATCAACTGGCAAACTACAGGTATTTTTACGTATACAAATTAAGTTACAAATATCACGACTAATTGAGGGTATTTTTAGAGACTTAATGGAAAGAAATTGAAATAAATAATAACCTCGCCCGTCAGCTAAAAGTATTGTTTTGGAGTAAGCCATGTTTTGCGGTGACCTGGAGACTTATTTACATTAATCTATCGTAAATTTCGAAGTAATCACTTTTGACTACAAACAAAATAATAACTTTAGCTTAATTTCAAATAATTTTTGAAAAGATTTACAATGTTTTATATCTCACTTGAAGCAGTAATTATAATAAAAATTGCCACCAAATAGTTGACTTATATCCAAAAATAAATATAAATTTTAACTTAACTAACACATTTTTAATTTATTTTAGTATTATTTTTATGTCTGAAAAGCAAAAATTGGCCTTGGTCTTTGGTGGTCAAAATAGTGAGCATCAAGTCTCAATCAAAACAGCAAAATCGGTCTTTGAAAATTTAAGCCACCTAAAATATGAAATCAAATTAATTTTCATCAGAAAAACTGGAAATTGGTATTATCTAAGTAGCTTTCAAGAGCTTGATAAATTGGTTGAGAGTACTGATGAGGGTGTAGATGACTTGACTGAAATTATTTTGGAGCTTCGCTCTAGTGACTGGTTAGTTATGCCACTTTTACACGGAAAATATGGCGAAGATGGTACAATTCAAGGATTTTTTGAAATGCTTAAAATTCAATATATTGGTTGTGGTGTGCTTAGCTCAGCAGTGGCCATGGATAAAGCTATTGCCAAAAAATTGTTTGCAGCAGCAGGATTGAGAGTAGTCAAAAGTCTGGCATTCGAGTCATTTGAAAGTTTGCAGAGCATTGAAAATAAAATTAAAACTGAGTTTAGTTTACCAATATTTATCAAGCCTGCTCGGCAAGGCTCCAGTATGGGTGTTTCTAAGGTATATGATCTTGATCACTTAGTACTAGCTTTGGAAAAAGCATTCAAGTTTGATAGCAAGATTTTAGTTGAGGATTTCGTTCTTGGGCGCGAGGTCGAGTGTGCAGTACTTGGTAGAGACGACCAGATTTCAGTGTCAGTAATCGGTGAGATCAAACCTAAAAGCGATTTTTACGATTTTCAAAGCAAATACACAGACGGTCAGGCCGAATTAATGGTGCCAGCAGTCTTACCCGAATCGATAGCTATGGAAATTCAAAATCAAAGCATAAGAGCGTTTCAAGCTTTAAATTGCCGCGATCTAGCTCGGGTAGATTTTTTCTTGACACCCCAAAACCAGCTTTTCATAAATGAAATCAACACTTTGCCTGGGTTTACCAGTCTGTCGATGTACCCAAGCTTATGGCAAGCTAGCGGTTTAAGTTTTAGCGAGCTTTTAGACACTCTGATCGCCAATCAAATAAGCTAGTCTTTAGGTTAATTTTTAAAAATACTACTGGCCGCTATTTAATAAGCTTTAACTCACACCCTAAAAATAAGATATTTTTGTCAAAAATCCAACCCCTTTATTTTCCACTCCGTTAGGGCATTTGGACTACCTCACTTCACAAAACTCGCTTTGTTTAGTTTTCTCAAAGCTCAGACAGTTATTACGTTCATCCGTTCCAAACGAGGTTTTTTTTGCGAAGAGGAAGGAAAAATGAGGATGAGTTTAAATTTAATATTTAGCGCCACTGTTGGGATTTACAAAGGCGCTATCATCTAAAATTGTTGCGTAAAAAACGCCGCATTTGTGGGCGGCGAAGTATGTTTATGTCGACTATTTCAAGCCTAAGCTGGTTTGAATATCGCTCTCGATATTTTCAGGTTCGACTGTTGGTGCGTATCTTTTTTGTGGTACACCGGTTGGATCAATCAAAAACTTGGTAAAATTCCATTTGATATCTTCTGTGCCCAAAATTCCTGGCAAAGAGTTTTTGAGATAGCTAAAAACTGGGTGTTCATTTTCACCGTTGACTTCAACTTTTTCGGTAATTGGGAAAGTGACACCGTAGCGAACCAAGCAATTTTGTTTGATTTCCAGACCTAATTCAGGTTCTTGGCCACCGAATTGATTGCACGGGAAGCCGATTACCACCAGACCGTTAGCTTTATATTTTTGGTACAAAAGCTGTAATCCGGCGTATTGTGGAGTAAAGCCACATTTACTAGCAGTATTTACCAAAAGTAGAGTTTTGCCTTTGTAGTCTGCAAAATCGATCTGGGCACCTTCTAAAGAGTTAATTTTAAAATCGTAAATATTGTGTGACATAGTTTTATAAATTTAAATGAAAGAGTTTAAATTTGGACAAATTGAGCTACTGATAAAGTCGTTTTTTTAGCAAAAGTATGATTTTTTGTATTTAAATAAGATTTGAAAAACTTGTGTCGCAAAGTTTTACTTTGCATTTTTGCAGGTAAAAATTCTGTAATTGCAGTGCGTTGTTGTACTTAAAGAAACGCTTACGGCTTTAGTACTGATGAGGCTTTACACATAAAAAAAGCTAGCCACGATAAGTGTTGTTTTGGCAAACTAAAGATACAAAACAGACTGTAAATACTTTGTCTAATAAGTTTATCCAAGACCATAATAAATTTTTTCTCAAAGTTTGGCAAGTGCAAATCTGAGTCCAATTTAGATTTTAAATTTTAGATTGACAGTCTATAGAAATTTAAGATAAAAGTTAATGGTTGTAGTTTTTTTAGATAAATATATTCTGGGTTGCAATCCTCACTTTTAGTTTAATTATGAATTTTAAACAAACTTTAGTAGATTTTAAAATTGAATTTGATCAAAAACTAGATCATTTTTTAAAATTAAAAATTCAAGAAACTAAACTTTACAACCCAGTCATTACTCAAAATTTAGAGTATATTGGCCAAAGTTTGCAAGTGGGAGGTAAGCGATTTAGGCCAACCATGGCCTATTTTGGGTACAAGCTGATTCAAGCCGAAATCAATCCTGAAATTTGGAATATTGGGCTAGCTTTAGAGCTTTTTCATAGTTTTGCCTTGATCCACGACGATATTATCGATAAATCTTTGGTCCGTCGAGGTCATCCAACTATTGAAGCCATTTATCAAGAACAATTTTTTAAAACCCACCCTGAAATTGATTCTCATCACTATGGCACAAGTGCGGCGATTTTAGCAGGGGATTTTGCTCTAGTTTTAGCCAATCAACTGGTAGCTAATCTGGAAAATTCGGATAAAAAAATCAAGGCAGAGCGATTATTTTACGAGATGCAATTTGAACTTGTGGCTGGTCAAGTAGATGATTGTTTTGGAGTGGGTTTATGTGATCTAGATGACTTGGATGAGGAGCGTATAATTAAAATGCTCAAGACTAAATCGGGCAATTATTCGATTCAAAAACCATTGATGATGGGAGCTGAATTTGCAGGAGCTAATCAAAAACAGCTATCTGCTTTGAAAAAATGTGGCGAAAAATTGGGTTTAGTTTTTCAGATTAAGGATGATATTTTAGGTATTTTTGGAAACATTGAGGAGATCGGTAAATCAAATTTTAGCGATATATTAGAAGGCAAAAAAACTCTGCTGATGGCTCGAGCTTATAAAATGGCATCGGCGGATCAAAAAATTAAGTTTAAATCTATTTTGGGCAATCAACAGGCTAGTTTAGAGGATATTTTGTGGCTTAAAGATTGTATTGCTAGTTCTGGAGTGGTTTTAGATTTGGAGAAATACTGCCTAGATCTAGTTTTGGAAGCCAAGATGGAAATTTCAAGCGTATTTGACCAAAATAATGCCGCTCTGCAATTTTTGTTGGATTTGGCTGATTATTTGTACCAGCGAACTAGCTAATTTCTGAGATTTGCAATTTTATCTCTAAAAACTGATTATATTTGTTATAATGACCATTCACAATTTTGAATATTTTATTTTTTTGTTTGTGTGCCTCAGTGGACCACTTGGTTTGGTAATCTTTCATTCAGGCTTAAGGCTGCGAAAGCAGATCAAAGCTACATTTTTAGCGATTATAATCACCGCTATTCCATTTGTGATTTGGGATGTGGTGGCTACTTATATTCAGCATTGGAGCTTCAACTCCAGTTTTGTTACCGGGATTTACCTTTACAATTTACCACTAGAAGAAGTGCTATTTTTTTTGACAATTCCATGGTGCTGCCTTACTGTATGGGCTGAGATACGAGCCTTTACGACTTTTAGTGAGTTGTGGAGTAGGCTTACTTCTAAAAATCACAAAATAACCTCAAAATAATATGCCAGCATACACCATTTTATCACTAATAAGCCTAGTTCTGGTGTTCGGACTAGATTTAGTCTTAGAAACTAAACTATTTAAAAGCAAGAAATTTTGGTTGTATCAACTAATTTGCTTTGTCCTGCAGTTTTTTGCTGATGGTTATCTGACCTGGCGACCGATTTATGTCGTCAATCCCGGCAAAATATTACAAATTTACCTATTTACCACTCCTTTAGAAAATTTTATATTTGGTTTTAGCATGCTATATTTGCTAGTTATTGTATTTGAAACTTTAGTTAAGACTAAGTAGATTTTTAAAGGTATTTTAGGCTATTTTATGAAAAAAGAACGAGTTGAGTTTTTGAGTGATGCTGTATTTTCGATTGTGATGACACTGCTTGTGGTGCAAATCAAAGTTCCAGAGCTTGAGCATATATCCGACGCCCAGCTTGTGGGTGAAATTGTCGCTCTTTTACCACTTTTTGTGGGTTATTTTGTCAGTTTTAGTGTGGTTTCGATGTACTGGATGTCGCATCATGCATTGTTTCATTTTTTCACCAAAAAAGTCGATCGAGCCCTAATGTATTTAAATATGCTACTACTGCTACTTATATCAATGATTCCATTTTCGGCTCATTTTATAGGTCAGTATCCTGATCGCTCACCAGCCATTATTTTTTATGGGGTAAATTTAGTTTTGCTCGGCTTAGTCGGTATTTGGATGTTTTATCATGTCGTTAGTAGGGTGCATTTAGCGCATCCAGATCTCACCAAAAGAACCATTAAGCAAGCTAAAATTCGCCAATTATTGACCCCATCATTTGCTGTACTGGGAATCATCTTTTCTTTTATTAGTATCCCAGTTTCGTTGATTTTATTTGCTTTTCCGATAGTTTTCAATCTAATACCTGGCACTTTAAATTTTGCAGAACGAGTTTTTAGATTTGAGCTATAAGGTGGATTTAACGTGTAACTGCACGCACTTTAAATTGTATATTTTATCAAAACAAATCCCAACCAAAACAAAGAAGGCCAGACACAAGCCCAGCCTCCTAAATATATAGTTCAATAGTTCAAGCAGTTAAAGGTTCAAAGGTTCATTGATTCAAAGTCCAGAGTCCAAAGGTAAAGGTTTAGAGATTAGGATCAAGAGCTAGGAAGTTATAGATTTCTCTTTTCCCTTCCTTAATTCTCTTTTTTTCCTCTTCCTCTTCCTCTTCCTCTTCCTTTCTAATCCTTCCCCCTACCCTCCAGAGGCTACACCTGCACCTAGGAATCTATAAATATATTCATTGTATAGGGTAAAGGTATTGGGATTCTGTGTAGTTGGAGTAG
>JAYUNN010000036.1:0-4783 GCA_043761585.1 bacterium
AAATATGTCGGTAGTCGGCCCGCGACCGCACCAGCCTCGTGAAGTAGCCAAGTACCAGCAAGGTGATTTTAAGGTCTTAAATATCAAACCTGGTATCACCGGCATGGCCCAAATCAATGGCCGCAGCGATCTAACCTTTAAAGATGAAGTCGAGCTTGATACTTTCTATGTAGAAAACTGGACTTTTGGTCAAGATCTAAAAATCATAGTCAAGACTCCGATAGTGCTGATATTTATGAGGCATAGGAGCTAGAAAAGCATAAATACGTAGTGAAACCATCAAAACCTTACCCTAAACTAAAAATCAAGCACAAAAAAAACCAGCTTTTAGAGCTGGAAATAAGAAAGAAAGAAAAGCTAAATAGAAGGAAGAACCATAGCTTTTCTTTCAAGCAAGAGTTTGAACCAGTACCATGCCTTCCAGTCCATCGCTTCCAGACTTAGGGCTTTCAGTCCATGTCCTAGTTCAAACTCTTATCTATTAAATTAACATAAAAAGTTGCACTTGTCAAGCCTAATTTTAAATTTAAACTCCCTAATCAAAACAGTGGCCTAAATCCAACCGGTTCTCCGTTATTTTCCCCCAAAAACACCTCGTTTGGAACGGATGAACGGAACAACTTGTTTGAAGCTTTGAAAAAAATAAAGAAAGCGAAGCTTTTTCGCTACAAAGCGAGTTTTGTGAAGTGAAGGAGTCCAAATGCCTTAACGGAGTGGAAAATATAAAATTTTGTGTTTTTGATAAAAGTTTAATTTTCAAGATTGAGGTTAGAGATTCGACCTTTTAAAAAATATTTAGTTGTAGCTAAACTTAGACCCAAAAAAACCAGCTTTTAGAGCTGAAATTGATGAAAAAAAATCCAAGGCAAAGTTAAAAAAACATAAGCCTTGGATCGAGGATTTTATTCCTCTATATTTTTACCTCCGTCTTCAGACTGAGCTTCAGGTTGAGCTTTTTTGGCTGCTTGGTCAGCCACATTTTTTGCTGATCGTATCATGGCCTGGGCGGTCTTTTGATTTAAGAGAAAATCTTGATTCTTGAGCTGTTCAGCAGCCTCTTTACGGCTTTCATTAGCATCACCTTAGTTACTTTGAGAACTAGACCAACTAAAGACAAATAAGATCTGTCTATCGCTGAGCCTAGATTAGACTTATCACACAAAAACACAAATGTCAAATACACTCTTTGTGTCTAAAATTAGCCTTAAAACTCGAAATTTGGAATTTTAAAAAAACGCAGCAAAAACACTCACTTTAATCTCACGCCCATACTAAGATCTTTACCTTCCCATAGCTTTTTTTCGGTCAAAACTTGCTCAATTTCTTCAAAAAGTGTGGCTTTAGAGAGCATCAAAGCAGAGGCTTCACCTGAAGAAGCGGTTTTAAGTGTAAGTACGATTTTATCAGGCTTGAGGGCGATCTGCACGACCACATCTTCGATCCCAAGATTTTTACAAAAAGTGATCACGACCTGTTCGATTTCGTGATGTAAATAGGCTTTTTTATAGATTGGATGATTTAAGAGCATGAGAAATTTGGTTTTATGTATTCGATTTTGATAGTAGTGCTGATCAGCTCAAACTAGATTAAACCGTCATTTGATCACAATATTTTATAAGAATATCAAAAGTTTAAAATCTTTTTAATAGCGAAACTAATTATTTTTTAAAAAATTAACTTCCTTTTAAAGCATAGGCTCCTGTATTTCCACTCCGTTTAGAGCGTTTGGACTCCTTCACTGCGCAAAACCTGGCTATATACTAAGTTTAGGCTTTTATTACACTTAAACAGTTGTGAGGTTGATCCGTTCCAAACGGTGGTGTTTATTTGGGAAGGGATTGGGATAAGAAAGATATTTTAATATTTAGTTTAGCTATTGGGATTTTAAAGTAATACACTGCATCTGCTACAAATTGACTACAATTTAATTTTGAATTTCAATTTTGGCTACTATCTTTTTATGTCAATAACCTACAGCGAGGCCGCCAAGACCAAAACTAGCGAAGCCGCATACGCTCGTGGTATTAAATATTATTTATACCAAAAAATCAAATCTCAGCAAAATTTGCTACTGCCTTTTTGGCGTCTGTATGAGATCAAGGGCGAACATGAGAACTATTTTGTGAGGTTTCCAGTGGCTCACAAACTAACTCAAATCTCCAGCTTGACGCAGCTAGCTGACATTTTAGAAAACCACGCTGCTTGTACTTGTCCTTACTCGCTAGAATATGGGATCTGCAAGCATATTGTGGCAGTATGCAGTGATGTTGATACCGAGTTTTTTGAGCCGCAAAAAGAATTTAAACTTAAAAATGACGCTAAAGAAATAGCCAAGCTTCAAAATGGAAATATTTTAGAAAATATCTTCGGCATCGAACAGGTCAAAAAACAGGCTGAATTTTTAAACTATCTCGTAAAACCAAATACGCCCAGCTACTTGACTCGGGAAATGGTGCTAGAAATCGAAAATGAAATGCGGCCAATCGCAGACCAAGCTGTAAAATTGATCGGTAGCAATGGTTTTCAAAATGGAATTGAAATGTTGTGTAGTGAAATCAAGCTTAAAGGTGACAATTTTACCTTGATCTGTCGTATATTAGAGAAAATTGAGCCTAAGCTAGGTTTCTATAAAGAAGAAAAAGAAATTTTTATATTACTTGAAAAAACAGTCTATTTTTGGCAAAATCCTAGCTTTTTATATTTAATTATTTATTGGATTCCAAAGATCTCGATCGCAAATAGTAGTAAAATGATTTACTTGCTTTTTAAGTTGAACTTCACAATTTTAGAAAACAGCCGCTGGGCCAAAACTTTCGTGGAATACCTTTGTAGCGGCGCTTTGGAAGATGAGCTGATCGAGGCCGTGATTGAGGATTTAGAGCAAGATTTTGGGGGCGACGCGCCGATTACAGCATCTTTTGCGATTCAGACTCGTTTTGCTAGTTTTTTGGATAAAAATCTGGAGACTTTGCAAAATTCAGTTTTACTCCAAGTAATTGATATTTTACCAGATAATCACGAACAAATCGACCAAATCTTGCGTGATCGGGCTCGAGCTTGGGTTGACTATCTGCCTACAAACACTCAATCTTACACGGAACTTAGTGTATTTTTGCACAGCTGGGCGACCAGCCTAGGATCATCGGAATATCTGCAAGAAATTTTAAATCACATCCGTCAAATCCATCACAAAAAAAAAGCACTGCTGGCACTGATTGAGGATTTAAAATAAATATAAAAACTCAACAAATTCAAACACATTTTACAAAAAGCAGCCCAATAGCTACTCGACACGGCCTTTTGTAAATAAATTTTGTAATAATTTAAACAACGTTTTATGCCAATAAACCAATTTACAAATCAGCCTAAACTCTCCCAAATCGGTCAAAGTATGAATCACCTTTCTGGTGTGAGGGCGATTATGAAAGATATTCAGGAAACTTTGTCAGCGGATCAAAATCGAAAATATTTTGATTTAAGTGCCGGTAATCCCCTACTTTTGCCAGAAATATCAGCTATGTGGCAGAATGCAACCACAGAACTTTTAAGTGATTTAGATGATTTTGATCAAGTTATCGGTCGCTATGGTAGTAGTCGAGGTTATCAGCCTTTTATACAAGCTATTTGTGAGGATTTTAACCAGCGTTATGGCCTTGAAATCTCGGCTAAAAATGTTTTAGTGACTTCGGGCAGTTCGCCGATTTACTTTATGGCTGCCAACGCTTTTGGTGGAGTCAATTCAAGCGGGCAAATTAAGAAAATTTTACTACCAGTGCTTCCTGATTATACAGGCTATGGCTCAGTGACCATCGACAAAGAGGCTTTGTACGGCACCAAACCCAAAATTCAAAAAGATTTGAGTGCGCATACTTTCAAATACCATCCAGATTTTGAGCAAATCCAAATCGATGAAACTGTAGGTGCCATCATACTTTCACGACCAAATAACCCATCTGGGAATATCTTAGAACTTGATGAGCTAAAGCAAATCGTAGCCGAAGCAGCCGCATTTGAGATTCCCGTTTTGATTGATTCGGCTTATGGTGAGCCATTTCCAGCCTTAAATTACATTGAAATGGAGCCACTTTTTGCACCAAATGTGCTACACATTATCAGCCTGTCTAAAACTGGACTGCCTGGCGAGCGCGTAGGAATAGCCATCGGTGATGAAAAACTGATCGAAGTGTTAGAAAGTTTTGCTACTAATATATCGATCCACTCTTCGCGTTTTGGTCAAGCAATCGCCACAAAAGCTATCGCCACAAATCAGCTAGGAGAGCTTTCAAAAAGTGTGATTAGACCGTTTTATCAAAGTAAGTTTGAACTCTTAAAAGCGACTTGTCATCAGTATTTAAATCCAGATTTACCTTGGTATCTTCATGACTGCGAAGGGGGCATGTTTGGCTGGTTGTGGCTTGAGGATCTCACTATTGCGGATCAAGAACTTTACAGCAAACTCAAGCAAAATGGCGTAATCGTGGTGCCAGGTTCAAGCTTTTTCCCAGGCCTGCAAACTGACTGGAAACATAGCCGCGAATGCATTCGACTGAGTCTAACTTCAACTGAGGAAGCTATAATTCAGGGCGTGAAAATTTTAGGTAAATTACTGGATGAATTGTATTAGTGTTTGATAAATCCAGCCTTGTGATACAAATAGTTCATATTTTAAGGTTTTGTTTACCATCTTCCCCCTACCCTCCAGAGGCTACACCTGCACCTAGGAATCTATAAATATATTCATTGTATAGGGTAAAGGTATTGGGATTCTGTGTAGTTGGAGTAG
>JAYUNN010000037.1:0-12076 GCA_043761585.1 bacterium
ACCAGTTAGAGGATAGACGCAGCTATATTTATTACCGATTGCTATGATTTGATTGCTTTTATCGCAGGATAGGGGAGCACCGATTGAGGCTTGGGTTATAATCAATGCACATTGAGATAAACTGGTGCTTCCAACTGGAGAAGTGGTCCCAGCAGGACAAGGTGTAGCTACAGGATTTACTCCACCAGGACAGTAGCTATTGGCAGCACATGGAGTACAAGAATCGGTACTTGGATTGGCTAGGTATTGACCTGCGGGGCATGAGAAGGAAACATTGGCAGGAGTATTTGGGAAACCAACATCAAAAGTTGCAGGGGTTTCAATTTGAGTACGTACATCACCTGCACAATTATCAATAAGTGCAGGATCGTTAGTTACATATATTCTGGTAATTATACTGTTGAATTCTGGCCGAGCATCTTGACACTGACTAAGGTGCAAGTATCTGTTAATAAACAAATCCTCTGTGTGTGGCTGCTCACCACTACCTGGTATAGGTAAATAATTAGGGTCTCCAGCACATGGATTTGGAACTGGATTGGTATTGCCGACACCAAATATAGTTATTGTTGCATTATAATTCGCAGGTTCGCAAAATCCATATCCGAGATATCTGTTATTGGCACTAATATCAAGAGTTTGTCTTTTAGTTTCTGTTCTTGAAGAATCGCAAGCATTAATTGGAGCTGGGTTATTATCTAACACAATTCGTGTAATATTGCTTCCGTATGCGTCTGCACACTGAGAAACATGCAATACTGTATTAGCTTTTGTGGTGGTATTAGTACAAGTATTGTTACCTTGCAGAGTGTACGGTGCTGGACAACTGTAGTTTGTAGCTGCTTGGGCTTGTTTATCAGTATTTTTAGTTCCTAAATTATCATTGAAGTAGACATAGCCTCCAAGTATCGTTGCAATTATAGTTAGAACTGAGAAAGTAGCCAGAAGTAGCCTGGAAAATGGGTGATTATTTCTACCGCTATTTTGTTTTTTAATATCTAAAATTTCTTGTTTTTCAGATTCTTGGGTGGTTGAAGATCCTGATCCAACTTGGTTTAGTGGGGAGTTATCTAAAATATTTTGACCTAAGTTACTGTTTTTATCTGAGGTAGTCATAGAAATATATGTTTTTGTTAAATTGTTTGTTTTGATGTAGATTTGGTGTGCAGACTGCACTTTTATCACTACGTTTTTACTTTACTTTTGTGAGTATATTTTGTTTTTGTTTTTTTGTATAGCTCTGTATAATAGGATCTAAAACAGTTGATTTAAAAAACCCACTAGCGAAACTAGGCACTAAAGGCACCATTCTTCCCTTACCTAAAAAACACCTCGTTTGAAGTGGATAGATCTCACAACTGTTTGAGCGCAACAAAAAGGATAAACTCTTAAGCTATGCACCTCGATTTTATGTGATGAAGGAGTCTAAATACCAAAAGTAGTGGAGAAACTATAATACAATGAAGTTTTTGATAAAAATATCGTGTTTTAAAGATTTGGTTTTGGTGTTTTAAAATATTTTGTGAGTGTGTTTTAAAGATTTATCTAAATTAAATCTTACTACACTTTACAAGAATTAAACTAAAATTTATAACTAGAGTATTAGGTATAGAGCAAATTATAATAGATTGATACTTATTTTTATATTCACACCAGACTATGTACTCACACGCCGATTTAGAAGCAAAATGGATTCCAAAATTTGATATTTATCAGTCAGGGCCTTTTGATTTTAAGCTAGAAACAGGTGATCAAAAAAAATTTATCATCGATATGTTCCCCTACCCTAGCGGTGATGGTCTGCATGTCGGTCACGTCGAAAATTTTGTTGGGACTGACATTTTAGCTAGATTTTATAAAAGTAAAGGTGTGCGAGTTTTTCACCCAATTGGCTTTGACGCTTTTGGGCTTCCAGCAGAAAATTTTGCTATCAAAAAAGGTCAGCATCCTGATATTACTACCAAAAACTCCATCAAGAACTTTATCAAACAAATGAAGTCGGTAGCGCTGGACTACAACTGGAACGAGCAAATCAACTCATCCGATGAGAGTTATTACCAGTGGACTCAGTGGATGTTTTCATATCTTTACAAAAAAGGTTTGGCTTACCGCAAACACGCCAAAGCTAACTGGTGTCCAATTTGCCAAACAGTCCTAGCCAACGAACAAGTCATCAATGGTAAATGTGAGCGTCATCCCGAACAGGATGTGATGCAAGTGGCTCTACCACAGTGGTTTTTCAAAACTAGTCACTATACTAAAGAATTGCTAGCCGAAATTGAACACATCGATTGGCCTGAAAAAATTAAATTGATGCAAAAAAACTGGATTGGCCACTCCACAGGAGCTGTAGTTCGCTGGGAAATCATAGACTGATTTTGATAAGACAAGGTTTCTGCTGGTAGAGTAGCTCACTTGAACTATCAAGCTTGATAGTTTTTCAGCAAAAGTATGTGGTACCAAATTTTTAAGTACGCCACTTGGATTATTCAAACTTAAAACTATAAAATATTTAGAGTATTTAATCTAGAGTATGTCTAGAGTATATTAAATTTGACCCCATTAATACTAAAGTTATTCGCTTTTTTACATGATATTTTTGAGTAGTTTAAAGGAAAATTAGCCAAACTTTCCAAAAAAAGAAATCTAAATTAAACTCAAACATATGTCTAAAAAACGATCAAAAATGCTTTTTGCGATTTCTCTAACTGCTGTAATATTGAGTCTAGTGGTCACTTTTGAGGTGTTTTATGTGATGGCTGTGGATCATAAACTTTCAGTAAAAGCAATCACGGCAAACTCACAAGACCAAATTTTAAACTCTTTGTCAAAAGATTCAAACCAACTAGCAGTGGATTTAACCAAAAAGCTATCACTGGAATATGCCACAAATGAATCAGCCCGTGAACTAGGCTTGATGCATCGCGACACACTTTGTAGCGACTGCGGTATGTTTTTTGTGTTTGAAAAGCCCGAGTATCTAAATTTTTGGATGAAGAACACTTTAATTCCGCTAGATATTACTTTTATTTCCCAAGATGGTGTGGTCATCAACACCCAAAAAGCGGCTCCAGAACTAAATAGCAAAGATGATAGTCAGTATCCCACGTATTCAGCTTCAGCCCCAGCTCAGTATGTTCTGGAAACCAATCAAGGTTGGACAGAAAAAAATCTTTTAAAAAATGGGGATAAAATAGACCTAAACAAGCTTTTACTGAAAAAGTAATTTATATAATTGAGACTAAAATATCAAAACTACCGCGTTTTAGATTTTGTAATTTAGTTACGTCATTAAAATTTAGCAGCAAAACTAAATATAAAAATATCTTTCTTCTCCCAGTCGCTTCCCCAAATAAACACTACCGTTTGGAACGAACGAGCCTCACAACTGTTTAAGTGTAATAAATGCGAAGCTTTCAATATATTATAGCAGCCAGGTTTTGTGGGTGAAGGAGTCCAGACGCCAGGACGGGGTGGAAAATAGAAAAAGTTTAAGTTTTTGATAAAACTATTCTGTTTTAAGAATTCACTCCAAAAGGGCTTATTTTACCCGTTTTGTACTTTTGCTTTAAAGCTACCTATTTTAAACTAATTTTGATAGTTTTAGACTTTTAAATCTGCAAACTATTCTGCTTTAGAGTTAAATAGCAAATTGATTGGGATCAGGACTATGCCAGCCAAAACCCCTAAACCTCCTGAAGTAGAGGCCAAAACCAAGTAAATTATGCTCGATAGCAGCCTTAATTTTACAAAGATAGAATCGCGATGCCAAAGTTTGGTGTCAGTCAAAAAAATCAATGAAGTCAAGCTGGTCACCACATAAATAGCGGTTAAAATATTATTTTGCTGCGCAATAGGTACGATAATTGGCGATACTTTAAAAAAAGCTAGCAGTAAAAATGAAAACGCTAATCCAAAAAGACCTACTGAAAAAAGATTTGTAAAAGATGTAAAACCGACATTTAAATAATGATCTAAGCCGATGTGCAAACTATTTAAAACTCCATAAATTGGCACAAGGATTGAAATCAGTCGCAGTGAGTTAATTTTACCAAGACCCCAATCTAGGCAAGCTGGTTCGATGGATGTACTAAAATCTCCGCATGTCAACATACCATTTAAAGTAAAAGCCAGCCCAAGAAAACCTAAGACTAAAATTACTATTTCCAGATATTTTACCGTTTTGATTAGTTTTGAGGCTTGCATAAGGTGGCTAGAAAACAAAGGATTTGATTGATAGATTTGATTGGTCTTTAAAAAGAATTTTAAGATCAACGGTTAAATTTAAAATAATTTAAAGATTGTTGCTATAATAACAGCAATTTATTGGAAATTAAGTCCATTATAAATCGCATTATAATTTTAAAAGTTATAAATGTCAAAATCATGCAACAAATTGACACTTTTACCAAACTTGATCTACTATCAAAAAGTTACTAATAAGATTTTCGTTTTCTTAAAACGCGAATAAAGTCCAAAACTATCTAAATTCATGCCCATCAGACATTTCAATTTCCCTTTTGCCAGAATCCACACCTTCAAAGTCGGTGCAGTAGTCTGGCACAAATGGCGTGGTGAAAGCTACTTTTTAGCCTTTAAATCGCTCTCTGTACCCGAACGTGGCACGCAAATCCCTCGCGGTCGGCTAGAGCGACACGAAAGTCTCGGCCAATCCGTACTTCGCGAAACTTTTGAAGAAACTGGCGTCAGATGCAAAATAATTTGTCCACTAACTTTGGTTTATTTTGAGAATTCTGATGATGATTACAGTAATTGCCAAATATATTATATCGTCAGACCTATAGACAAAATCGACCCAACACTGCGGTGGTTACACATCGACGGTGATGACACTAAGCAAGAACTCGAGGTTTTCTCAGTCCCCGCTTTTACAAAACCTGATTTTTTGAGTCGCGGCCAAAATGAAGTAATTTACACTTTTCAGCAATGGCTCAAGCAGCACGACCCTAATCGCCTGGATACAAACATGGAAAAAAAACTTAGCGGTATAGAATAATGATTTTATAATGACTTTTGTACTTTGCAACATTCGCTCAGCTTGGAACGTAGGTTCAGCCTTTCGGACGGCAGATTGCTTGGGAGCTAAAGTGATTTTGGTCGGCTATACGCCAAGACCTGTAGGCGCAACCCTAAAACTAATTGCTAAAACTGCCATCGGTGCTGAGACTTTTGTAGCTTGGGAAGAGTTTGAAAAAGTGCAAGAGGTTTTTGCAAAATATGATAAAAATGTTCACTTAGCCGCAGAAATAAGCTCAGAAAGCAATGATATTTTTGATTTTATAAATCCAGCCAGTTCAGGTTTTGACTCAAATAGCAAAATTTGGCAGCAAATCAAGGCTCAAAATGAAGTTCTGATCTGGTTTGGAAATGAAATTCATGGCGTCGAACCTGAGGTTTTAAGTGCCTGTGAGCGTACTCTACATCTACCAATGTGGGGTCAGAAAGAATCTTTAAACGTAGCCAGCTGTTTGGCTGCTTTTGGTTATTTATTAAAATTTGGAATTGATAAAAATTAAATATATATTTTATGGCTTGGTACAATAAATATCGCCCCGCAAATTTTGCTGCAGCAAGTGGTCAAACTTTAGTCAAAAAAGTATTGCAAAACTCAGTTAAATCGGTTTTTAGTGTAAATCCAAAAGTCAAACACGCCTATCTTTTTAGCGGACCCAGAGGTACCGGTAAGACTTCACTGGCACGCATTTTTGCCAAAGCTATCAACTGTAATGATCAAAAAAGTACCGATCAAGGTGAGGCTTGCGGTGTCTGCGATGTCTGTAAAAATGGTCAAATTGATATAATCGAACTCGACGCTGCCTCAAATACTGGAATCGATAATATTCGAGATTTGATTGAGGCTGCCAACACACCACCGTTTATTAGTCGGTACAAGGTGTACATCATCGACGAGGTGCACATGCTTTCTAAAGCTGCCATGAACGCCCTTTTAAAAACCCTGGAAGAGCCACCAAGCTATATCGTATTTTTGATGGCCACGACCGATCCTGAAAAAATTTTGACTACGATTTTGAGTCGGGTAACTCATCTTAAACTAATAAATCACTCTTTGAGCGACATTTCAAAACTACTGCTCTCGATCTGCAAGCAAGAAAATCAAGTCGTCGAAATAGATGCCATAGAATTGATAGCGAAAATGGCAGCTGGCGGACTGCGGGATGCTATAAATCTGCTTGAAACGGTCACAAATTATGGTCTAGAAAAGTATACTGAAGCTGAAGTAGCTCAAATTTTAGGTGTTTTACCTAGTCACAGACTTCAGGAATTAGCAGACTCATTTTTAAGTGTAGATTTTTTGGATCTTAAAGAAAATATCGCAATTTTTGAAGATTTGGGTACAGATCCCGAGCTGTTACTTGCACAGCTTTTAGATTATCTTTTGACTGCTAGTCTCGAGAGCTATTTAGATCCAAAAAGTATATTTAACTCTAAAATTTACAAAGAATTAATCCAAGTTTTAGCTGATTTACTGAGTCAAAATTTGGCTGTAGCCTCGATCAAGTCAGCCTTAATTTTGATAAAACTCAAACTCAGCGGCAGTCACGACTCAGACCAACTTGCTCAGAAATCTGGCCAAAAACCAAGTCAGAAAACAGCAATTTCGATGGCTTCTGAGATTTCGACGGAATCAATCCCCCTTTCAAACGTAGGAAATTTCACAGACAATTTCACAGATCCTACACCAAAAACACACATTTCTGAAGATATTCCTAAAATATTAGAGCCTGAAATTGACGTTCAGACCACAAATACGGTAACTTTACCGAAATTAGAAAATGGCGAAGTAGTGCAAAGTGACTTTATGAGTCTTGTGAACTCTAGTTTGAAAACTGATAAAACTGCTCCTGGAAAAATAAAAATGTTGTTTGGCCTTTTAGCTTTTCAGGACAGCGATACAGTTTATCTCTTTGCTCCGAGTAAAATTGCCATTACCCCACTAAAATCAACTGACGTAAATACCTGGCTACTAAATCTAATACACCAAAATTATGGCCAAAACTTTAGTTTGAAAATTGTTTTAGATGATGATCTAGAGTATCAAAAAATCAAAAATTTGATCCAAAAACCAACTAAACCAAATCTGGAACTGGGTATGAAACTGGCTGATCAGGCTGTACCTGAGCCAAAACAGAGCGATACCATCTTTGAGTCGAATCTAGTCGACCGGCCAGACGCTAAACCTGAGCCCCAATCTAAAGCACTAAATCAAAAAATCGCAGAAGTCGCATCAGAATCAAATTTGGAGCAAAACTCAGAGCAAGATCAAAATTTTAAGATATCTGATTTTTACTATCTGTACGGGCCGCTAAAAGATGGTACATTTCCAGCCGGCATGAAACTCTTGCCTAAAGATGGAATAAAACCGAAAGAAACTAAAGAAGTTATTAATAAAGCCACGGAATATATAACTCAATCCCCTGCCAAAGTCGACCATTGGCAAAGTGAATTAGACGACTTGGATTTGGAGTAAGCTGGAATATGCAGGCTAAAGGCACCCAAAGTGGTGCCATTTTTGATTTTTACCTGGGTCATCTTTGAGTCGCGACTATATGCGGCTATATCAGATTGGGTAATAAATTCTGGGTTTTGACACTGCTTCGAATCTAAGCTAAACTCTAAACATAAGCTACTTCACCGCAAAACTGTAAGCTAGAATACATGAATTAGCCTCGATCAGGACAAACTCAATAATTAAATCGCAATTTTCACTTTATGATTACAGTCAGACCAAGAGCTCAAGCTCCACATACCCTAGCCGCAGGTTCGGCCGGCCCGCTGCCACAAATTACAGTAGTTTCGAGCAAACGAACTCAAAAACTAACTCGATTACGAACCGACTTGAATGCTAAATTTGTAGAGGCTGAAGTAGATGCCAGAGCACAATATTCGGGCTACCCGTACATAAATCTATACGGTTTTCCGATTGATTCGACTGTCACAAATATGTTTTCAAAAGCCAAAACAAGTGAAATTAAACTTGGGGTTTTTAATCGTAGCAATTTTGATCTCTCGGTATGCACCACCGAGCCAAATTATAGTGGCCAAAAAAAAGCTATCCAAGAGCTCAGCGATCAGGGCTACAACTGTACTATATATCTGGTTTCCGAGATTAGTTTCAATAAATTACTAGATGTTTATAACCGAATTATTGTGTCACAAACTGGTGATGACAACATCAGTATCGACGCTGATCGATTTAGTAAATTCGAAAAGGAATTGTCGTCGCTATCAAACTTTGCCAATTTTTTTCACGGTATTACTGTGAGTGAATTAATTGAACTATTATTTGCTGGGGCAATTAAATATGGAGCCTCAGACATTCACCTCGAGCCAGAAAAAGACAACTTGCATATGCGTTACCGTCTCGACGGAGTGCTACACACTTTTGCGATTTTAAATAAGAGCATGCAAGGGCAAATCGAAAGCCGTATCAAACTAGCGGCGCACCTCAAACTAAATGTCGATAATGTTCCTCAAGACGGTCGCCTTAGCTTTAAAATCAAAGATAAGGAGTACGATGTACGTGTTTCGATGTTGCCATCAAATTATGGTTATAGTGTAGTAATGCGTCTTCTAGGGGTAGGCGCCCCGGATCTAAAACTAGAAGGATTGGGCTTTAATGGTATTGCCAAAGAACGAATTGAGCTCCAAATTAGCAAACCTCAGGGTATGATCATGACCACCGGACCGACTGGAAGTGGTAAAAGTACGACGCTTTACGCCTTTTTAAATCAGCTAAATGATGGTACTAATAAAATTATTACTTTGGAGGATCCAATTGAATATAAAATGCCTGGTGTCAGCCAAACTCAAATCGACGCGGCGGCTGGATATACCTTTTCATCTGGACTTCGCTCGATCCTGCGACAAGATCCTGATATTGTCATGGTTGGAGAAATCCGCGACGCTGAAACAGCTGATACAGCAGTACAAGCTTCTTTGACTGGACATTTGGTACTTTCGACCTTGCACACCAACGACGCTGCTGGAGCTATACCGCGCTTGATGGACATGAATGTTAAAGGTTTTATTTTAGCGGATTCACTGTCAGCCATGATCGGCCAAAGACTACTTCGAAAACTATGCACTCACTGCCAAATTCCGGACACCAGTATTAGTGGCGAACAAAAAGCCAGGATTGTTACCGAACTCAAAGCCATTAGCTTGTCTGGATATTTTGAAATTCCACATCAACTACACTTTAAAACCTGCAAAGGATGCATCGAATGTGGCTCTATAGGCTATAAAGGCCGAATTGGAGCTTATGAAGTTTTAACTATGGTCGACGATATGCGCGAACTTCTCACCAACACTACACCCTCAATGGTCCAAATTCGACACACCGCCGCAAAAAATGGTATGTTAACAATGTTTCAAGATGGTTTACTCAAGGCTTTAGCTGGAACTACAGATTTAAAAGAGCTATTTAGAGTGGTGGGATAAGGCATTTGCAGAAATTAAAGTGATAAAAAATAAAAAATAAAATATAATAGAAATTACATTTAAAAATGAATGCAAAATAAAAATCAAAAATAAACACATGTCTTTGTTACACACTTTAAAACAATTTAAGCTTAAAAATAAAAAGTTTTTACTAGCTCTCATAGCTATTGCACTTCTTGGTGTAACTGTTTTTGGACTATCTTTTTTATCAAATTTTGGTGATAGACTAGCTCAAGCAGCCGATCCTTTCCAACTAACTAGTGTTAGCCCAAATAATGGTCCAGCTGCTGGTGGCACAAATGTTACTATCGATGGTACTGGGTTTAGCGATGGGATAAATGTAACTCAGACTGCTAGTGGTTCAAATCACACCTGTGCTCTGCTCTCTAATGGTAATGTCCAATGTTGGGGGTATAATTATGCTGGTCAACTGGGCTATGGCGATACAACACAAAGAAATACTCCTGGCGGTGACGTAAATGTCGGCGGCACTGTGACTCAGATCAGTGCTGGTTCCTTTCACACCTGTGCTCTACTTTCTACTGGCAATGTCCGATGTTGGGGGGAGGGTTTTAGTGGTCAGCTAGGTTATGGCGATACAGCACGTAAATATAGTCCTGGTGGTGACGTAAATGTTGGGGGTGCCGTAACTCAGATTATTTCTGGTCGCTATCACACCTGTGCTCTACTTTCTACTGGCAATGTCCGATGTTGGGGGGAGGGTTTTAGTGGTGAGTTGGGCTATGGCGTCATTACATCAAGAAATACTCCTGGCGGTAACGTAAATGTCGGGGGCAGTGTAACCCAAATTAGTGCGGGTACTAGTTACACTTGTGCTCTACTCTCTACTGGTAATGTGCGATGTTGGGGGTATAATGGTAATGGTCAGTTAGGTTATGGCGATATAATACAAAGAAATACTCCTGGTGGTGACGTAAACGTCGGAGGTGCCGTAACTCAGATTAGTACTGGCCAAGCTCACACTTGTGCTCTACTCTCTACTGGTAATGTGCGATGTTGGGGGTATAATGGTAATGGTCAGTTAGGTTATGGCGATACAATACAAAGAAATACTCCTGGTGGTGACGTAAATGTCGGAGGGGCTGTAACCCAGATTAGTCTTGGCGACCGCTACACTTGTGCTGTACTATCTACAGGTAATGTAAAATGTTGGGGGGAGGGTTCTAGTGGTCAGCTAGGTTATGGCGATACAACAGACAAAAACGGTCCTCAAGGCAATATCAATGTCGGTGGCTCCGTAGTTAAGATAAGTGCTAGTTGGAGTCACACCTGCGCTGTACTCTCTAGTGGCAATCTCCGATGCTGGGGAAATAATTATCTTGGTCAGTTAGGCTATGGAGATTATACAAACAGATATAGTCCTGGTGGTGAGATATTTGATCTTGCTCCAGATGTGAGTTTCGGTGGGCAGCCTGCCACTAATGTCGTAGTAGTGAGCGGCACACGGCTCACGGCAACTACTCCAGCACATCCTGCCGGCCTTGTAGATGTAGCTGTAACCAATGGAGATGGCCAGGTGTATACTCTAAATAATAGCTATACCTACACAAGTAGCACTATACAAAACTCCAACATTTCAGCTCTAGTTTGTACTCCAAGCTCTACAGAAGTAAATTCTACTACAAATTGTACTATCACCACAGATTCCGACCTAAGCTATTTAAATGGCAGTGTAAATGTTCGAATTGGTAATACTGGCACTGTAGTAAATTGTCCTGTGACTGGAAGCGGCACCACTTTAACTTGTAATAATATCCCTGTTGGGAGTACTGCTGGCACTTTCATAAGTCAATATAACGCCTCTGGCAGTGGAAGTGTTTATAATAACGGCAACAATGTTGTGGTAGCAAGTGAACCCTTCAATTACACTCAAACATTAAACGCTTCAGGATTTAGCTGGGTAGATGCTACAGACGGTACTAATACAGGGCTTTTCGCCGATGATGGCACTGTCAGTGCAGCCTTACCATTTAACTTTACTTTTTACGGAAACAGCTATAGCTCAATTGATATTAGCTCCAATGGTCTGATTTCTTTCGGTGGTCCAAACTCAGCCTATGCTAACGTTTCTCTCCCATCAGGAAACTCTTCAGCAGGCAATATTATTGCACCATATTGGGGAGATTTATACAATGGCGGAGGGCAAGGTAATATCTATACTAAAACCATAGGTACTCCTGGAAATCAAACTTTTGTCATAGAGTGGAATCAGGTACAAAAATATGGTGCTGGTGGTACTTTAACTTTCCAGGTTCTATTAAACCAGGACGGAACAATTGTTTTGCAATATTTAGATATGTCAGATTTTGGTAGCGGTGCCACTATTGGAATTGCCGACAGTACAGGTACAGTTGCCAGACAAGCTACATATAATAGCGACATCTTAACCAACAACTACAGAATCACTTACAATATGGTAGGATCGTCCGGCAGCGGATCTGGTGGAGGAAATGGGTCTGGTAATAACACCCCAAGCACCTGCACCCCAAACACCACCTCAAGCAACATTCCTGGTCAAACTTCTGTAGATCTATGTGTTAGCAGTGGAGCTTTGAGTCTTTATGCGGGTGAT
>JAYUNN010000038.1:0-59688 GCA_043761585.1 bacterium
AATGGAGATGGGATAAATCAGAAAAAGAATTATTTGACGATCTCCTAAAGATATTTAAAAATTATCTTAACTTTTTCAATATGCTAGGCTAGAGCCTAAGAAGTTTAGAAAGGCTTTATCAAGGCCTGTCTGCCTGATCTGGATAAAATACGACCTACTAAATGCAACTTATGTTTTTTGAAATTTACCTCTTAGTAACTCAATATTAAGAATACTCAGATTGGTTCGATAACTCCAAATCTTTAAGTCGTATACCCTATTTTGGTTTAATTCAGTTAAGAATCACATTCATTTATTAAAATTTAGTATCTGAATCTATTTGTTTTTCCCTTTAAACTTTCCCTAGTTCAGCCCCACAACTATACATGGCCTGAATTACTGGCGTCAACAAAACACCTTTAGATGTCAGTGAATATATCACCTGAGGTGGCATACTAGAAATTGATTGACGAGAAATCAAATCCGCTTCGACCAATATTTTTAGCCGATTACTCAGTACCGAATTGCTGATTCCACTGAGGCTCGTGGCTAAATCCCCAAATCTTTGTTCTGTGTGTAAAAGTAGCTTGTCAATAATTAAAATTGTCCATACATCGCCCAAAAGTAAAGCCATTCTGGATATATCACACGAGGTCTTGCAGGATTTTTTTTGGTTCTCAGTGCTCATTTTGGTGTTAAAATATTTTGATATAAATCTTCTATTGGTTAATATAATGTTTAAAATAGTGTTTGTGTCAAACAATTTGACAAGTTTTAGTAGTTTATTAATACTTAATTAGTAGTTAAAAGCTACCAAACTTATTACCCTATAAATTAATTTTTGTTTAAATATATGTCTCAAACTCCTTCAACTAATCCAAACCAAATAATTGACGCTCTCAACTGGCGCTACGCCACCAAATCTTTTGATGGAGCCAAGAAACTTACTACTGAGCAACTAAATTTTGTGGTTGACAGTATGAGACTTGCACCATCTTCATACGGCATCCAAGCTTGGAAATTTGTAGACGTCAGTACCCTAGCTATTCGTGAAGAACTTAGAAAAATCGGTTGGGATCAAGCTCAGTTTACCGATGCTAGCCACCTTTTCGCCTTTTGTAGCTACATTGATCCTGTCTCAAAAGCCGAGGAAATAGTAGAAAAATTTGTAGACGATATAGTCCTGCAGCGCGGTGTCACAGCTGAGTCACTAGAAGGCTATAAAAATATGATGATCGGTGCGATGAAAACTGGAAATACTACTGGTTTAGCTGAATATACCCCACATTGGTTAGATAATCAGCTTTATATTGCCTTGGGTCAAACTATGGCGGCATGTGCGGCAGTCGGCATTGACACTTGCCCAATAGAAGGTTTTGACATTGAAAAAGCTAATCAAATCCTTGGTTTAGATCAGCTTGGCTTGAAAGTAAAATCATTTTTAGCTGTCGGTTTTAGAGATGAGTCTGACAAATACGCCACTACCAAAAAAGTTAGATTTAGCAAAGATCAAGTTTTGATTAAACTTTAAGCTACTTTGAAATTTAGCTTAAAGTCTTGATAGCGAAATTAAAATTAGCCCCATTTTAGGGGCTTTTACCTCATCTTAAAATATTTAAAATTTGGTCGTTTTTTTTGATTTTAAAAGGTGGTAACAAATTACTGAACCAGCTCTACACAGTAAAAATTAGTATTTTGCTAAAAAATGATTTCTATAGTACGCTTAAGCCAATACAAAAAATACAAACACAGATATAATATGTCTATAAATTTCGGAAAGAGTTTTGATGGATTTTACGGCTCAAACATAGCCTCACCCAGTTTTGAAACTGTGGCTATTGAGCCTGGTGGATACAATCACAGTTTCGATTCCACCGAGAGCAAAATTGCAGAACAACAAGAAAATCTTTCAAACGACAAATTTACCCAATACTCTCTATCACAGCAACATCCAAATCTGTATGAAGAAACTGAAATCTCAACACCAGAACAGAATCAAAATTCTATCGATCAACTCAGCTCTGGTACCGAGCTTGAGGTTATCCAAATAGGCCTTGACGCAAATTTAGAATCCGAAATAGATAATAATAACCTAGGGTTATCACCCGAACAAGCTCAAAAATTACTAGTTTTTAGATTTGCTCCTAAAATTAATTTTAAAAAAGTTTTACGGTTTTAACATACTACGCGCGATAACACAACAAAATTTTAATTTATAATTTTTACTACTAGAAGTAGTTTGTGATTACTAACACACTCCAAAATTTCGTAGTTTTAACTTTGATGAACTGACTATATAAGTTAACAATCATCTAAACTCACACCTTGCAATTTAAAACCTTATTAGTACACTACTTGCTAAGCGACTCACAGTTAATGGCCGAGCCAGCTGAAATCAATGAGCTTGCGGGGAAGCTTATTTTTTAAATTTGGCAAAAATAGAATCTCTTTGAGTTTTGTCGCTCAAAATATGAATTATTGGTGAGACTACTGAAATACCTACAATAAATAATAGAATAGGTGTCAGATAATGCTCTAAATCTGGAAACGAACCGCCTACAAAATAACCAAGTAGCGTAATTGAAGCCGTCCAGAATAAACCACCTAAAAGGTTGTAAATCAAAAAAGTACGGTATTCCATTTGGCCAATCCCAGCTACAACCGGTGCAAAAGTACGTATAACTGGTACAAACCGAGCTAAAACAATAGTCCATTTGCCATGCTTTTCATAAAATTTCTCAGCTTTCTCCAAATTTTCATGGTGAAATAAAAATGATTTTTCGGTAAAAAGTTTTCGCCCAACTCGGCGACCAAAACTGTAACCTACGCTATCTCCCGTAACCGCAGCTACAAATAAAAGAGGAATTAATATAAAAATATTAAAAACTTTGCCTTGAGATGCTAAAATTCCAGCGGACAGTAGTAAGCTATCGCCAGGCAAAAAGAAGCCTACTAAAAGCCCACTTTCAGCAAAGACTATGCTAAAAATTCCTAAATATCCAAAAGTGTTTAAAATATTGACTATGTCCATAAAACTCACTAAAACTAATTAGATTTAATCTAATCAAGAATAATTGTTTTTGGCAAATCCAAACTTTAAAATTAGACGTCTTTGCGCAGTGCCAACCCAATAGCTGTAGAAAGTTGATTGGAAACGGGCATCAGATAAGGACTCAATTCTGGTGCAAAACTAATTTGAGCCAGAGGATTGGCAAGAAATACGGGCACTGGAAAACCTCTAAAAAACTCTAAGAAACCAGGAGTCATGACTCCGCCACCCGTAAATAAAATTTTGTTTGGTGGTTGTGCTGATTTACGATTAAGTTCAACGTAGTGCAAAACCTCGCTTTTGAGACTTTTTAGAAAATCTAAAACTTGAGCAGGCAACTGAAATAAGTTTACCAGATTTAAATCTTTTTTAAAGCCTTCGGCGCTGTCTTCATCTACACCCAATTCATTCATGATATTTAAAGTGATGCTTTGAGAGCCGATCGGAAAATGTGAGCTTGATCGCAGTACTCCGCCAACTAAAATACTCATAGTGGTAATATTTGCCCCCACATCGACCAAAATTGTATTACCCTGATCGGTTGGTAAACTGGCATGAATCTGACTGATTGTTTGATTTTCTAAAGCCACACCATCAAGATCGACATGCTCGAGTAAGTTTCGAGTATTTTCTATTACAAAGTCAGGTAGAGCTGTGATTATCACCCGCTGCTTCCCAGTGTACTGGACTATCCGAGGATCAGTCGGGATTACACTCCACGATAGCCGCATCTCATCTGGTGGATACGGTAAAAAATATGGAGCTTGTTTATCAATTTGTTGCTTGACCTGATGTTTTTGCCAAGTTGCATCAAAATCCATAGTTGTGACATATACGTCTTGACTGTGAACACTAACCACAGTTTTAGATCCGCTAAAGTTTCCTTGATCCAGTAAATCTTGAATTATTTGACCAAATTGACGAAGTCTAGAACCATCCCAATAACCCTCTATTGGAAGGTTATGAGTAGCTATGGCGTAGGTTTTGAGAGTCTTCTCTCCACCAGTGAGACCCATTTCCACCATTTTAATGGAATGCGTTCCCACGTCTAAACCAATTAGAGTTTTTTCGTTAAAAATAGACAAATTAAAGGTTTTAAATGGGTTTTAAAAAAATATAATAATAAAATTATACATTAAAACTAAAAAAAAGTAAAGCATGCTATAAAATATGTTTCAAAAACAACCTAAGGCCGCCAATCAAGCCATATTTTTGATGGCTTCACGTACAGGTGGACCAATTATTCCCCTATTGGCTTTAAAAGATGATTTAGCCAGTCTCAGACCAGATTTAAAATTTTTTATCGTCGGTATTAAAGGTGGTGTAGAGGAAAAACTAGCCACTCTTGAAAATTTACCTCTAATATATTTACCGGAAGTTAAGCGTCGCCGCGCTGAAATTAGATCTGAAAGTTTTTTTGCTAAAATAATTCAAAAAATAGAAAATCTTACTCTTTTGCTTTGGACGATTCTTGGCTTAGTTTTCTCAGTGATTTTATCAGTGCATTTGCTGCTGAAATATCAGCCTAAACTCATACTTTCTACTAGTAATTTTTTATCGGTACCAATGATTTGGGCAACCGTTTTTGTCAATCTTTTTAAAAGTAAAGTAAACAAAATTAAAGTCGCCATCCACCTGCTAGACCCGCAAAACACTACTATTAAACTAACTAAACCCTTTGCAGATCTTTTAACTACAGGTTTTGAAAGCATGACTCAAAAGCTAGCTACTACGGCTATCACAGTTTCCAGTCCTGTTCGCCACCAACTTTTTGAAGAATATACTCCCGAGCAAGCTAAAGCCAAACTTGTAGAAGCTGGAATCATAGCTAGCCAATCGGCTGCAAAGCCACTTTTTTTGATTTTTGGCGGTGGCAGTGGTGCTGAATTTATCAATCTTTGGGTGCAGCAAAATGCTGCAGATTTAACTAAAGTTTACACTGTTTTGCATCTAAGTGGTTTTTTAAGAGAGATGCCAAAAAAGTCTCTTTTACCGGATTTTTATCAGTGTAGTAGCTTGACTGATCTGATGCCAGCGGCCTTGGTTGCGGCTGATTTGGTATTGGCTAGAGCCGGTATGTCTAGCATCTCAGAGTTATTATATTTGCGAAAACCTGCTTTTTTAGTGCCGATTCCATCTAGTCACCAAGAGCAAAATGCCGCTTTAGTGAAAAATTATTTCCAAATTTTAGATCAAAATCAAAGTGAAAACTGGTTACCACAAATTTTAAATCAAGTCACCACCAATTTTGAGCACAGTAGAAGCGTCAAATGGGATAAATATCAGCAGTCTGGCAATCAAGAATACGTGAATTTGCTACTTAAATTACTACAATAATGCGGCAAGACTTGGTTCAAGTCAATATTCAAGTTGAAGTTGTGAATTTTTTTAAAATAATATATACTGAGGTCCTATAAAAAACAGCAACCATTTTGTAATGTTACATGGACGAAGTTTTAAAAATATCGAAGTGATTCTAGCAGTTGTCTCAATTGTGTTTATCGGTGGGGGGGTGTATTTGATAGTGACAAACTCTCAACAAAAGCCAGCTCATGCTCAATTAGCTGATACTGTCGAGGTCAGAGCTATAGTTTTACCAAATCCTAAAGCCAGTGTAGAGGCCGCTAAGCCAACCGTAGCTTATTCAGAACTTCCAGTAGTTACTCTTGGTGATATTAAGATCGATGGACAGGTTACAAATTTTCCAGTTACTTGCAGTTTTACTTTCGAAAATGCCGATGGCCAAAGTGTTACTGTCACTCGAGTAGAAAAAAAAGTGAATGCTTGTAGCTATGACGTTAATCGGAGCTTAGAACTACAAAATGCCAAAGTGATACAAGGTGAATTAGGTTATATCGGATCAGTTTTAGGAGTTGGTGAAGTCAAAATCAAAGCATCTTTAGCAGGAAAAACCATCACTACCAACTCAATTCCTTATCAAATTAAACCTCGAGCTAATAATTTTGCCCCAAAACTAAATGCACAAAATATGGATTTGGAGCCAGGTCAAGATCAACCGAATGACAGCTCAGGATTAAATTATCGGTTGATAATATCTTTGGCCACTGCATCAGGCCTGATTATTTTTATTTTCGCAAACCTTTTAAATTATTTTAAGATTCCTAAATAAACTTACTCGCAGCAAGTTTGCTGGTATTTACCCTCATACATAATAAGTTTGCGGACACCACTTGCTTATCATTAGGGCCAAAATTTAGGCTCCAAACGCTTGGTGATTTAAGTTTTGACGGAGCTAATTTCACGTTTTCTTTGACAAAAGATCAAGCGTTGGTAAAGATATTATACGTAGATTATCTAAATTTATTACAACCCTTTACAACTTTTATTTATGGCACAAACTTACAACGAATCAAAAAATAATGGTAAAAAAATTGATGAATTTGAACAAGTTTTAAGCACCAAAGCTAAAGAAGTCCAGACTGAAATTGGGAAAGGTTATGAAAATATGTCCAAAACAATCAAAGCTCAAACTGAAAATATGGATGAAAATCTCAAACCTGTCATGCAAGAATTAGATGACATCAAACAAAACTTTCAAAAACAAATTAAAACTCCAGTCGGAACCAAAATTTTAGCCGCGATTTTTAGTGGTTTATGTGCCGGAATATTGATTTGGATCGTCATAGGATTTGTCTCACAAAACACTAATCCTAGCGTAATCTCTTGGATTGTCGGTATTATTTTAATGCAAGTTACTGATACTTTATACGGTTTTAGTGATCATATTCAGGGAATCTTTAGTAGACTTCTACAAGATAAAAAATAAAAATTTCATAAGGCTTCTACGAATTACAACTACAAATTATCTCTAATACTTGGCTTAAACAAGGCCGACAAAATTTACCATTGATATAGTGGACAAGTAAAGTCAGCTAAAAATCTCATCAAATATGTCCAACCCAAAATTTTTAACTTTCTTAAAAATAGTTTTTACTATCGCGCTGTGTGTTCTTTTTGGTTTTGTGTACCGTCAGTTTATCGAATTATTTTCAAATCTTCTACCGCTAACAAGTCAATGGGTCTATATAGTTTTAGCCATTCCAGTATTTTTGCCGATCTTCGAGTATCTCCGCACGGAATACCAACATCGAGCCAAGTTTAGTTATTTAATCAAAGAGCTAGCTTATACTTTTATTGCCGCTTTGATCACGGTTTCAATTTTAGTAAATTTCCAATTTGGCGGTGATTATACCGACTATGTTATGTCGATTATCGGCCTTATTTCAGTGATTTTAATCGCTAATCTCATGAGTTTAGGTGTAAAAAAGCTTTTGACTAAGACGCGCGCGCGCTAAAATTTAATATAAGATTAAATAGTTAGGCAAATCTCTTGTTGTTTGTAATCTTAAATTTTTAAGTTTAAAGCAATCAAATGTGACTGATTTAAATAAGCTTTCAGAAAAAGAGAATCCCGAAATGAAAATTACAGGACTTGCAAATATGGAATTGAGAGCCTAAGAGTAATAGTAACTACTTCACAACTTGCTGAGTTTCTAAAGCTTGACGCCACTACTTTAAAAAAATTTATCGGACTTTCTCTGATAAAACCCGATGTGAGTGAGACGGCCCAAGAAACATTCTCTATGAATATGAGCCCAAATTTTGAGTATGACCCTGACGGGTACCATTATGGAGTGCCTAAGGGAGTGTCGCTACAACATGCTATTGTAAGATTAAAGCAAATTGATATGGAAAATTATTATAGTTTTTTAGGGCAACTAGATTCAAATCAAATTGTCAGAAAAAATCTCGACGGCAATCCTATTGATGTCCGTTGTGCAGGGCAAATTACTTTGAGCGACGTTTTTTATGAACTAAATATTGATTTTATAATTTTAAAAATATAATCAACGTGAAGCCTGCTCCAGTATTTCAATTTAAGAAAAAAATTACATTTTAAGCCATAAAAAAAATCCCACTGAATGTGGAAATATATTCTAGGAAATGTGGTGCCGGATGTCAGAGTCGAACTGACCACACGAGGCTCTTCAGGCCACTGCTCTACCGATGAGCTAATCCGGCATATAGGATTATTGAATTATGCTCTAATTATAGATGGCTTTATGGTTTTAGGCTTATTAGCATAAGCTTTATCAAGAGCTGCTTTAAACAAAAAATTTATTTGAGTTTCTAGCTCAAGTACATCTTGTCTGATGGCTTCTTTATTTAAACACTGTACAACGCAATTGAAATAATTAAGCTTAAATTGTTTTGAGTCAAGTATTTTAGCAGTTATCCCTAAAACTCGCCGTTTTACACGATGTCGTTTATTAGCTTTTTTGTAGATTTTTTTACCTACAATACAACAAAATCTAAAATCTTTAACTTTAGATCTGGACAAAACTAATTTAAAATATCTACTATTTTGAGAAAACCTACTTCGCAAACTAAATAGAATTTCTTTTTCCTCAGTTAAGCGATGAGTTTTAGGTAGCATTTTAGACTAATTTTGTACCAAATCTAAAATAAGAATTAAGCAATTGTTAAGCGAGCGCGCTGCTTTAAGCGACGTCTCTTGAGGACATTTCGTCCTGCGTTGGTACTCATTCTAAGCATGAAACCATGTACTCTTTTGCGACCTTTTGGTCCTTTCTTTTTTCCAAAATTTTTATTAGCCATATGTTTATAGCGATACTTCTAAAGATCTTTTATAGATTGAAGTGAAAATCTAAGGTTGTCAAGGTAAATTAGCTTGTAAGTAAAATTTTCTGAAGAAAAAAGCTCAAAATACCCAGTTTTACTGGCACAAACTTGACAAGATCTACTACAAACTATACTCTGTTATAGAACGAATAAAATCGTGCAATCTATTTTTCTCATTTTTTGAGACTTAATTTTAATCTATTTAATTATATATATGGCTACAGGTGTATTTAGTCGTGCTAAGACTCACGTAAACGTTGGTACTATTGGTCACGTTGACCACGGTAAAACCACTTTAACTGCTGCAATTACTTCCTATGCAGCATCTAAGGGAAATGCAAAACAGAGAGATTTTGCTTCTATTGACTCAGCTCCAGAAGAAAAAGCTAGAGGTATAACAATTAACACATCACATGTAGAATACGAGTCTGAAACTAGACACTACGCTCACGTTGATTGTCCAGGACACGCCGATTACGTTAAGAACATGATCACAGGTGCTGCTCAGATGGATGCTGCGATTCTAGTTGTAGCTGCAACTGACGGTCCAATGCCTCAAACTCGCGAACACGTTTTGCTTGCTAAACAGGTTAATGTACCAAAAATCTTAGTATTTTTGAACAAGTGTGATATGGTCGACGATGAAGGTTTGATCGAATTGGTCGAAGAAGAAGTCCGAGAATTGTTGAAGAAAAATGGCTATGATGAAAACTGTCCAGTAATTAAAGGTTCTGCCTTGAAAGCTTTGGAAGGTGATGCTAAATGGCAAGACAAAATTCAAGAATTACTTGATGCACTTGATACATATGTTCAAGATCCAGTTCGTGAAGTCGACAAGCCTTTCTTGATGTCTATCGAAGACGTATTTTCAATCACAGGTCGTGGTACAGTTGTCACAGGAAGACTAGAAAGAGGTCGAGTTAAGCTAAACGATGCTGCTGAAATTGTAGGTTTGATTGATACCCAATCCACTGTCGTCACAGGTATCGAAATGTTTAACAAGTCACTAGATGAAGGTATGGCTGGAGACAATGCTGGACTACTATTACGTGGTATCAACAAAGAACAGGTAGAGCGAGGTCAAGTATTAGCTGCACCAAAATCTATCACTCCACACACTGAATTCGAAGCTCAAGTATATATCTTGACCAAAGATGAAGGAGGTCGACACACTCCAATTTTCCCAGGTTACAAACCACAGTTCTATATTCGAACTACTGATGTAACAGGTGCAATTGAGTTTATGGACAGCAAAGAAATGATCATGCCAGGTGATACAGATGTAAAAATCAAAGTTATCCTTGAAAAGACAGTTGCTATTGAAGATCAAATGCGTTTTGCGATCCGCGAAGGTGGCCGAACCATTGGAGCTGGTGTAGTAACCAAAATCATTAAGTAAATTTAGTAAACTAAATAAAACATTCCACCTCAGATTGAGGTGGTTTTTTTCGCAAATAATTTTGCCCTCACAGCGAACAACGATACTCAAGTTCTAAATTCACCAACTTCTAACCAATTTTTGGGATATCACGGATATTCTATCTTACTGAAAATATGGCTTAATGGTTGGGTATTTAAATACTAATGGATAAAAAGCCAAATTATTTTATTAGAAAGCTATTCATTTTACTCTACGATTATAAATACGAGCTGGACTATGCCAAAAAAAGTGCACCATAGAATAAAATATGGTGCAAACTAGTTCTGATCTCAAGTCTCTTTTTAAAAACTTATTTGCTAAAAGGTCTAGTCACCTGATAGCAATTTTTTTTAACTGGATAAACCAGAGAAACGTAAGACAGATGTCAAAGTCAGTCAAGCAAAGCTTACGAACACTTTAATTAATCTCTCAATATCTACTTTAAATCTTTGTTTGGCTTGGCAATTAACTTTCATATCTGTCCTAACTTGATTATCTGCCAAAGTAATTTTTATATAAAATTGCCTAATAAATAGAGCTGATATGTTCAAGAATATTTCAAGATTGTTGTCAAATATTAGTACAATGTAATATCTCTAAGGCTATTAAATACAATCTCTTAAGCTGTATGGTATAATAAATTTATACTTATGTTAAATTGAGTTAACTTATAAAATAAAGTGAGTGAGTTTATTTTGAATGTAGCTAAACTACCAATCTGCGATAAATTCTTGGAGTGACTTTGCTAAAACCAGCGCTTGGTGATAATTATCGAGTGATTTAGATTTCTTGAGTGATTTTGGAACTTACTTTAAAGTTTACTTGGCTATAAGGGCTCTGGAATCGCCGCCATAATCATTTACTTATGTAAAGCTGTAAAATCAAGATAAGTGGACATAAATTGTTGTTTTAAGTATCTTTAATTCATAAGAAAAGTCATATTATTTAATTAAATTTTTATCGATTATGCTATATCCACATCTTCATTTATTAGTCTCGGGCGGCAACACTCAGTTGATTTATATGCAATCATGGGATGATTATAAAATTATTGGGGCTACTTTGGATGACGCTGCTGGGGAATGTTTTGATAAAACGGCTCGAATGACTGGTTTACCCTATCCTGGTGGCGTATATCTCTCGAAAATAGCTGGCAAAATAGATCAAAATAGCCTCAAATTTCCGGTTTCAATGAAGCAAAGTGGTGATTATAATTTTTCATTTTCAGGCTTAAAGACTGCAGTTCGATATTTTTTAGAAAAGCAAATTATGGAAAATAATATCAAATTTGAACTTGAAAAAAGACTGACTGAGGTAGAAATTGAGTTTTTAACCACTCATTCTTTAGAAGAAATTCGCCAATTTAGGCATGGTCAATTTCGATCTGGGCAGCAAACTCCGACACACTCGGGGAATTCGACTCAGGATCATAATTCCGAAATTTTAAACTATGAACTTCTGGCCATCATTAAAGAAGTTTGTATTTCAGTGCAAAGTGCGATTGTGGAGGCTTTGCTGTTTAAAGTAAATAGTGCGGCTCAAAATTTAGAAATAGCTACAATTGGTCTCTCCGGTGGAGTTAGTGCCAATCCCCTGTTACGTTCAAAACTTTTTGAACTTTATGGTGAAAGACTGCTGCTGGCTCCTAAAAATCTCACAGGTGATAATGCTGTCATGATAGGATTGGCGGGAATTTTAGACTGGAAATATAGCTTGAAATCAAATTTACGGCCGACTAAAAAGGGATTATTTACCCATTAGACTTTATGGAAAATCAATTTTTACAAAACTTTTACAAAATTTAATATGATTTACCACTTCAGTTTGCCACTTTGGCAGCACACTCTTTTAGAAAACCCAACTCAGCTCAACCGAATTGTAAATCAAAAATTCTTTGAGCAAGGTCTAAATCTTGATATTTTAAGCCAGATTCAAGATTGCGAGATTTTAACTGTATTTGTGTTTGATAAAGTCACCAGCCAAATTATGGAGCAATTACCAAATTTAAAATTGATTGTTACTCGATCTACTGGTTTTGATCATATCGATCTTGAAGCAGCCAGAGCTAGAAATATAGTTGTAAAAAATGTGCCAAATTACGGCAGTGAAACTGTGGCTGAATTTGCTTTTGGGCTTTTGTTATCTGCGGTTCGACATATTCCTGCCATTGCAAACTGCTCCAGAAATTTTGATTTTGATTATAGTCGTTTACAAGGTTTAGATTTAAATGGTAAGGTAATTGGAATTTTCGGATCCGGGAAAATCGGTCGAAACATGATTCAAATTGCTAAAGGTTTTGATATGAAAGTTTTGGTTTATGATATTTTTCAAGATCAAAATTTGGCTCAAACACTTGGTTTTGAGTATTGTGAACTAGATCAAGTCTTGTCAGAAGCTGACATTTTAAGTTTACACTTGCCTTTCTCTATAGAAACCAAGAATTTACTTAGTCGAGAAAATCTAATAAAGATAAAAAAGGCGTGTGTTTTTATAAATGTGGCTCGTGGAAATTTAATAACCAATGAAAATTTAGTTTGGGCTTTAGATCAAGGTGTATTTTCTGCTTGCGGGCTGGATACTCTCGAAGATGAAGAAAAATTATTTTTAGGTGAGGCAACTAATTTACAACGAAAAATTTTAGAAAACCCAAATGTTATTTTTAGTCCTCACTGTGCGTACTATACCCAAGAAGCTGTTTTACGAATATTAGAGACTACAACTCAAAATATTAAAGATTTCGAAAATGGTAAAAATACTAATCAGGTCAGCTAATTTCGCTACGCATATCAGCCTAGTGTCGAAACAAAATTCTATTTAAGGCTGATTTGTGGATATATCAAAGTTATTGAATAGAATACAAAAGCAGCAATCAAGCCAAAAATTGCCGGGATAGCAATTAAAGCAAAACTTCTATACCAGCCTAATTTTGGAGTCTGGTCACCATATTTATTTTTCAAGTTGATATATTGAATTTCCTTAAACTCACCAGTTTCTAAATCTTGTTCGTACCAAGTTCTAACAGTTACAAGTGAGATAAAATTGAATGAAACATATCTGTAGAAACACCAAACTAAAATTTGCTTTTCCCCTATAACTAAGGTCCATTCCAAATATTTCTTACCCGATCCAATAAAAGCCATATTTTGATTTATTATTTTGTAATTAATTATTCATTTGAAGTACAGCGGCATTTTCTCTAATTATTATTTTCCTACTCTCTTTGGAGTATATATACGAAAATAGAGCCACTGTACCAAAAAGTGCTGTGGATAAAATAGTGCCAGTCAGGGCTGAATCCGCGGCTGTATTTGTCTGACCCTCAAAGTACAAAATGGGTAAATCTAGTTTTGTATCAATCAAAATTTCAGTTTCACTTCTGATATCCTGTTTGGTAATTCCAGGATATGATTTTTCTTTGCTAAAAACATATTTACCGCGGATCGCAAGATATGAGTCAGTTTCTGTAACAGAAATAAATTTAAAATTGTTTTTTGTTATGATTATAAGTGCATCCAAACCCTGTTTAGTTTTGTTATTTTGCCAAACACCGACACCTCGCGCAAATTCTTTGATCTCGACTTTGAAAAAATTACTTTGTTTAATTGTTTGCTCAGCGTATTTGCGTCACGCACACCAAGATAGGAGTTGATTCCAAAAGCAAATGAAAATATGGCTAAAACTAAAGTTATTATAGCTACCCAATGAAGTTTTTTGTTGACCATAAAATTATTTTAAATTTTACCTGCAACTAGATAGCATATTTTTATAGTTGTCAAGTACTTGTATCTTATGTGACCCAAAACAATGTATCATTTCAAAATACACACTTAGCTTTTATATCTTTAATATAAGTAAGTTTGGATATAGGTTTTCACGATAGTTTTAGTATTTAAGTGAATTTTTGAAAAGTGAATTTTAAGATTTTGACCGTTTTAAAATATGCTGGACTGCATATACTAAGTGGAATAAAATGATAATGACAATAGTGGCTGGAATAAGATAAGCAGGACTTTGGTCAAAATCAATTCCGCTTAAAAAGCCAAAATGAATAATCTCAGGTTTTTGCATTAGAAAGGCGTAGTTTGAGCCTGTGAGCAAGTTAAATGGGTAAATAAAAGCCACATAAATCGCTAAAGCCAGCACACTTTGCCACAAATTAATATACCTAACTTGGCGTGATTTTATGATGAAAACATAGCTTAAAATATACACAATTAGCCAGTGTGATACCCAAAATAGCCAAAAATAAATATGTGGAAAATCTTCTTTCAAAGCTGGGGTGAAAAATGAAGCTAGCATCGCTGGAATCCCCCAAAAAAATATTATATTATATGAAAATTGCTGAAGTTTCGGGGTTTTTGCATTTAAGTAAATACCAGCACAAATCAAGGTAACGCCACAAATTTGCAGCATTGGTAAATCGAAGCTGATGTTAAAAGTCTTTAAAACTAAGAAATAGTAAAGTTGATGTAGTGGAAAAAAACTAAAAATTCCCCAAGAAATAATTTTTGAGATTATATTTTGATGGCGGATGTGCCAGTTTCGGCTTTGATGCACCAGAAATATGATTGCAAAGCTAAATAAAATGACTAAAAGGTGGCTCGGTCCAAATGGTTGAAATATAGGCATGATCACAACATTTATAGCCGCTAGATATGATATTGTCAATTTTAGTTTAATTTGGTTTTCTTTTTTAAACAACTAGATCGCTTTGAAATCAATACAAGTAAAAGGATTAGAAGTGGGATTCCCCACCAGTAATTGTAGAGTAAAATATCTTTAAGAGATCCACCAGTTCGGGCCAAAACTAGAGTCGAGAGAGCTAAATTTGAAATTGAGTTGGTTGAAGAGTTATCGCTCCCTGAACCATTTCCAAACCCAATTGGACCAGCATTAGCAGTATTATTTTGAGTGTTTTGAGCTACAACTTGATTAGAATTTGAGTTTGCAGCTCCAGAATTTGAATTTCCAGAATTATTTGTAGCTGGGTTTGAGGCTTGTTGATCAGCTTCTGGGCAAAGCTTTTCTTTAATAATTGAAGTAGGAATGTTGAAAATACTGGTATCTGAGTTTTTGTTGCCAGCTAAGTCAGAAGTTTGGACTCGAATTACACTTGCCTCACCGTTGATAAAATTATTTTTAGGGTTTATAGTGATGGTATAGCCTAAAATGCTTCCGGTGTGGCTAACTTCTGGACTAGTTAAAGTGTAAGTATCGCCATTTATATCAATTGTAGTTTTGCTAAGATCCACACCACTTTGATTATCGGTAATTTTGATAATCACATTTTGATCAAGTGGAATATTGAGGCCATATTTTGGCGGAGTTTGAAAAGTGATTACAGGTGGTATTTTATCACTAGTGCAATCTCCAGTTTTAAAGGTATATTTACCATTTGTGACACTGGAAAGCAAATCGTCAGAAGTAGAACTTTCAGCAATATTACTGTCCAAAGTGGCGTTTACACCATCAAATTTAATGTTAAAACTTGTGGCTATGACTCCTGGTTTACTAGTAAAATCAACGCTTGCAAATACTTTACGCGAGTTTAAATTTGAGACAAAAGAAGCTCCAGCTAAGCGAATTCTACCCGTAGTGACGTTAATGTCATTACCAAAATAAGTTTCGTAGGCGTCGCCCAGTCTGATCTGTGTGCCTGGAGTATTTGGAAGACTATCTGCAATTTCAATCTCATTTGGGTTGTAGTACAGCTCTATATCGGCGGCGTTGCTACTTTTACCTGTGGCGTTGGCCATGATGTCAAGTGTACTTTTGCAGCCAGCCAAAAACTGATTACTACTCGGATTAAAATCAAAACTTGCAGCTGAGGAATTTACAGGAATTAATACAAATAAACCTATAACAAAAATACTTAAAGTTTTTTTAAGGCATATTTTAACTGTTTTCTGTAATACTATTTGCATAAACCATCCCCTAAATCGTAAAAATTATAAATTGTATTTGAAAAATCTAAACTGTTGACTTTGGTGTCACGGTTTAAATCGTTTTTTTCGTTGTTAAGGTTGTAAAAGGCTCGAATTTGTGTCGAAGCATCAAGTGAATTGATTTTATCATCATAAATGTTACTCGTTTCACCTGCCAAAAGTTTTTTTCCACCAGTTGTTAGGTCAGTTTCATAAATATCGGATTTGAAAGAGTCAACATTTTCAAAATATTTACAAAGATGTGAGTAGCCCTTGATCGCAAAATCATATTTACCTGGTACAAAAGTCAGGTTTTGACTGCAAAAATCGAATGTAGCTTTACCCTGATCATCACTTCGAGACTGCGCTGAAGCTAGTTTTTGATTACTTTGATATACATATGCTGTGAGTAAAGTACCCCAGTTTCCTATTCTTGGTATACGTTTTTCTGGAAAAACTAAAATATTTAATTTACACACTAAACTACTTGGTAAAATTTCGAGACTGACTGTAGTCGTGGCCCTACCAATAGCTTGGGCGGCTAAACCCCAACTCAACACCGCAGTGAGAATAAGTGAGGTAGCAACCCAAGTTTTGTAAAAGTGCATAGTATTTTTGTTTAGAATGAAATTTCAGTATCATTGTCAGCCAGCGGCTTAGCCATCGGTTTTAGATAAACTATTCTTTAGATTCTTTAACTTCGGTGACTGATTTTTTTGATTTTTTGTCGCTAAAGATTTTGAAAGAAACTACTAGGATCAAGAGTAATAACAAAAGTCCGATACCGATACCAACATACATAATCATCGAATTATCTGCTGGAACTTCCTTAGTGACTATTTTTTCAACGGTTTCAGGAGCTGCTGCAACGACTAAAGGCTGGTTTGAAGCGGCAGGTTGAGAGGTTTTGTTTGATTTATTGGCTTCTGGTTTAGCTACCATTTTTGCAAATTGCTCGAGCTGAGCTGCAGTCAAATCTAAGCTAAAATTAAGTGATCCTTTGTCATTTGAGTAGTTAAATTTGGTGCCATCGCTTTCTTTTGGATTATTTTGAGGCTTGGTAGTGTAGTCCAAACTCATACTAGTTTTACCGACTTGGTAAGGAACAGAAGTTTCAATGTAAAATATTTTAGAGCCATTTCTAGGGGTTAAATTCCTTGAAAAGCTTTGATTTACTACCTTTCCATCTGGAAGTGTAATTTTAAAATTACCATTTAAAGTGCTGTAAACTGAGCCAGTATTTTCAGCGGTAAACATGAATACTAAATTATCAGGCTTGATGAAAGCTCTTTTGCGTAGCTCATTACCAAAATCATCGCTATTTGGACTTAAAATAGACAAATCTTTCACGCTAGAAGAAATATTTTGTTCACCTTTGACTGTGATATAAATACGGTTACCAATTCTAGTTTTAACTGAAAGTGGGCTGGCTGCACCATCTTTTTTATCAATTTCAGTGATACTTAGTCCACCAGCATATTCACCTGGTTTGGCATCGGTCGGAACCTGAAGTTTAAAAGGAACTTTAATAGCTTTACCAGCAGGAACAGTCAAAATGTTTTCTTTAATCTCAACCCATTTACCGACCTCTTTGTTTGGTAAATCATTTGAGACGATTGTAAAAGCACCGTCTTCAGTAGTTACTGCGTCATTTGAACGTAGATCAACAGAAGTTTCCTCAGCGCCAATGTTGCTAATTACCACAAAGTCGTCGATTGTAGCACCTGGGGCTACGTTATATTTAAACCAGCCTGTCTCAGTTGGATCAGCTTTGTTGATACCAAAAGGCTCTAGACCTAGCTGTGCGTGAGCGGTGATGTTTGAAAAAAGGATAGAAGAACAAGCAATAGCAATTGTAGCAACGCTAAAAATTTTAGAAATGATCGGCTTGATTTGATTTGATTTTTGTAAAGACATATAGTTTTGTGTTTGTTGAGTTTAAAGAAATGTGCGACTTCTGAGCATGGTAAAATACCCGAGTTGACCCCAACTTCAAGTTTCGAAATAGATCTTTTGCGAAACTCAGAAATCGGCAGGAGCCAAAAATAAATTTGAAATCCCGCCAAAATTAACCGATAGATTAGACGATTGTTTGAGTGATTGTACCTGTGTATGAACCAGCTTGAACTAAAGCAGGAACACGTAGTTTGAAGGTAGTACCATCAAGATCGACACGACCTGGTCGAACTGCAGCAGTAGTTGATAGCAAGGTTACTGGTGAAGTTGTATTGACAACAGTTGTGTTTGAGCCTTTTTGGTAGTTAGTTACACCTTCAGCAATTGTAGTTGCATCGCGTAAAACTGAAAGAGTTCCACCTGAAGCGTTTAAAGCTGCAAAGATTTTGTTGGCGTCACCTAGAGTTGGTGCATCTGCATCAGTGTCAGAAGTAACCGCATCAGCATTTGTTCCTAAAGTGATAGCTTTAGAAGTAGATGGGACTACGAAATCACTAACAGTAGCTGTGATAGTATAGTTTGCAGTGGCTAAACCTCTAAGATCTTCAAAAACTACATCTTCAACATTGGCTGTAGCGCTCTGTCTTGAAGATGCAACTGTCAATCCAGTAAGACTTAAACTATTGTCAGCTGAAGAACAAACGACTGAAGCAGCAGCTCCGCCTGATGTACTAGTATCAACTGTGTCACCATTTGTGATGTTAGTTGGTGTACAAATATCGTTGTTGTCAGTAGCGTCACCAGCATAAATAGTTAGCTGACCTCCTGTCACCTCTAAAGAAACATTGGTAGTATCAGCTGCACTTACACCGATTGTGCTTACAGTTGCGATAGTAGCTAGAGAAAGAAGACCAATTACTTTGGTTAATTTAGAATTATTTTTAAGTGTCATAGTGAAATATTTGTTTTTGTTAAGCTTATAAAACAGGGGTTGTTTATTAAAAAAACTGTTTTAGATATCTAACAAGTCTTTAGAATTTATCGATTGGCCAACCAATAAATACTTTATAACTTTTTTGGTTTCTAATTTGGATCCAAGAATTAGGCACCTTTTTGTATTATAACACAGCAATTATTTTTTGTATATAGATCTGTCCCTGAGAAAGCTTAGGGAATAGTTTAAAATTGTAGTTCTCTTGTATTTAAAAGCTGTGTGGGTATTTTTTATTTATAAATTTTACATAAAAACTCTTTGATTATATTTATTTTGGGTTTTTAATTGTATTAACATAGTAATGCAAAATCTAAATTCTAACCGTAAAAATTTACTTATGGTCAAAGCTCCAAACTCCATCCCAGGCTGCATTATCTTCATTTCTTAGCGCTTTGCTCCGCTCTAACAAAACTTTCGCCCTTTTAAAATCGAGTTTGGAAGCTAGGAAAATAGCTTTTTCAAAGTTTCCTTTGTAATATTCCTGAAGACACTGACGATACGCTACTAAATTGGCTTCAAAACCGCTCTCTAAAATTGGTAGATTTTTCTTTTCCCCAATGATTTCAAAAATTTCAATCGGCTTTTGTTTACCTTTAAGCTTGATACTATCTAGCTCCTCGATCCAAAATTCCGCTTTTTGTTCAGCTGTCAAAAGATCTATAGTCGATTTACTTACAATAATTTTGGCGTCATAAAATTTAGTGATACCTTCGATACGAGAGGCGGTGTTGACTGTGTCACCGATAGCGGTGTAGTCCAAACGTTTGCTAGATCCAAAGTTTCCGATCAAACAAGTTCCAGTATTTATACCAACTCCGATCTCCATTTTATGGTGTGATTTTGAGTTAAATTCTGCCATTTTAGCCTGGATCTGGCAGGCACTTAAAATGCTCTGATAAGCGTATTCTGCAGTAGAAATGGGTGCTCCCCAAAAGGCCATGACTGCATCACCAATGTATTTGTCGACTACTCCGTCGTTTTCTAAAATGATATCAGTTTGTAAGCCCAGAACTTGATTTAAAAGTTTGGCAACTTTATGTACATTTTCGGTTTCTTCAGAAAATGAAGTAAAGCCACGAATATCAGTAAACATGATCGAAACATCGTATTTCTTCCCCCCTAAATCAATCTTAGTCGGGTTTAGCATAATTTTTTGCATTACCTTTGAGGAGATATATAGTGATAGTGCTTTTTTGATCTTTTCACGCTCGTCTGACAGGCTGCGGACCCACAGCCAGAGCGGCAAAATACTATTTGCTATAATAATACTGGTAATGGAATTTATATCCAAAAAAACATGATTTAAAATAAAGCCTAAAAATAAAATGATCAAAGTGGCATCTAGTGCGATTAGATATTGTTTGAGTTTTTCTATGCCAAATTTGGTAAAAATATACTGGGCTAAAACTCCTAAAACTAAGCTGACTAACAGGAAAATAGGCCAAGTTAGGAGATATTCTTGCCAAAACTCATCCTCTAAAATCTGCTGCAAAACCAAACTATGGATGTTTACACCTGGAATCTGGCCAATGCCGGGAAGGTTATGGAAATCATTTAAAGCCAAAGCCGAAGTTCCAAAAAAAACGTATTTATCGCGCAATAGTTTACCTAAATCCTGATTTTCCATCAGATCTTGAACTGAAACTACAGTTGGGCGAACAGTTTTAGGGTTAATCAAAAAACTATTTGGGACATTTGCTTTGTCTGAAATTTTACGAGATAGACTCTCTTTGTCCCCTATTTTAGTAATAGCTTTACTCACAAAACTGTGATTATCAATATTAAATTCGATGAAGCCAGTTGATATGTTTGCGAGGTCTGCGGATTGATTGGTGGCATCTTTGACACTTAGCTGCTCAGCTGACACCACCAGCGGATTTTTCAAAACTTGGATTAGTTTAGTGTTGGCTTCAGTTTGGTTATCTAGATCAGGATAAATGATATCAACACCTAGTTTTTTCGGATTACTTTGCAAAATCTTATCCAAAATTTGAATCTGAAAATTACGATTCCAAGGCCAATCACCGTATGTTTTGACTGATTTGTCATCTATAGTAACCACGACGACCTGGGAAGTTTGAAGTGTGTTTGGAAATATGTACGGTAGACCAAAACTATGTAAGCCAAAAAAACCACTAGCTAAATAGGTGGTCATAGCTAGCACTAAAAAGATCCAAAAGACTTTACCAAAGAATTTATTTTTGAAGATCTGAATTTTTTTTAAATTTTTAATGTTCATACCAGAATGAATTTTTACATTTTTAGCAAAATCAGTTACTCAAGCTTTCTAAAGTGTATATATTATTTTCAGCCATACATTTTTCTATAAGTTTTGGATAAAGTAAATTGTCTTTTCCAGTTTGAATACACTTGTTTAAATTATCCCAAAGTTGAATCTTTTCCTCGTGGCTCTTTACCTTTTCAGAAGCTCCCAAAACTTTTGAGTTTAACTGTGTGCCTTCCATGTTTGCATCTTGTTTGCCTAAAATTACAGCTCCAGCCTTATTTATGTAGGTGTCGGTGACATATTCAAAACTCTCATTATTGTTGCTAGTTTTGATAAAGCTGAAATGATTTCGCTGATCTTTGAAATCAAAACTGGTGTATTTTATGCTTTCCCCAGCTTTGAAAGAGAGTGTTGAACCATCATGAAATATCATGACTACGCCACCGTCTTTAGATATTTCAATGCTATCTCCAGGTAATATCACGCTACCACTAGCTGGTATAATATTTTTTTTATTGTTGGCATCTTTAATCACACTTCCCTGTAAAACTACTAAGGAAATACGATCTAGCCGATAAAACTGATTGAAACTGTAGGCCAAAGTAAAAATACTCAAGCTTGCAATTAAACCAGCTAGGATTAGCCATTTTTTGGATATGTTGGATAGAAATACGAACTTGGGCATGACTTAAATATTTAAAATTGTCTTAAAAAAAGTCGCTATTTAAGATCCTAACCCACAAATTAAATATAGTCAACACAAAATAAGTATAGTCGTGCTAACTTTTTCCAAAAGCCAAAAATATCAGGTATTTGTTGCACAGCGCTCAGTAATTCTCACCAAAATTTATTGTGGATTTTTAATTTGTGGATTTTTCATAATCAAACAAAATAGCGGCCATAATATGCCGCTAAATTACTTATCAAAAAAAATCAATTTTAAACTAAAAAAGTTCTAAAAAAATCTATCTAATTTTAAATTTTCCACTTGGTCTTAGTTCCAAATCCAGTTTACTTGGCTAAGACACCATATTTTTCTAGATAAATATTGTCACTGGCACCTTTGTTTTGCAGGGTTTTTTCCATATCAGTGACCATGTACGGGTTTCCACAAATATAAAAATCAGCTGCAGAATAATCCATAACTCGATGTGTCAAAATTTCAGTCACTTTACCCAAATGGAAATTTAATTGAAAGCTTTTATCAGCTATTTGTTCTGGGGTCAAACTATCGGCGCAAGTAATAATTTTAAAATTTGGATATTTGACTGGATCTAAATAATCACCAAAAAAGCGTTTCGTAAAATCATATTCTAGGCTGTACACGCCAAAAAATAAATCAACTTTAGCTTTGCAATTAGCCTTTAGAATCTTTTCAATCATACCTACAAATGGGCCTAAACCAGTACCAGTGGCGATAAAAATTTTTGGTCTGTCATTTTCAATCAAAGCAAATTTTCCAAGCGGACCAAGAGCCGTAAAACTATCACCAATCTGCATTTTCTCTATGGCTTGGGAGCCAGTTCCGCCAGATTTGGTATTAACTAAAAATTCAATTTGGCTTTTTTGATCATTTGTAGGATTGATGTCTTGTTGATAACAAACCAGTGAATACGACCGATACTGGGACGCACCTACTTCCATACTAATAAACTGACCAGGAATAAAGTCTAACTGGTTATTGACACCAAATTTTACTAAATAAATTTTAGGTGCTAATTCAATTTTATCTAGGCAAGTTATGATTGATTTAGGCATATTTTAAATATTTAAAGTTAAAAAGCTGAGAATTAGGTTTTGGGCTTACTGTTTAAACTTAGAATTAAAATTGAAATTTGACAATAGGAATCCAAACCCAGCTTTAGCTTATGCTCTTTTCTAAAGAAACACTTTACAAACCTAGCACTTTTATCTATCGTATTTTGTACGCTTATTTCTTTCTAGTGTCACTTTTTGTCAGCTTACACTTACTTTCTAATTGTGGTAAGCATATTTCTGACGTATTTAGCCTTAACCAAAATGAGGTTTTTGACTGCTTAAAATGCGGTGTAAAAATAGGAAAATATTTGACTTTACTTTAACAGACTTGTGGTCGATAAAAGTTTAACGTACAGCTTTAGGGGCATTTAAGTCGCACCATAAAGAATATAATAAAATTATCTCTTACTCACACCGAATCAGCTTTGATTTTTGGTGAGTAAGATTTTTTCTGTAAATTTAAGATTTTCACCATGTCGATAAAAAACCAATGCCAGCTAATCACCTACGCCGATAGTTTGGGCAACAACTTAAATGAATTAAATTGGGTTCTTCAAAAATATTTTAAAAACTCAATCGGTGGCGTGCATATACTACCTTTTTATCCATCAAGTGCTGATAGAGGTTTTTCACCAATGACCTACGACACCGTGGACAGCGAGTTTGGTGACTGGAGCAATGTGGAAAATATCGCCCAGAATTTTGATTTGGTAGTAGATTTTATGGTCAATCACATCTCCAGAAAGTCAGAGTTTTTTAAAGATTATGAGGAAAAAGGCAGTCATTCTCAGTACGCCGATATGTTTTTGAGCTTAAATAAATTTAGCCCTACAGGCGAACTGTCTCAGGCTGATTTGAGCAAAATTTACACTCGAAAAGATCGTCCACCATATTTGGAAATCCAAAGAGCTGATGGAGCCACTGAAAAAGTCTGGTGCACTTTTGACTACGAGCAAATCGACGTCGATATTGACTCACCACTTACCAAAAAGATTTTTCGAAATTTTATCATTTCACTCTGTAATCACGGTGCTAAAGTAATTCGCATCGATGCGTTTGCCTATGTAACCAAAGAATTAGGCACAAACTGTTTCTTTTTAGAACCAAAAGTTTGGGAGATTTTAGATTGGATAAATCAATATACTTCAGCCTTTGATGTTGAAATTTTACCTGAAATTCACGAGCATTACAGCATTCAAAAAAAGATTTCCGAAAAAGGTTTTTGGGCCTATGATTTTGCGTTGCCACTACTTTGTTTACACGGTATTTTTACCCACGATAGTAAAAATCTGAAAAATTGGTTAAAGATTTCCCCCCGAAAACAATTTACTACCTTAGATACCCATGATGGTATCGGCGTAGTGGATGTGGCCGATTTACTAGATCCCGAGGAAGTTTCTACCACAGTCGAGACACTATATCTAAAAGGTGGCAATCCACACAAAATCTATTTAAACAATTCTGACTACGAAATTTTAGATATTTATCAAATAAACTGTACTTATTATTCGGCTTTGGGGTGCGATGATGACGCCTATATCACTGCTCGAACGATACAGATGTTTACTCCAGGAATCCCACAAGTGTACTATGTAGGTTTGCTTGCTGGTAAAAATGATATCGAACTACTAGAAAGTACCAAAGTCGGTCGAAATATCAATCGCCATTACTTTAGCCTTGAAGAAATCGAACAAGAAACCCAAAGACCAGTAGTGCAAAGACTATTAAAATTGATGGAATTTAGAAATAATTGCTCCGCCTTTGACGGTGATTTGCAAGTGCTAGATTCGGCTAAAAATATCTTAAATCTAGTTTGGACCGGCCCTAAAGCTACAGCAACAGCCTGGATAAATCTAGAAACTTATCAGTCCACGATCGAGTATACCGATCAAAACGGTGATTTATTAAAATTTGTACCGTAAAATACGGTAAAATAATTTGCTTCGTAAAGCTAATTGCCGAAAATATCTCCAAATTTGGATTTGGGTTTAGCTTGCTACTAAAAACAAATAGTAAGGCTTGTCACTTTGTTTAAAAATCAAACTTATTTTGAGCCCCAACAAAAAATTAAAACAAAATTACTTTGTCGAAGCTTGATCGTTTTTTATTTTCGACTTCATCCTTGCATTTGGACTATTTCACTGCACAAAACTCCACTGAGCAAGAAAAGCCATTGCTTTTTATTTCTCAAAGCTAAAACAATTGTGCAGCAATTCCACTAAAGATGGAAAGAGAGGTTGAAAAGGTGGAGTTTAATATTTGGTTTGGCTTATTAGCGGTTTTTAAACGAATTTACCTCGTACGGACCACGCTATTTTCTATGGAATAGTTTGGTTTGCTTAAAAAAATTTCTTATAAATTTTGCTGTAGATCAAAATGTGAAACAAGTCGCGGGATATTTATCTATTCCAAAATAGTAAAATTGCAAACCCAGAGCTACAAATAAGCTTCCTCGCAGCAAGCTACGAGGTATTCCTAACGGAAAAGCTCACTTCGTTCGCCAAGCTTGTTATGAAAAGAGTGCGAAGCAAGCTTCGGGGTATTTACCCTCTTCCATAATAAATTTAAACATCAAAAAGGGCGATCCTAAAACCGCCCATTAGATTTAACTTTACAAACGCCGTAATTTGAGTTCATCGACTTTTGATTGGACTTGGCTTTTCCAATTTTCCAATTTTTGATTATCGCGAGCCTCAATAAGTGGTGTAACATCGTCAGAGACAATAATCGCATCGTCGCCAATTGATTCAATCGCGCTAATTGGGAACCATTTTTCCTCACTAGTAACATTATCGAAAAAACCGTCACTGGATTTGACTGCTACGATTTTTAGATCGGCTGAGTCGATCGAAAGGTCATCAATTTTACCGTGCTGTGACCCACTTTGAGTGATTATATTTAATTTCTTGATTTCATCACCGCTAATCATCAAACTAGATGGTTTTTGCTTCAAAAAATCAGATTCAAGCGTAACCACACAATCTTGGGATTTAACCATGACGCAATCTTGACCTAAAGAATCAATGTTTGGAGCCATTATGACTTTTGCATCGGAAAACCATCCACCTTTATCAAGTACTACCGCGATAATTTTTTGCTCAGAAATATTGTACAAAATATCGTGAACTTTACCCATTTCTTTAGCAAAATCCGTACTTAGAACTACTTTACCTATTAAATCAGAGGTGTAAGTCAGTTGTGTAGTCATAAAAATAAAATATCGATTTAAAAAATTCTACTTTATCACAGAGATAAGCGACCTCGCAGTTTTAACTTTGAGGAAGCTTATTTTAAAAAGCTAAATTTGCGAAAGGCTTAAAGCTTATCTTGAATTTATGCCTTTTTAAGTGCGTTTGCAATAGCTAATACAATCACAGCACCAATAGTTGAAACTGCAATGCTACCAATGAAGTTTGTATCTTGGATACCCAAAAAAATGAATATAAGGCCGCCTACTACTCCACCAATTATACTGAATATAAGGCCGCCTACTACTCCACCAATTATACCTAAGATAATATTTGTAACGATACCAAAACCATGGCCACGGCGAATTAGACCAGCTAACCAACCTGTGATACCACCGATAATTAATGCGATTAAAATGTTTGTCATAAGGATAAATTTAGTTGTTAAAAAAAATAAAAAGCAGAAGTCTGCTATTTGTATATTTTACTTAATTAAAATAAGACTAATTGTCAAGTTTTAATTTAAATAAAAAAGTCGGTTTCTGGTGGCCTAAATACCGTATTTAAAACTCTTCGAGCTTTTTAAAGTGATAAAAATATCAACCTCAAATACCCGACTTCTGCAAGAATTTTAAAGCAAGATTACATGCTATCAAAATTTAAAATATGCACTAAAATGGTTAATAACTATTAATGGAAATATTGTAGATTACAATTCGGTATGAAATTTGATTGAATTTACCAAATAAATTTCACGGTTTTTCTTGACACAATCACAAAAAGTTCTAATTAACTTTACTGCATTTATTTTAAATAAAACCTTATTAATATGACCAAACAAATCTACGTAAATTTACCAGTCAAAAATCTAGCTAAAGCTACCGAATTTTATACCGCTTTAGGTTTTGTAAAAAATCCAGATTTTAGCGATGATAAAGGGTCTTGCATGGAGTTTTCTGAGAATATTTCATTTATGTTGCTGACACATGATTTTTATCTAAAATTTACAAATAAATCAATTCCTGATTTGAGTCAAAACTCGGCTACACTTATTGCTTTGAGTATGGATTCACGGGAAGCGGTCCAGGAATTTGCATATATCGCCAAAGCAAATGGTGGAAATTTTTTTGAGGCTGAACCAAATAAAGGCTTAGATTATATGTTTGGACTGGAAGTAACAGATCTTGATGGGCATACACTTGAGCCATTTTTTATGGATATAAGTAAGATTTCCTAAAAACAAGTCTCTTGAAATCAAGTTTCAAATTATTTACTCGCCACGAGAACAAGTCACTATGCAGCATTTTAGACTAAAATAGAAAGTCTGCTACGATTTAGTTACCAAATATTAAATTCTTTTACGACTATTTTTATGACAAAAATTACTATTTCTAAAATTATCAAAGCCTCAGTCGAACAAGTATACAAGTCTTATCTCGATCCTATAGATAATCAGCGCTGGAATACGGCTGAATTTGGCTGGTCCACAGGTTTTGTAAACATTGATCCAAAAGTCGGTGGAAAGTGGGAATCTGAGTTCAAATCTCCCGATGGTCAAAACGATTTTATTTTTGGTGGTACTTTCACCGAGATAATTGAAAATCAAAAAATAGTTTACATTATGCCAAACGATCAGGGTGATTCTACTAAAGATAGGCACGCTGAAGTCTTTTTTGAGGAAGTTGAGCCTGAAACTACTAAAGTTACAATTATTTTTGACGCTGAAACCGAAAATTCAATTGAACGACAAGAAAGTGGTTGGAACAGTATTTTAGATAATTTTGCAAAATTTGTAGAGATAAAATCAAATCCAAACAACCAAACTATAGATAAATTTATTCAAATTCAAGCCAGTCCCGAGAAAATTTGGACGACGCTTATTGGGCCTGAAAGTTATAAAGTCTGGGCCAGTCCGTTTGCGGCTGGAAATTATTTCGAAGGTGAAATGAAATATGATAGTAAAATTCATTTTATGAGCGGCGAGGCTGGTAATAATTCAGGATTGGTGAGCTTAATTAGAGTCTTTATTCCAAATTTTCAAATCTCATTTGAGCATTTAGGATATATAAAAGACGGCGTCGAGGATTTGAATTACCCAGAATTTCAGACTTGGAAAGGTTTACGAGAAACATACACTTTAAATCCAAAAGGTGACATCACTGAATTAAATATTTTCCAAGACTTAACTAAAAAAGAGGCCGCATTCTTTGATACCAAATGGGATCAAGCCTTGAGCCAGATCAAGAAATTATCAGAAGAAGCCATTTAATTTTCAAATTTTTAACCAACTATTTTTAACCAAATAAAAACCTTTAAAATATCTTTATGACTACAACACAAATCACTCCATGCCTCTGGTGCAAAGACGACGCTATGACTAAAGCCGAGTATTACTGCTCAGTTTTTCCAAATTCAAAAATCTTATCCGAGCATCCTGCAATGGTGCTTTTTGAGCTTAACGGCACAAAGTTTCAAGCTTTAAATGGCGGTATAGACTTTGCCTACAATGAAAGTATTTCGTTTACCATAAGCTGTGAGGATCAAGCGGAGGTAGATCACTACTGGAATACTTTTATCAATGATGGTGGCAAAGCCCAGGACTGTGCCTGGTGCCAGGATAAATGGGGAATGCGATGGCAAATCGTGCCGAAACGACTAGCAGAATTGATGATGGATAAAGATCGCGTAAAAGCTGGCAATGTGATGCAAGCTATGATGAAGATGCAAAAAATAATTATTGCCGATTTGGAAAGTGCTTATAATCAAGGCTAAGCAAATATAAATTTTAAAATCTAAGTAGTGAAACCAAATATAAAACTGATTTCCTCATCCTTTCTTCAATAAAACACCTCGTTTGAAGCGTATGAGTAGCGCGACTGCTTAAGCCTTGAAATAATTCAACAAAGTATAGCTTTTTTAATACAAGGCTAAATTTCGTGCAGCTTAGGAGTCTAAGTGCCAAGGTGGAGTGGAAATAAAGAGATCAAATTTTAGATAAAAGTATTTTATTTAGAGGTTTCACTACTGATATTTGAAATCTTACACGCTGCTCTAAAAGTACTTCTTTTGGCGTGGTTGGGCGTGTTAAAATAACTTATTTTTGATAAAAAAGCTTCTCCACCAAGATTGTCAGAGGCAAGATAATCATTATAGTGATATTCTTAAAATCCGACAAATACAGGTAAAGAAGCTGATTTTATACCTAGGTCTATTTTTCTTAAATCAAAGTTATAGTTTAGTTTTTAAAGCTTAAGAATGTTTTGGCTTGCCTATACCAAATGACATCGCAAAAGATAATAATGCAAAACCACCAGTGAAAACGATCGACTGTTTTGAGGCAGTAGTGATACTTTTTCCGACTTCCTTAGTGATTTGAGCCTCGGTTGATCTATAGTTTTCCAAGAAACTATTTTCGGCATTTTGAATGCTCATTTCCGCACCAGATTGTTTTGCTCCGAGCATTATTCCGTTTATGGCGCCGCTATCTGCACCTAGCTTGACCACAGCTTCGTCACTAAGTGGATCACTAGTACCAGCCTTGATTTCACCCTCATCAATTGATTTTATGATTGAGCTTTTGGCTTGCACTGGGATTTGAGCGTTGTTTTCCAAATTTGTCTTCAAAGTGCTACCGAGTGTGGAAATAAAGGCTGCCCCGATCAAAGCCACTCCGAAAGTGCGACCAATTTCTCGGATAGTTCCGTTGATTCCGCTAGCTACACCAGCTAATTTGGTTTCTACCGATGAAAGAATTAAATTGTTGATTTGAGCGACCATCAGGCCAAAGCCTGAACCAAAAACTATTTCACCTGGTACAAAATTCCAAGCAGTTGCTCCATCAAAGAAACTAAGATAAAACAAACCTGAGCCGACTAAAATCAAAATTAAACCAATTTGAACTATTAGCTTAGGATTGTATTTATGTGCCAATTTGGCTGAAACTGGCGCCATGAAAAAAGTCATTAAACTAAATGGAATCAATGCCAGGCCTGCAGTAAGTGAATCAAATTTTAATACCGTCAAAAAGTAAAAAATCAAACCATAAGTGATAATTCCCGTAAAACCTGCAAATAAAGTAGTTAATGTTAAGATACCAAAAGTGAAAGTTGTATTTTTGAAAATTTCTAGTCGAACCATCGGCTCTTTACCAGTTTTTTCGACTCTAAACTCCCAGAAAACATAGCCGATCATGAGTAAAATACCCAAGATAATTGAGTAAACTGTGATAGAAATTCCACCAAGATTTATAATATTACCAAAAATTTCATATGCTTTATTAGTTTGGAACCAGCCATATGTAGATGACTCAATCAGACCGTATACAATTGAAGTTAAGCCTAAGGAAGACAATGCCACACCGACTAAATCTAAATTGACACGTTTAGCTTCATGAGTATCTTTAATTATTCTGGAGCCTAAAAGTAGTAGCGCTACAATTAAGACATTGATACCGAAAGCCCATCGCCAACCGCTAAAATTAGCAAAATACTGGGATGCCGACGGGATTGATTGAGTCAACCAACTAAGTAAATTTGAAATATTTGCACCATAACGGGCTAAAACTCCACCTATAATCGGCCCAAAAGCACTAGCTCCACCAGCAGTTGCTCCAAAAATTGCAAAAGCTGTACCTCGGTCCTTGCCTTGATAATTTGATACAATCAACGCCGATGCAGCTGGTGTCATCAAAGATGCTCCAATACCTTCTATAATCGACCAGCCTAAAATTAAAATTCCTACATTTGGTGAAATAGTGGTCAAAAATGAACCAAGTGCAAATAAAATTGCACCTAATCTAAACATTTTTTTTCTACCAAAAATATCGCCCAATCTGCCACCAAAAATAGTCAGCGCCGCTAGCACCAACGAATATGACGTAAAAGCCCATTGAATGGTTTTTAAATCTGTATTTAGATCGTTAATGACAGATTTTTGCGACACATTTAAGACGGTACCGTCTATAACTATAATAGCTAGCGACAAAGCGATGATAAGCATTGGTAGCCATTTTCGAAAACCTGTAGGATGAGTGTGAGCGGTCGGAGCTGTGTCGCGACTGAGCTCAGACGGAGTTGTTTGAGTTTGTAACATAAAAAATTAAGAATTATTATTTAGTAAATCTGTAAAAACAGTGATTAGCTCTTGGTTTGAAAGCGTAGAATTATCAAAGAAATTTTGGCTCAAGTTAGCTACTTCTGGCTCGACAATTGCCTTTAGGTTGTGAAACCACTGAATGTCACTAAGTTTTATAAGCTTAAATCTGGCATTAGTTTTGTGAGCATATTTTACAATATGACCTTTTTTTTCAAGCTCTTTTAAAGAGGATGACACTACCATTTTATGAGCTCCTGTGAACTTGGCAATATCAGTTTGAGTTGGTTCCAAGCCTTTTTGAGTTAAAGAGTCAATGGTTTTTAAAGTGAAATATTGGAAATTACTAAGGCCGTGTTTGTCAAAAATAAGCCCAACTTTGCGATGCCAAAGATTATTTAATTGCCAAATTAACCAGCCAGGTTTGTCGCCAATTTCTTTGTTTGCTAAATCAAAAACTTTTTGAGTAGAGCTTTTCATAAGTTAAATTTACTAAATTAATAGTAATTATAATTACTGTAATATTGTTTACTTTATGTCAAGATAGTTTTAAAAAAAAATTAAATTTATAAAAAAGATACATTTTGATCAAAATTTTGAAAAAAAATTAAGCACCTCTAAAGATTTTATTTATAAGGCTAAACAAATTAAACACCTCTAAAAAATTGACAAACCTAATAAAATCCCCCTTTGTGGAAAGACTTAAATATCGAAAAAAATCTAAGATGCATCTAAAGATTCTGGTATACTTAAGCTTTTACAATTAAACATTTAACAAACATATTATGACTATTATCGCAGCTTATAAAAGTGCTCAAAAAGCAGATTTAATTTTAGATGAATTAATCCAAAATGGTGTAAACCGAGAAAATATCAGTGTCGGTGCTCATCAAGATATAATTTCTGCCAATCAGAACTTGCAAAAACAAGCTGATACAGGTAATGAGCATACTTCCAAGGAAGTCACTGGTGGTGCCGTAAGCGGTGGAATCCTAACTGGAGCCGCAGCTTTTCTGCTAGGTGCGGCTGTCATAGCTGGATTCCCAGGATTACTTATAGCTGGTCCGTTAGCTGGAGCACTCACAGCTTTAGGTGCTAATACTGCCGTTGGAGCTGCTATTGGTACTATCGGTGGCGGACTCGCAGGATTATTTAAATCTGGTGTTGACGAGGCTAAAGCTCATCAGGTCGACGATATCATTAGTAAGGGTGGAGTTTTGCTCTCAGTTGAAAATGCTGACGACATGGTTAAAAAATTGATCGAAGAATCACATCCTGAAAGTCAAATCACAATCTAAATTCTGCTTGGATACAGTTAAATCCAACAATTTGACCAAAATTATAAGCCCCCAGTCTATTGGGGGTAATTTTGTTTAAAAAATGGTTTAATCATTTAATCTGCGAGGCGAAATCAATAACGAAATCTAGCCTTATAATTTTAGTGTTGACTTTAGTGTTAAAACGGTGCATTATTTATACATATCAAATACATATCAAACCAGTATTTAATGGCAATAAGTCTCCTAAAAATAAAATTACGAGTTGTTTGTACTATTATTAATGCTTGTAGATTGTGCTATCAGCTAACAGTTATCTTGCTGCGACCATTTACCAAGTATCTAACTTTTACCATAAGGAGTTTTTAATAAGCAATTTCAAGATTTGGGCCGACATTTTTATGCCAGAAATATTTCCACACAGCATAACTAGCGACATTCAAGCGGTATTAGATCAAAACCCGAGTGTAGCAAAACTTTGGGCCAGCCTCACTCCTCTATCGCAAAACGAGTGGATTTGCTGGATTACTTTCTTTAAAAAAGAAGAAACTCATTTGAGTCACTTAGAGCGGCTAAAGCAAGATCTTATCAATGGAAAACGGCGTCCATGCTGCTGGATGGGCTGTCCACATCGCCCAGGACACCCAAAAAAAGTTTATACTGCGAGAAAGAAACTAAATTAGGCATTCTGTAGGACTATTATATACCAGCAAAAACTTACTAATGCTACAACCGAAAGACAACTGCCAATTATATCAATAAATTTTAGAATTTCAGGAATATATAATCTAGTGAGAATGGAGCTTTTTTGGCATTGACTAGCTATCCATGCGCATATCGTATACGGCAGAAAACCGAATAATACTATTATTATGATTCCAATTACCACAACGACATCTTGGGCATCCCAAAATCCACGAGTCTTAGTTTTTTCTTTTAGAATTTGCCATAGCTAGGTTTTAGCATATTTATTAATTTAATCTAAAAAAAGCTAAGTTTGATCTAAATCCGAAATTTTTATTTGGTTTTTTAGTTTCGAAGATTGCGCAGCCATGTAGATTTCTTTAGGCAGGTATTCCAATAGGCAAAAAAGCTGCGATAATCACCGCTAACTTCTGGAAATAAATATCGAGGTTCTTCAAAAGCTATTTCTAAATTAATATGTTGCCAATGCTCAATATTTGGGTTTGAAACGGTGCTGTAGATTTTATTTTCGGGTAATTCGTTGATTTCACCAATCACAATTTGTAGATTTTGGATTTGACTAGCTAAATTTGAAATAAATTGGATTCTAAGATCTGAAATTGGATTTTTTTCAAAAGCACTTGGTTCAATTAGTAAAATTTTAGTAGATTCTGAGTCAAAATTCCAGTTAGGATTGAGCATCCAGGGATGATAAAGCAAAACTTCATTGGTAGAAATATTTAAATCACTAATTTTAATTCCGCCAAACAATTCTAAATTGGATTTTAGAGCCAACTCAATTGATTCGTTGAAAGATGCTGGGGTCTGGGCGATTTCTAGCTCTTCATAGCTCTTATCCAGAAAGGTTTTAAATTGATTCTTACCAGAATATTTGTTAATATTTTCCTGATTGGCAAAGTAATTTTTGTTTCGACTCGTCCCAGCCACCCATTGCCAGCTCAAAGTATTTGAGGCCAAATCACCGTCTAATAAATAATAATAAAGCCATTTGGCAGCATCTTGCCAGTGATAATGCGCTATATTTGTGACTGTTCCAGCGAGCCACATTCGGGCGTGATTGTGCATGTAGCCAGTGTTTTTCAGCACTGTAATCTGCTCATCAAGAGCTATAATTCCAGTCTGAGCAAAATCAATAACTGCAGGCATTCCAGTTTTAAATTGGATTTTATCCCAGTAACTTAGAAGTGGGTCACTTAGTAAATTTTCAAAAATGTTATCACCTTTATTTTCCCAAACCCGCACATAATATTCTCGCCAGGCCAGCTCTGATAAAAATTTTTCACACGCTCCAAAACCGTATTTATCCAAAATGACTTCCGCAATTTGTCGCAGACTGATGACGCCATGAGTCAGATAAGGCGAAAGTCGAGTTACTTCACCGTTCAAAAAATTTCTAGTTTTGGCGTATTTGGACGGATTTATAAGTGATATTTTTTCAAGAATTTGAGCGTAGTTTAGTGAAAAATCGTGATCGAGCATATAGATCTTATATTTACTCAAAGACCAGAACTCGTCAAAACATGACATCAATTTTGACAACTTTATAGACTTACTCTATAGGTTACGGTATGGCCTTAGCGCTTAGTATTTAAAAATAAAACTATGAATTGCAAGTTTACTAAAAGTGTCGCCAAGTAATTTAACCAAAGCTCAAAATGTGGTTTATGATCATACCTATAGCCATATATTACTGTAGAAAAATTATTTAGCAAAGTGGCTTCGTAATTGGATTCTTAAAATCGAGTAAAAAGTTACTTAAAAGCTACATTTTATCAAGTTAACTAAACTAACTATAATACTTTATGAACAAAAATACAATAATTACAGTAATTGCTCTTATAATAATCCTTTTGGCTGGACTTTCTGCCTTTTTTTTGACCAAACTGCAGTCTAGAAACTACTCAAGTGAGTCAAATTCTGGAAATGAAATGAAAATGGACGCTGACATCAAAATGACTGACAATTTAATGACGCCTGGAATGGCGATGAGCATGTCTGACTCGGTCAAAGATGATCAAAGTTTTATTGAAAATATGATTCCTCACCACGTCGAAGCTGTAACTAGCTCAAAAGAAATTTTGGCCAGTACTACCGACCTAGAACTCAAAACTTTTGCTCAAAATACGATCGACACTCAAACAAAAGAAATCGATGAAATGAAAACCTGGTACAAAGACTGGTTTGGTAAAGAATATGTTCCAAATAACAGCTATCAAGCTATGATGGGTGGTATGAAAGGTAAAACTGGAATTGAACTTGATAAAGAATATATTAAAGATATGGTTTCGCATCATCAAGGCGCCATCGAAATGGCCAATAAAATCAAGACTATTACCAAACGACCAGAATTATTACAGCTTGCAAATGACATAATAAGCATTCAAACCAACGAACGGAATCAGTTGATGGATTGGGCGATGAATAAATATGGTGATCACACTATGATGAATATGTAAAAAACGCCTGCTTTTAATAATCCAGGCAAACTAAAATAAAAACATTCAATCTAAAATGATTAATTTGTGGTAAAATTAATTCTACAGATAGCTTGTTTGACGCTTGTAGGGGCGGTATATTCTTGAAATATTTTAAAATACAACCATGACAAGTCAGGTGGAATAGTCGAAATAGTTACTTTTTATGTCCAAAGGATTTAAGCAAAATTTGCCAACTAAAATTTGTGTCACCTGCGGTCGACCATTTCAATACCGTAAAAAATGGGCTAAAGTTTGGGATGAAGTAAAATACTGCTCCAAAAAATGTGCCGCTAACAAACCAAAATCTAAGATCTAATCGGGCAAAAGTTTAACCAATAATTTTATTTCCCAAAAGTAATTCCTTTGGAGGCGACAGCTTTTCCACACAAGGCCAGGTTTTACAAAGAAGAAAGAATCCAAATTCATCGACTTATGCGTGGTCACAGTTGACGCAGCTTGCATTTTCCCAGCTTAAATATTATGTTTTGCCATATGTCCAAAACGCTTTGTATTATTTTAGAAGATCAGTTATTTGAGAATCACCCAGCACTAAATACGGGGGCTGATTTTTTGGTTGTAGAGTGCATTAAAAAAGCCAAAACTCGAAATTTTCACAAGCTTAAACTCAGCTTTCAATTTACTTTGATGCGACAATATAGAGACTTTTTGGAGCAAAATGGAGCAAAAGTTTGGTATTTCCAAATTGATCAAAAAATTGACTATCAGCAAGCCATCTCAAACATACTGGCGGAGCATAAATACACCGATATCAGTTTATGTGAGCCAAATTTTGAGTATTCTAACACTTCAATCTTGGATATTTTGAAAAATTTTTTAGTTACGGTTGAGATTTTGCCAAATCCGATGTTTTTGACCAGTCAAGCTGAATTTAAAGGATTTTTAGCCAATAAAAAAAGTCAGCAGCTGATTATGCGTGATTTTTATGCCTGGCAGAGAAGTCGGCTTGGAATTTTGATTGACAACAGCGGCAAGCCACTTGGTGGAAAATGGTCATTTGATGAGGATAACCGCCAAAAATTACCTAAAAATACCGTGATTCCAGTTAGACAAACCGAGTTTAAATCGAACCACTTTGAGATGGTTTCGGACCAAATTCAGACACTTTTTCCAGACAACCCTGGTGAAATAAACACTTTGTGGTTGCCGACCGACCATGCCCAAGCACGCAAATATCTCAGTGATTTCTTTGAAAATTTTTTGAGCGATTTCGGTAATTTTGAAGATGCCTTGACTACTCGCGACCCTTTTGTATTTCACTCAGTGATCTCGCCGCTATTAAACTATGGTCTACTGACACCAGCTCAAGTTTTACAGGAATTAGATTTATACCTAATTCGAAGTTACAATTTTAGTCTTTTCAAAAGCCCTGAATTACCTAAATCTACTACATTTAGATACGCCAGCATCGAGGGTTTTGTGCGGCAAATCATTGGTTGGCGAGAGTGGGTCAAGGGTATGTATGACACCCAGTACGATCTAGAAAACCTAAAAAAATACAACTTTTTCAAGGCACATAACTCCTTACCAGCTTATTTTTGGGATCCAAATTTGGCAGAAGTGAGCTCTAATCTGCCTTTAAAACTAGCTCTACAAAAAACCTCAAAATATGCTTACAACCATCACATCGAGCGGCTGATGATCATAGCCAACTGGATGACGCTTCATGAATTTGATCCTGTAGCTTGCTTAAATTGGTTTAGTGAAATGTATCTCGACGCGTTTGACTGGGTCATGGTAGCGAATGTGTTGGGAATGGGTCTGTTTGCTGATGGTGGTCTTTACGCCACCAAACCATACGTCGCCAGCGGTAATTACATCAAAAAAATGAGTGATTATCCAGATTCAAAAATTTGGGAGCCGCTCTGGACCGAGGCTTTCTGGCATTTTTTAGAAAAACACGAGGCTTATTTTAAAACAAATTATCGGCTCGGTATGCTACTAAAAACTCGAAAAGCGAAAAATAAGTGATTAGAGCTAGTTTCCTAATTAACCGCGAGGTATTAAGCATTAACGATACTAATAATGATAATTTACTGGCACAAGCACGATTTTAGACTATTTGATAATCCCGCTTTGATAGCTGCGGTTTCGCTGGCTAAAAGCCAAAACTCTATTTTTGTACCGATCTTAGGTCTAGAAACAGACTTGATCAAAAATTCCAAAACTGCTTTCGAATTTGCTGAGTTTCATCAGTTTGGTTATCTCAGTAGCCTTTTGCCACTATATCAAAACTATGTCCACTTTGGCATCAAGCCTGTTTTATTTGAAGATCCGATCCTAGAAATACTAAAAAAAATTCTACGCTACGGGGAGATTACCCATTTGGTATCGCATCAAGAACACGGTACGACTGGCACTTGGGATAGAGATAAGATAGTTGCTAGATTTTGCAAAGAGCATAATATCAAATGGCTGGAAATCCCGCCAAGCAGTGTCAAACGAGGTTTTTTAAACCGTGATGACCGTGATAAAATCTTTAAAAAATACGTCAATAGCCCACTCTTACCGATACCAAAATTTGAAACAGAGCTTAAAAAAGACGATAAAATTGAGATTTTTAACAAGGAGTTTGAAAAAAGTAATAGAGAAATATTTGACCAATTTTTAGAAAAGCAAACCTCTCTTCAAAAAAAATATAATTTACCTCAAGCCTCAGAAAAAATAGGTCTGGAGATGCTTAAAAGTTTCACTAAGACCAGATCAAAATATTATCGTGGTGGTATTTCCAGTCCAAATTCAGCTCTGATTTATGGTTCTAGATTGTCACAGTTTTTGGCTTTTGGGAGCTTGTCGTTGCGTTTTGTATATCAGTATTTTTGGCAAGAAATCAAACTAAACTCTGACTCAAAAATTCGATCCGGCATTTTAGGAGCTTTGCAAAGACTGCACTGGCGAGAGCATTTTATCCAGAGGTTAGAAACTGAGGCTGGCATGAGCCAGACCGCCATAAATCAAAATTTTAACCAAATTATTTACACTCACAATTTAGAATTATTTCAAAGATTTAAAACTGGGAGCACAGGTGAAGTCTTGATCGATGCTTGTATTCGGTGTTTGCTTCAAACAGGTTTTATCAATTTTCGAATGCGAGCTATGCTAGTTTCTTACGCCGTATTTGGCTTGGATTTAGATTGGCGAGAAGTCGGGCGATTTTTAGCTAGTATTTTTCTGGACTATGAGCCTGGGATTCACTGGAGTCAGATCCAGATGCAATCAGGTATCACTGGTATAAATACGATCCGTGTCTACTCACCTCAAAAACAGCTTTTAGATCAAGATCCAAACTGTGTTTTTGTGAAAAAATGGCTTCCGGAACTCAAAGAAATCGAGCCAGAAATAATCAAAAAATACACAACTATTTCACTCTTTGTGGCCAGTAAAAATCTTTATCCTGAGCCTGCAACGGACTTCAAGCAAGCTTGTAAAATCAATAAATTAAAGACTTTTGGAGTCCGAAAATCTGCTGATCGCACTATCAATAAAGCAGTTTATGTCAAACATGGCTCCAGAAAGAAGAAGCCAGCTAAAGTCAAAGCTCAAGCTCAAAGCCAGGCTTCAGACCCGCTTTTGTAGGTAAGGACTGGGTTTAAATATGCTATCTAAAAATTTAGACCATTTTGCAAAAATTTTAAAAGTCAAAACCTTGCTTTAAAATCTAAAAAACTATATAAAAAATACATATTAATTTAAAATTAAGATTATGCCACCAAAAAATTCTAGCCCTGATATTGAGCATTATTTTGCGAGAGCAAGTGCTTGGCGTGAGTTCAAAAGTAAACTTCGAGAAATTATTTTAAGTTGCAACCTAACTGAGGAATATAAATGGTATAAACCATGCTACAGTTTTGATGGTCAAAAAATCCTGCTAATCCATGGCTTTAAAGAGTTCTACGCTATTTTGTTTTTTAAAGGCGCGCTGATGGCGGACCCAGAAAAAATCTTGGTTAGCCAAACTGAAAATGTGCAGGCTACCAAACAAATTCGTTTTACCAAGCTTGAGCAAATAGATGAACTAGAAAATATTATAAAACAATATATTTACGAAGCTATAGAAATCGAAAAAGCTGGTTTAAAAGTATCTATGAAGCAAACCAGCGAATTTAAAATGCCTGAAGAATTTAAAGAGAAATTGGCTCAAAATCCCGAACTATCTATCGCCTTTGAGGCTTTGACTCCAGGTCGCCAGCGAGGTTATTTGCTGTATTTTAGCGGTGCTAAACAGTCCAAAACCAGGTTACAAAGAGTGGACAAATGTGTCCCGCAGATTTTAGACGGTAAAGGCTTGATGGATTAAAAAAGTTGCCCCTGGGGGCAAACCTTAAAGTCTAACAAAACCATACAGTCAGATTAAGCAGACTTTTCATTCTTGGAAATAATTCCAATTAGCGTGACAATTCCCCAAGTAGCTAGAGAATAAATAACAATAGCTACTAATGCGGCCGCGTCAAAATAGAAACCAGATTGACTTGGAACTGGGAAAATACCGTTGAAAGGTATCACAAAAGGTGAGGTCAGATTATAAAGAAACGCTGTAAAACCACTTGATCTAGCATTAAATAGTAAAAATATAATCCGTAGCGCTAAGATTACGTTGATAAAACCTATTACAAACCAGATTAATTAAACAATTTTTTTGATGTTTTCACTTTTTTGAACTGTTTCATCAGGAGTACTGTTTGACGGTACCGCATTGACATAAGTTTGATCGACAGGATTTACTTGAGGATTCTGAGGGTTTAAATTATCAGAATTTTGATTTGGGTTAAGGTTTTGTTGCATAAAAATGTTATGATTATTCAAAGTAAGTATATTCGTTTATTACACCACTGTCAATTAAATTTAAATTAAATTAAATTTTTTTCGTATTTTAGGCTTAGAAAGCCATATTTACACCAGCTTTCAAAAATGACTAATCATCGTTTTGCCTGCAAGTATGTTATCAATTACACATACAAAAAATACAAAATTTTTGACTATTTTACAGGCTATTTTTATAAAAATATTTTACCTTCAAAATGCTAATACCACAAAATTCCACGATTTTTGAAACGGATGATTCTAAATCAATCTATCAGAGTAGGTTTTTTAGCTTGGACGATTCTAAATTCTATTTTGATTATTTTCTAAACCAGATTTTATGGAAATTCGATACTGCAAAAATTTACGGCAAAACTATTGTTACTAAAAGGCAAATTGCCTGGTTTGCAGATACGGGTCTCAACTACAACTATTCTGGCGCAAATCGAGTGGCCGATGGTTTTTGGGATCAAAAAGTCTTGGAAATAAAGCAAAAATTGGAGCTTGAGACTTGCTATAAGTTTAATTCTTGCCTATTAAATTTTTATCCTAGCGGTGATCAGGGTATGGCTTTTCATAGTGATGATCAAAATCACCTTGAACCAAATTCTCCCGTAGCTATAATTAGTTTTGGAGCTGAACGTTTTTTAAAATTTAGACCCAATCCCAAATTGGAGCTAATCCACCACGATAGCTTAATTCCGCATAAAATTTTACTTGAAGTCGGTAGTTTAGTTTTGATGTTAGGGCAAACTCAAAAATATTGGCAACACGAAATTCCCAAAATGGCATCAATCAAAACTGGCCGCATCAGTCTGACATTTCGGCAAATGAAAATTTAGCAAGACTGAAATTTACCCAAATTGCTCCTAATTGAGAGTCATGACTCATTTTTGAATTGGTATAAATTGTTAAGAACTTAATTTTTGAGCAATAAAAAACCTCGGCCATAAACCGAAGAATAATTTAAAGATAACTATTAAATATATTATTTAACTGCATCTTTAAGAGTCTTTCCAACTACAAACTTAACTGAAGTAGAAGCTGGAATGTCAATCTCAGCACCAGTCTGAGGGTTGCGACCTTTTCTTGCACTTCGCTTGCTTTGCTTGAAAGTTCCAAAACCAGTTAAAGTAATTTCATTACCTTTTTTTAGGTTTGAAGTTACAGTTTCAATGTAAGCATTTAAAAATTTTTCAGCTTGAGTCATTGGAAGATCCAACATTTGTGCTAGTTCTGCAACTAGGTCTTTTTTAGTTAATTTAGTCATACTTTACTCTTTATAAGAGTTTTCAGTGTTTTGGTCAAGTAAAGGATTCTGTCAGTGTGATTTTTTGGCTAAAATACAGCAAAAAGTCGGCTTTTATGATATTTTTATAATGATAACAATCCAAATAATAATCAGTGATTTACTTTTAAAATTTGACTAAATATCTCTGAGTTGTTTTGCTTATTAGGCTGGTTTATAGACTGACTTTTAAATCAGTTTACTTAAGTTAAAACCTCAAGGCACTTGTATTTTTGGACAATCAAGAGGTAATAAAAACTAAATAACAAATCAATTAGCACAACTTACCTACTCTTCAAAGCAACTAAAAAAAGTATAAAAACAAATTAATTCAAACTAATTTGACCATTCTTTAAAAATTTCACAAACTATTTTTTATTTATGCAGCCTATTTACGCTTTAAATTATCAAGAAATTCCAGACTTTTTGAGCCAGACTCAACTTTCGGAGCATTTTAAACTCTACACCAATTACTACAACCAAACCAATGATCTACCGGCTAAAATCAACAACTTAGGTGCTACTAACCCTGCTGGAATGCGCGGCCAACAAAAAACTTTACAATATGCTTTGGCTGGACGGGATTTACACGAACTGTATTTTTCCGGTATGAGCACCACAATTTCTAGCATCGAAAATATTCCCACCAATTTAAAAACTTTAATCGAGGCTAGTTTCGGTTCAGTCGAGTCGTGGGTGGCTGATTTCACGGCTGTAGCCATGGCCGCACGAGGTTGGGCTATTTTAGAGCTTGATACCCGCAACAACACTCTCTACAATGTAGTTGCCGATTTTCATGACGAAGGTGGCACAATTGGATTTATGCCTGTGTTGGTCTTGGATATGTACGAACACGCTTACTTTTTCGATTTCCAAACTGATAAAAAAGAGTATGTCACCAAATGGTGGTCGCATATCGACTGGGACACAGTTGCTGCAAGATTAGCCTAAAAAATCTATCTACTCTCCCTCGCTACTGAGGGAGTTCTTTTTACTTCTTTTTACCTAAATTTTTCACTCACCCAATTTATGGTTTCAAAATTGATAATTACTCAAATAGTGGAATATTGGGAATTGTTTTTAGACTTATTTTTTCCTCGTATCAAAATTCAGAATCTCTTAACTGCTCAATCTTTAGCCAAAATTCATCAAAGTCGTGCTCTAGATCTTAGCCCAAAATATACTGCACTTGATACGGTTATCGTAGCCAGTGATTATGACCTGATCAAGCCGATTTTAATCCGCTTTAAATATCATTTTGAAAAACATTTAGCAGCTGATTTGGGGCTAATTTTATATCAAAAGGTGGCTCAAAAATTGGAATTGGGTGAGCTAGCTCTACCTGATTTCATAACTTTTGTACCAGGCGATAGGAAAAGAGTCGCTGTGCGCGGCTTCAATTCACCACAACTTTTAGCGGAGATTTTAGCTCAAAAATTGCATATAAAATGCTTGCCAATATTTTTAAAACCAAAATCTACTGCTGCCCAAGCCCAGCAAGATCGCGCAAAACGGCTTCAAAACTTTGATGACCAAGTATTTACGCTCAAAGACACCGAGGCTGAGCTTGATTTAAGTGTGATAAGGCAGGTTTGGCTAATTGACGATGTAATCGCTACTGGCACCACCGTGAGACATTTATCAAAACTTTTAAAGAAGAGATATCCGCAAATTGTGGTGAGTATAATAGCTTTAGCTCGGACCGAAGCCTGATTTGAGCTATAAAAAAAGCGCCTCGCGGCACAAATTATTTTTACAATGGAGGAAGTGGTGGGATTCGAACCCACGAGGCTTTCACCTGACAGTTTTCAAGACTGTTGAAATAAACCACTATTCGACACTTCCAAATAAAGTTCTTTAAAAACAGGTTTTAGCTGATTTTTGATTTTTAGATTATCTTTTAAGTATTAACTAAAAAATCTTATATTTGTCAAATTCTTTCGCGGCATAGCAAAAATTTAGATAATTTCAACCTATATTTATAGCCGGACTTGATCAAAAAAAGTGTTTAGCTACTGAGCCCAAGACTCATATATAAAATACTGGTATCATTTGGGTCGACTAGGATTTTGACTACTGGAACTGAGATCGGTAGTGTCTCGCTACTCCAGCTAACACCTCGATTTAAACTCACGAATAGCTTATTTTTAATGGTCAAGTAAATCTTATCTAGTCCAACTATTGGGTCTACATCTAAAGCAGTGATGGTATTTTGCTCACCCTGAAGTGGTAAGTTGATTTTTTTCCAAGGTTGTTTGATATCATCTGTAGCCCAAAGCTGCTTATCTGCCAACATCATAAACTTCCCAGGAGTAGCTTTGATTGGTAAAAATTTTTCAAAACTTGCAAACCGCAAACTGTCACCTGCACCTAAACCAATAGTGTCTTGAGGTTGATCTTCGTTGATTTTAGTGGGTTCGCGAGTCATCTTGACTGGTGTCCAAACCTGCCCACCATCAGAACTAAAACTCAAGCCGCCACTGGTTTGAAAAATATATAAAACGTTGTTTAAATAAGGTAAGTAACCGAATTGTAGAATTGGTCCACCACCATTAAAAACTTGAATTTTTTGCCAGGTCTGTCCCCCGTCGGCACTTTTGATTATGGTATCGCTGCCGATTACCGCCAAAACCTCAAAGCTATTTTGAGGATTGCTAGCAACTCTTGTGACAGCTATATTTGGATTAACTTCACTGTATTTCTCTTCAAAAGTCTTACCTTTATTGATAGATTTATATAGCTTACCTATTTCGCCCAGTTTACCGCCTACGTAAATAATATTTGAGTCATTTGGATCTATAAAAAATCCAGAAACAGTAAAAGCTTTATTTGTAGCTAGTTTTTGCTCGCGATCAGCAGCTCTTTCTTCTGGTGTAGCCTTGGTGCTTTCCAAACTGAAAACATAAACCCGGCGCCATAATTCACCCGCATTTTCAGTATAAAATATACCCTGAGTCTGACTAACTAGATAATATTCGTCTTTTTTAGCACCTAGTGTGATCGACCCGTTTGTAATTTTTGAAATCCCTCGGTCGGTAACGGTTTCACCAGTTTCATAGTCTTTTGACTCTAAAAAATTAGCTGCTCCAATCTGTTTTTTGTTACCCAAATCAATAACCTTGATTACACCATAATCAGCCGCGGCGGAATTATTATTACTGGTGCCGCTAGTGCCTGGAATAGTACAGCCTGCTGCCGCTGATAAAATCAAAACAGAACTACAAAATAAATTGAAGGAGCGCAAAAACATAATAGGGTCTATATATAAATAAATTCTAGTTTACTTAGTGCTAATCGTCAAGAATCTTTCTTGGCATCATCTAAAGCTTAATTCTTTACAGTTGGGCTGCGAAACTAAGGAGCCTGGGAAGTCAATTGAGCTACTACTTTTAGGGCATTTTAGGGCGTCACGCTCTTTTGCAACTAGGAAAGTTGTTTAAATTTGTATTTTAAAAATTTGACATCTACAAAGCCTTGACTCAATCTATACAAATGTATCCTGCCTTAGAAATAGCTGTAAAATCAGCCAAATTTGTCACTTCTTGCCCAGATTTAGGTCATTGTCCTGTCTCAAATTTACCCGAACTAGCCATCATCGGGCGTTCAAATGTAGGAAAATCAAGTCTAATTAATTTAATTTGTGGTCACCGAAACCTAGCCTTGGTATCAAAAACTCCAGGTAAAACCAAGCTCATCAACTATTTTTTGATCGATGAAAAATGGCATTTAGTTGACCTTCCCGGCTATGGCTACGCCAAAGTAAGTAAAGATATTCGTCAAAGCTGGATGGACAAAACTCAAGAATATTTGCTTGGGCGTCCTGAAAATTTGCGAAAAATCATAGTTTTAATCGATATTGGTATCGAACCACAAGAAATCGACATCGACTTTTTATCAAATTTGTGTCGCTACGACATACCATTTTTCGTGGTTTTTACTAAAGCTGACAAAGTCAATCAACATCATCTCGATCTAAATATCAAGCGATTTTTTGCGGCAATTCAAAGTTTTAGCCCCGAGCCGCCGCTATATTTTGTGACCACGACTACTAAAAAACACAGTAAAAATAAGCTGTTAGTACACCTAAATGAATTAGTAGAATAAATTTGAGCCTAAAATAATTTAGAATATTGCCTCAATTATTATAGTTATTTAAATGAAAAGTTAAAAAATTTTAGTGGCACACAATTTAACTTCTTAAAACCCCGGCAACTAGACGCATTAAAGCAAAGATATCTTTATCAAAAAATCCAATTGTTTTACTTTCCACCTCGCCTTAGCGTTTGAGCTCCTTCGCTGCCCAAAGCACGGACAAATTGTTTTTTATCAAATCAGCTCCAAACCAGGTGTTTTTTTGGGGAAACAAAGGTGAAAAAAAGTGGATTAAGTCTTTAATTTACTGTCGGTATTTAGAAATTTTAATCTTCCTGTTTTAGTTTTTCAAAATACATTTTACGCAGTTTCGAAATTTTAGGATTGATTACTAGCGTGCAGTAGCCCTGATTTGGGTGAGAGTTAAAATAGTTTTGATGATACTCATCGGCAGCGTAAAACAAATCTAGCGGTGCTATTTGAGTCACAATCGGCTGAGTATAACTTTGAGCTAAAATCAATCGGTGCAAAGACTCGTCAATCATCTGTTTCTGATTTTCATTTTGATAAAAAATAGCGGAGCGATACTGAGTACCGTGGTCAGCTCCTTGCTGATTTAGGGTAGTTGGATCATGTATATGCCAAAAAATCTCCAATATTTCAAGTAAACTGATTCGAGAGTCATCAAACGTGACTTCGACCACTTCAGCGTGTCCAGTTTTTCCTGTACAAATTTGCTCATAAGATGGTTTTTTGACTTCACCACCGGCGTAGCCTGAGACCACTTTTTCCACTCCACGGATACGCTGAAACACAGCCTCTAAACACCAAAAACAGCCTCCAGCCAAAATAATAGATTCAGACATAAATATAAAAAAAATTAGAATTGAGAAATTAGAATTTAAAACATTAACAAGACGATTTCTTCACCGCACAAAAACGAGGTATTTCCAACTAAAATATTTGACTTTTATTTGATTTTGCTCATCAGGCTTGTACGATGTGATTCCTAAGATAGGACTTTAAGATATCTATGGACCGGATGATAAAACTTGTATGTTTTTGATGCTATTAAAAAGTATTTTACACCTTTTGACAACTCCCCAGATCTATCTAATCTTTAGAGTATATGTCAGATCTTTATAGCCAGCTTAAGAGCAAACTTCAAACTTGGGCCCCAACACTTTTAAATGAAAATGAAACTCGGATCGAATGGCAAATCCCGAGTGAGCCAGAACACGGTATCTTGACTACTAATATTGCTTTTATTTTGGCCAAGAGCCTACGGCAAAACCCAAACCAAATTGCGCAAAGTTTAAAACTTGAGCTAGATCATTTTATAAATGCTAATCAGTTGCAAATAGAATCCATACAGGTCGGACCATATCTAAATCTCAAACTAAAAACCGAATTTTACACTAAAATTGTCCAAGAAAATATTTTAGTCCAAAATCAGCAAAATAGCCTGCAAAAAGAAGCTAAAACTGTACTTTTGGACTATGTCGGTGCCAATGTCGCCAAGCGACTACACGCTGGACATATGCGCAATCTAAACTTAGGTGAGAGTCTGCGCCGAATTTTGAGCTTGAAATACGATAAAATCATCACTGACAATCACTGGGGCGATTGGGGTGTGCAGTTTGGAGTGCTGCTGTGGGGCTGGAAACAAATCATAATCCAAAATAAATTTAACCTAGAAATACCTGAAATATCACTAGAAAGCTATGATCAAGATCCCGTGGGAACACTACAACAAATCTATGTCTGGGCTAATGCCCAAGAAAGCAGTGTGGAAAACTGGAAAGAGCTAGTTCGGGCCGAATTTATTTCACTTAGTGACAAAGACGCTCAAAATACAGAGCTATGGCTAGATTTTGTGAAAGCCTCAAAGGCTGATATAAAGACTGATTTAGAACTATTTAAAGTCAAGCTCCATGATATCGAGCAAGGTGAAAGTTTCTACGAGCCAGATATGAGCAGACTCACTGATTTTATGAACCAAAACCAGCTTTGGCAGATTGAAAACCAGGCCAGATTTTTTGACTTTGAAAACTTAGTTGAAGACTGGATCGACCTTAAAGATCAATCAAAAAAAGAAATTGCTAAATTTGGTCGAGCGTATCTGATCAGTTCCAGTGGCTACACTAGCTACTGCTATCGCGATGTAGCAGCTCGTTGGCAATGGGCTAGAGACTATCAGGCTAACCTAATGATTTCGGTGGTTGATAAGACCCAAAAACACAATTTTGATCAGGCTTTTTCGATTATTCAGTATTTGGCAAGCTTGAATTCTTTTGCTGATTTAAATCATGATTTAAGACAAAATAAAACTTTTTCTAATGGTATCAACACTCAAGCTGATCCGAATTTTGCCATATCCATAGACACCCAAAAAACACTTGCAATTTTACAAGATTCTGACAGTTTAGTTCATGTTGGTTATGGGTTTTTGAGCCTACCAGAAGGAAAAATGAGTACCAGAAAAGGGAATGTACTGCTGATTAAAGACTTGGTAAATGAAGTTCAAACTGCAGCCAAAGCTAATTTGTCCCAAAAAAATCCTGAAATAAATTTTGAAAATCTAGAAACTCGATCAAAAATCATAGCTATCGCAGCCTTAAAATGGTTTGATCTCAACCGCGACTCTTGGGCCGATATAGTCCTAGATGTGCCGCAGATATTACAGTTTGAGGGAAATACTGGTGTGTACCAACTCTATACCTACGCCAGACTAAGAAGTATTTTAAAGAAAATAAAAGCTGAAAAGCTGAAAATAAAAAATGAGCAAAATCAATCTAAAACCCCTTCTGAAACTTTGCAATTTTTAGAGTTAAATCAAAAACTAGATAATACTCAAGATCTGTTTAATGAGGCCGAAAAGCTGATGATCCAGCAAATCTACACTTTCCCCGAGACTCTGGAGCGAGCCGCCCAAAACTACAAACCACACTTTATTTGCAACCACTTGTATACTTTGTGTGATAAAATCAACTCTTGGTATAATTCTACTTCGATCATGAAAGAGCTGGATCCACACAGACAAACGCTACTTCTGGAGCTAGTCTCACAAATTACCGAGCATCTCAGCTTTGTCTTAGACCTGCTTGGCATTGAGGTACTAGAGGAAATTTAGAAGATTGAAGATTTTTCGAAAATCAAACTTGGTAGAAAACTAGCTTAATTTGATAATTGCACGCCGTTACTGCCACCAAAGTTTTGAATATTACCCGTTCCGTTGCCATTATTTGGGGTATTTACAGTCTCGAGAGGATTTGCAAATGGATTGAATAAACCTGTCATAATAAAAAAAGCGGCCACAATCAAAATCATACCTATGCCTTTGTAGGCTAAAGTGCCGCCGCCTGGTCCCCAACGTTTTTCAGCCCAAGCTAAAAACAAAAATTGGTGATTTAGACGATACGAATCGTATATAAAATAAACTCCTATAACTATCATGATCACCCCAACTAAAAAAGATCCAAAACTAAAATTCATAAAACTAAAATAAATCGATCTGTAAATTTCAAGCAAATTTTAATAAATAGCAGAACTTATTAAAGCTTATTTTTAAGTTTTAGTCTAACGGTTTTTAATCAGTTTTATGACATGAGAAATGGGAGCTATTTACCTGTCAAAAAGGTCATGACAAGCTATTGACTTTGTGTTTAAAATGTGATATAGAACTTCTAACGAAAATCAGTTTTATGAAAAAAATAACGGTAATTTTAGCTTTGTTGTTTATGTTCTGCTTAGGCTCTAGCTCCAGTGTTTTAGCTAGCCCAGCTTCACTTTCATTTTTAAAAACCAAAAATATTAGCCATCAAACTAAAAACAAATTTTCTTTTAAATATTCTAGTTTAAAACCTGCAAATACCCCAATTTTAAACCCAAACTTGGATCTAAAAAATAGTCAAAAAACTCCAACAATTGTCGAAAATAGTGTCCCAGCGTCGCCCCAACCACAATTTAAAACGGTTAATTTGAGCTTATCTATTCCTAAGATTGGGATAGAGCAGCAAGAATTGAGTCTGGCTTCAGTTGCAAATATGGCCGATTTAGATCAAAAATTGCTTTATAAGCCTATTTTAGATACTTTGACCAGTCAGCCATGTCTACCAAAAGTTAGTACTTATATTATGGGTCATTCTGAGCCAGCAAATACCTTAACCAACAACAAACCCGCTGTTCGAGTTTTTGAGAATCTTTACAAGCTAAGCTCTGGTGACACTGTTTTGATGCAAAACCAAGCTGGAAATAGCTGCAAATACAAAATTATCGGCTCGCAAATCGTCTCAACTACTCTCGATGGTGACGTAAGTCAAAATATGTTTAATGATTTATATTTCCCCAAAGTTGAGGATAGCTCAATCTTAAAAATCCAAACTTGTGTTAAAGGTTCTGCGACTAAACGACTAGTATTAACAGCAATTTTGGTTTAGGTTTATCCAATTTTGCTACACTTAGTCTGTAGACAAACAATACATTTTCATTTGTTATATTAAAGTTGTTATATATTTTAATATAATTTATGAAGCTTTTACAATTAATTTCACTTTTTAGTGTGGGGATTATTTGCCTGGGCATCGGTTTTTTCTTTGGTCAAAAAGTCAAGCAAAATCCCGTCACTGCCACTGTGGCCGATGTCAATAAAATCGCTAAAATAAGTCAAGAACAAATAAAATACATCGAAACTCCGCTACCTGAAGTCTATTTCTTTAAATTAGATGAAAGTCGAATTTGCCCTAAAGACTATAAAATCAAAGCCAAATTTGGAACCGATGCACCTATTTTCTACACTTTTGAAAACAAAACCTACGATCGAGTCAAGCCTGAACTTTGTTTTGTAACCAAAGAAAAAGCCATTGAAAAAGGATTTGTGGAAAAGAAATAGTGTTGGTATAATACTATTAAAGTTTAGTTAGTTTGATTTAATTTAGAATCAGAGTTTGATTTGACCAGTTACACTTAAAAAGTTTAGATTAGATTGAATTTTAAGTTTTTATGATAGTTCTTGGTATTGATCCTGGTACTGCCACCATCGGTTACGCCCTAGCTACAGGCACCAAACTCAAACCAGAGGTGCTGGCTTTTGGAGTGATTACGACTAGTAGCAAAATGCCTATGAATCTGAGATTAGCTGAAATCGGACAAGATTTAAGTGAAATAATTAAAAAATTTCAACCAGATAAAGCTGTAATCGAAAGTCTGTTCTTTTTCAAGAATCAAAAAACGGTCATCTCTGTGGCTCAAGCTAGAGGCGTGCTAATGTACGTCACCAGCTGCCAAGGTATGGATCTAGTAGAGCTAACTCCCCTACAAATCAAACAAGCCATCACAGGGTACGGACGAGCTCCTAAGGCTCAGATGCAAACAGTAGTTCAAAAAATTTTTAATCTCAGTGAGCTTCCTAGGCCTGACGACGCAGCTGATGCTTTAGGAATTGCATGGTGCGGCTTAAACTAAATTTTCCATTTGGGTTTTTAAAAAGATTAGTGCAAGTTTTCTGAGTCTAAAGTTTCAAGGTATTTTGCACGTTCCTCATACGCTCCGTATCTGCCATATAAATGGGTAGCTTCAATTTAAATTTTCTAGGTGGTATCTTCGTATTTTGTCGGTAAAATTTGACACCAAATGAAAATTAATTTGTATTTTACAATGTCCTGAAATCATTCAACTTTGTAGAACTTGTCGGTTATTTAGCTATGTGCTAGACTAAGTTTGATGCCCCAAAATATGCCTGTTAATACTAAAACTGCACTAAGCAGTAGTCAAAGCAGTAGTCAAACTAACAGCAACCCAATTGCCTATTTTATAAACTTTATAAAAGGTTTAAAACTAGATAAAACTAACACAAAATCCAAAACAAATAATATCTCAAATTTTGAAAATAAACATCATAAAGATGTTGAAACGGCTTGGCTTGGCTTAGAGAAAAATTACAGTCGTCTTCACACTGCTTTATACGATTTAGAAGCCACGGAGGGAGACGTGATTGAATTTGCACATTTGGCTGAAGCTCTGGATCTGACTCAAGATTTAGTTCAAAACTACTTTGATACCGTGTGTTTTACTTGTATCGACGAGCGTGGACAAAAAAATAGTCACAGCGCTCTATCAATAGGTATTCCCGGTACTTTTTGTTTGGAAAAAAAGAGTTGCGGTCTATTTGCCAAAAAAATTGTTTTAGATTGCAAAGCCGCTGGTGTTTCAAAAATAAAATTGATGCCACACGCTAAATGCGGAGCTGCTACTTTAGCTGTAGAAGCGGAATTTAAAGAATTAGGCTGGGATACCAATAATATACCTGATATTTTAATTGATAAGAAAGCTATAGATTATGCTGAATCAATGGCAACTTCCATAGTTAAAGCAGCTCAAAATATGGATTATTCACTCGATGTTAAAGTCGAGTTTATCGGGATTCAAGAAATTTACCCCAGCACATTTCACTACGCCGTGGGCAGTATGGTCAGTGTATCTGATAGTCAAAGCCTAGATCTAGCCAAACCTCATCTAGATCCAAAATTATTTAACGAATATATTGACCCTATGTTTAATATTTCAGGATTCGGAGAGGACGAGACTATTGTAGATAGGTTGATATTGAGCGTAGATATAGCTTTTGGCGGCCATGGTATGGGCACACAGATTTTTACAAAAGAAAACCCGTATTTAGTTTTGATGATCACCGATAGCAAGGAGGCTATCACCCGAGCTAAAGAGTGTCTTTTACCATTATTTAAAGCTAGAATTGAGCAAAAATACGCTGATTACCTTGTGGAAAGCTATGTTTTAGATTTGTCCAATTTAAAAAAAATATCTGACTTAGGTTTGGCTCAAGCCTAAGCTCGAAACAATCTAAAAATAACCTTAAATAAGTTGGAATGTATAATCCCATTAGCCAAATTCAGATTTTAGCTACCAAACCAAAATCAATTCAAAACGTAGTTTTGGGTGCTGATCATGTTTTTAGCCCAGAAATCCAAAATTTGATTGAATTGGGGTGGGCAGAAAGAGTAAAAGAGTTTGAAAAAAACTCAAAACCTTACTTTAACAGCTCTTTAAAGCAATTTGAAAAGCTAGAAATTGATGAAATAGGGCACGTAAGCATCGCCACCTCCGAGCAACTTACTTACAAAGATGTAGTTGGGCTACGATTTTGGGACTACTCTGTTTTTGAAAAATACCAGACTCAGCCCTTGCCTATAGCTCTAAGTACGCACTGTATTACTATAACCAGTGATAATTATATCGTTTTGAGAGCTCGAACCAGTGGCGACTGGGGAAATTGCTATGATATCCAAGGCGGTTTTTTAAGACTTGAAGATCAAGATATTTTACAAAGGCAGCAAAAATTTATTACAAGTGATTTAGGTATTGTCTTAGAGCAAATCCAAACTTTGACACCTTTATATATTTATCGCAACCGACCAATTTGCGAAGTTCAGTGCCTTTATTTGGCACAGCTCGAAATCGATTCTTTGAGCCTAAAAGAAATGACTCACGGCAAGATCAAACTTAGATTTTGCGCTGCCGATAAAGTGGATCTAGCAAATTTTAGTAAAATGCACACTCTTCACCCACCGTCTAGCCTAGCTTTACAGCTACATTTTAGCTAATTTGTATAGACTATACTCGGTTCATGATCTAAATATTTGATTTGAATTACAGATAAAGTTTTACTCGGAAAATATTTTTGAGCTAGCTTGAGAAATAATTCTGGGTTGTAGACTAGGCAGCAAAAACGACCTTCAGGCTTTAGTATTCGCGCACCCTCCTCGAGAGTTTTTTTATATAATTCTGTGACTGAAGTTAGTTTTAAGTGCTTGTTCCAAGGTAAATTTGAAACCAAGGCGTCGTACCACAACTGATTCCATTTAGTGTGCATGGCGTCGTACAGCCTAATACGGTCGTCGAGTCCTTTGATTTTTAGATTGTTTAGATTTATTTTGGAGATGCTAATGGCAATCGGATCAATATCTGAGCCAAAAATATCCAGATCTTGAGCATAGCTTTCAGCTAAAATAGTACCGCTACCGCAAAATAAATCAATAAATTTTTCAGACTCATTTTGTTTCACTAAAAATACCATTGCTGCGGCAATACTCGGTTTTAAAGCGCCTAATCTGCTTTCGGTTTTGTAGGCTCGAAAACTAAGAGGCTGTGCAAAAATAGGGATTGACAAGCTGAGATTATCCCCATCAATCCAAAGTCTAAATGGTAAATCTGCTCCAGAAACAGTTTGATACCTAAGTTTAGCATTTTGAGTTAGTTCTGAAATTAGTTTCCGTTGTAAATTCCCGATCTCGAACTTACTATTTTTCTGGGAAATAGTCAGTGAAAAGGTGTCGCGAATAGGTCGAATTTTACTCAAAAGTTTTTTAATTTGAAAAATTTCCAATAATTTTACTGGTGAATTGGGTGAATAGTTTAGTAAAAAATCCACGTCATCAGCCGTTTTAATTTTTTTGAGCTGTAAAATATCGCCATCAAAACTAAAAATTACACGCTTACTTAAAATTTCAAGAATCTCGACTTCGGGAATTTGAGCTTGAATCTCTCGTTGGCAAACCTCTTCGAGTCCTTTGGTGGTCGTGGCTAAAAAGCGCATATACTTATACATTTAATGGCTTTTAAGGATGTGTCAATCAAATTTACTAAATTTTAAGTTATTGACCTCAAAACTCTATCAATATGATCGAATGCGTCACGACTTACTCAAAATTTATAATCTATATAAAACAAGGTTTGCCAATTTAACCATCAAGGCTTTAAAATCTGAGTTTATGTAAAACCAAGTGATTTAAAATTCCAGCACTCAAGCTTCTAAAATAGGATGTTTTATTGCAAATTTGTATTTATATTTTCCACTGCGCCCTGGTATTTGGACTACTTCTTCTTTACAAAACCTTGCTCGGTAAGAAAAAACTTTGGGGGAAGGAGCTTAAGTGAAATGGATTTAATATCCAGTTTTAGTATTGGTGCCGCTATTGGAGAATTAAAATATTTCTAAAATTTCCAGGCCTGCAGAATTTTAAAGTAAAAAAATAACTGCTTCGAGCAGTTGAGGAGCTAAAACTTAATTATATTAAAGATAAAGTTTATTTAATTTTTTGTCAAATTTTCAAGTTAAATGTAAAAAATTTCTATAAAAAAATCCCAATTAAGGGTATATTTATCTTGAAAGTGGAGCCGTCAACCGGATTTGAACTGGTGACCTCTTCCTTACCATGGAAGCGCTCTACCGACTGAGCTATGACGGCTTGTCCGACTTGCACTAAATTGCAAAATGATTAACTTAAATCCTTAAAATAAGGACAAAATTTATATTCACACTTGAGCGCCATACTTAAATATGGTGATAGTTTAGGTGGATTTTGTCAAGGACTTTAGTTGTCTAAAATTGAGGTTGAGGTGGGCTGTTTCAACACAGACTAGACCCCAAGCTGAAATCGATTTAAACTACTAAATCCAAAAATATTTTGCTTGAATTTGAGGCTTAAAATTTACTTTTTAGAAACTCTAGAAATTCTACCCCTAAATCTTCTCGCTCTAAAGCTATATCGACCGTGGCTTTTAAAAATCCCAGTTTATCACCACAGTCGTAGCCACACACCGGTGACTTGTAGGCAAAGATATCCTGAGATCTCTCACAAAGTATAGTAATAGCATCAGCTACTCGGATTTCACCATCTACAGTGCCATGGCCACACTCTTTGAGTGCCTGGATCGCGGGTGGCGTCATAATATAATAACCAATATTGATTAAGTTTGAGGGAGCTTCTGAGGTTTTAGGTTTTTCTACAAAATGATTGATTTTGAGGATGTTTTGCTGATCCGTGGTAGTCGTGTCAGCTACCCCATAAAGATGCACTTTATCCATATCCACTGTATCTAGAGCCAAAACTGGAGCTTGGTGCGCATCGTAAATCTGGATCATTTGCTTGATAGTTTCAGCTTTAGGTGGCATCAAATAATCTGGAAAAATCACTAACACCGACTCATTTGGGTCGATAAAAGGCTCCGCACAAAGTAGAGCGTGGCCATCCCCTTTTTGAACAGGTTGTCGAACATAAGCAAAATTAGCCATGTCAGAAATGTGATTTATCTCATCAATTAGGTGGTATTTACCCTTCTCTACTAAAGTGGACTCGAGTTCAAAACTCTTATCAAAATGATTTTCTATGGTATTTTTACCACGACCTGTCACAAAAATAATTTCTGTAATACCAGCGGCTACAGCCTCTTCCACCAAATATTGAATAATTGGCTTATCCACGATCGGTAGCATTTCTTTAGGTTGAGCTTTGGTGGCCGGCAAGAAACGTGTCCCATAGCCAGCTACACAAAATATGGCTTTTTTAATTGGCATAAATTTAGTAGAAACTATGCTTTTACATCAGTAGCTTTGTGAAAGGCGTTGTCGATTTTAGATACCAAGGTCAGCCCGTCGACAGCTCCAACGATTTTATCAATAACATCTACATCAACATCAGCTTTAGTTCCATCAGCATGTTTTTTCAACTCTTTAATATTTAAGATAAACATGGTTGGGAGTGATCGAATGCCGTATTGAGTGAGCAAATTACCACAGTTGTCGGTATCATCAGCGTCTACTTTGTAAAACCGAATTTTACCTGCATTTTGCTTGGCAGCCTCTATCATAGCTGGCTCCATGGCCTTGCAAGGCCCACACCAATCGGCGTAAAAGTCTATAAATATTACTCCAGAGTTTTGCAAGACTTCATTTTCAAAAATTTGGTCAGTTAATTTAGTGATGTTTGAGTCTGTTGCCATAAAAATATGATTTAAATTATTATTTAGCCAAAGTTTTGGTATATTTTAAAATAGTTCAGCTGGCAGTTATTGTCAAACAAATCAAAATCAGGCGTCTCTTTACAAAACTAACAAAAGGGACATGAATAAAACATTCTTTTTTCTTTCAAATATGTCCTCAGTCTATACACTTCAAAATAATAATCGAACCAAAACTGCTGTTATAATAATTATTTTTATAGCCTTAACTACTATCGTTGGTTACGCAGCCTCGTATTATTTCGACAATTACTTAATCGCCGTGATGGCTTTTGGATTGTCACTAATTCAGTCTGGTGCGGCTTATTTTTTTGGTGATAAAATTGCTTTAGCTACCGCCAATGCTGAAGAAATTACCGTGGAAGATTTTCCTAAAATCCATGAAATGATTGATAATTTATCTAAAATCGCTGATATACCAAAGCCAAAAGTATACTTTAGCCCCGATCCTTCGGCCAACGCTTTTGCTTGCGGTCGTGACCCGAAGCACTCTAGTATTTGCTTAAATCAAGGTATTTTAGATTTACTCAATAAAAATGAGCTCGAAGGTGTGATCGCACACGAACTAAGTCATATTAAAAATCGGGACACTTTGGTTATGACCATAACTATGGTTTTAGCTTTTGTGATTAGCTTAATTGTGGACAATATTTTTCGTTTTAGTTTCTTTGGATTTGGTAGCAAAGATGATCGCGATACAAATAAATCACCTTGGGTGTACGCCCTATATATTATTATTTTAATAGCGGCACCAGTTTTAGCGATTATGTTGCAGCTAGCCGTGTCTAGGTCCCGAGAGTATTTGGCTGATGCTACAGCAGTCACTTTTACCCGATATCCAGAGGGTTTGATCTCAGCCTTGGAAAAACTTTATGGACAAAAAACTAAAACAAATGTCAACTCTACAGCAATGAGTAGTTTGTACATTGCACCGCCGCTTCAAAACCATAATCAATTCTTTGAAAATATTTTTTCGACTCATCCTTCAATTTCGGAGCGTGTGTCCAAACTTAGAGGTGAATAATTTTCAAAAAGTCGGCATTTACTAAAATGAAACCGCAATCTTAAAATGAAATTCTCCCTGAAGGGCTGAAGCCCTGAATTTTGTAAAAACTTTATTTTAAGCTTGGTTTTTTGGATTTTGGTTAGTTCTGGACCAAGAGTGTAGGCTAACTCAAATTCTAAGTATAAGATTTTTAGCTTTGAGATTAGTTTTGCTGTAGCTATTCTTCGACGTTGATATCTTTTTAAAAAATGCTCCATATTGTTTTTATTTTTATTTTGTTGGTAAAAAATGAAGTATTCCAAGTATGATTTATATTATTGTTTATGGCAAATAAGTTGCTTTGTTGCGATTTGATCTAAGTATTTCAAGTGAAATAGTTTAGTTCGCCCTAGTAAATTTGCTATGAATAAGAATGCGAATTAAGCTTTTAAGTATTTACCCTATTTTATAACCTAAGTCTAATTCTTCTAAAAATTACAGCTAGTAATTTTACCACTTAAATTTTGAGTAAATTTATTAAAAGCCTGTTAAATATAACTAGATGTGACTACGTCAGAGTTGGTAGAGTAGTTAAATCTTGACATTTTTAGTTAGAAATTCTAATCTTTGGTCTATAGCTTTAAATTTAACAAATTTTTTCTATAAAGTTTGGTAAAACCATTAGGTAAAAACTCAAAAAATATATTTCACCTAAACCAAAATCATAAACCTAGCAAAACTAATAATATTACAAATAATATATGGACACTCAAAAAATATCAAAAATTTTAAATTTGATAGAAATTGCCGAAAATAACTTGAAAACTGCTCAACTTTTAATTAAGCAAATGTACGGTTCGCCGCAAACTGAAATCTACTCTAATAATAGCTACGGCTCAGGAGCTAGCTCTGCAGCTGACCCAGAGTCAAACTTTTTAGAAATAGTTGAGGGTCATTTTGATGGGGAAAATATGATTGGCGATGATGGTAAAATTTACGCTATTCCAGCTAATTATGCTAGCAAAACCAAGCTAGTAGTAGGTGATCGCATGAAACGTATTTTGACTGATACTTATCGCGAAGTCTATAAGGTCATCCAAAAAGCCGCAGCTAGACGAGTAGTTGGGATGTTTACCATGGATGAAACTGGAGAATTTGTAGTAATTGTGGACACTATCCCAGCACCTGTCAAAGTCCTCAAAGCCAGCATTACTTTTGCCATGAAGCAGCAGAATTTGCGCAGCGGTGATACGGTAGCAATTTTGATTCCAGCTAATGGTATAAGTACTTGGGGAGCGTTTGACTCCATCGTGAAGCAGCAAGGCATGGATAACGGTAGTTATGATCATGAATCTGGCACTGTCCCAGTCGAAAACAGCTATAAACCGCGCCCAAGCCTAACTGAGTTAAAAGAACAGGTGGTCTCAAATGCTGATGATATTCCTGCGATGGCCTCGATGCCAAATCCATTTGATTCTTTAGATGAATTTAGAATGTAAAACCTAAAACAAATTCACCCTGATTTTAATGGGATTTAAATACATATAGTAGCTACATAGATAATTGGCATTGTTGAGTGGGCATAGTTTCATGACCTAAAAAAATAATTATAAGCCATAATCACCAGGCTCTCAAAACAAAATTAGTCTTATCAAAAATAGATCTTTGTATTTTTCGCCTCTCTCTCTTGACATTCAGACTCTTCGCCCCGCGCAATTTCGCTCTAGGTATTAAAGGTTGTCACTTTTTATTAGGCTGAAACAGTTGTGGCCTCGGCCGTACTAAACGAGGTGTTTTTCGAAAAATAAGGAAAAAATGAGTTTAATATTTTATTTCGGCACTGAGGTTTATAAGTTTATAATTTAATTTTAGATAAAAATCAAACCCCAAAAAGGGGTTTTAAAATTGAGTAAAATTATAATTTGGTTTAATCTGTTTAATCTAGGCTCTAGCATAGAAAACTAATCTATGTTAGACTATGAAAGTGATTAAATACAGTAAACTAAGTAATTATGAGTTAAAAAAGATCATGTGGCACTTT
>JAYUNN010000039.1:0-5025 GCA_043761585.1 bacterium
AAAGTGCCACATGATCTTTTTTAACTCATAATTACTTAGTTTACTGTATTTAATCACTTTCATAGTCTAACATAGATTAGTTTTCTATGCTAGAGCCTAAATATTTACCCTTGTTTCTATTTCTCTCCGCTCTTTTGATACAGTCTCACCCTAAAGGTGGGATTTTTATATGTTATCTTTGGCCACTTTGCTAGTCTTTTATATCAAAATATTTGATCAGATCCATTTCTGGAGTATAAACTACAGCTTGGAAACCAGCACTTTTAGCCATGTTGACGAGTTTTGGGTTTTCTTCTATGTACATCACTTCGCTGGGTTTGTACAGCTCGCGGCATAGCATGAGACTATAAAAATCTGGTTCGATTTTACTGAGGTTTTGCTCACTTGAAAAAATGACAGTTTCAAAATATTTGTCTAAATCCCAGCGATGTCGTATTTTACCTATTTTATCACTAGGTGAGTCTGATAAAATCCCGAGTTTAAATTGATTTGACTGTAGTTTTTCTAAAACTGGTAAAAGAGTTTGATTGAGTTCAACCGTCAAAATATAGTCTTGAAGCTTTTGGATTTGGATGCCATTTAAGCCATCATTTTCGAGTTTTGACCAAAAATGCTCGGGCAATATCTCACCAGCAGCGTATAAATTTGTAAAAAGAGCATATTTGCTGTAAATAATTTGTAAAAAGGCTTCAAAATCACCTTGAGTGTAAGTTAGCTCAGCTAATCGTTTGAGCATACCTTGAAAATTCCGCTTATCGAGCACGCCGTGATAATCAAAAAAAATGGCTTTAGTCATAAAGTATTGATATTTTAAAAACGCGGCCGTTGTCAAAGCTTGTCAAAAAAATAAGTGTTAGCCTAAATTTTGCTAATGTCGCCACGATTTCTTTTTATAATTCCGCTGCTTTTACTTAGTATCAGTACTTGGACGCTGTCGAGCCTAGAAAACAACCTCAACTGGGGCGATCCTAGTAGCTGGCTTGGTACTAGAGCGGTTCGCCAAATTATTTTTAGCATTTTAGCGCTGTTGCTAAGCTATATCGCCGTTTATATCTTGAAAATTCATAAAAACTTAAAGGCAATTTTCTGGTTCAATGCCATCATGAGTTTATTTAACATTTTGGTAATTTTTATAAGCTATGAAGTGCGAGGTGCCTCAAGATGGCTTAAATTTGGGGGCTTTAGTCTACAGCCATCAGAGCTACTCAAAGTTGGTATCATAATGTGGGTAGCGTTTTTTGCTAGTTACCGCAACTTAAATAAAACCGTAAACTTGCTGTGGTATTGGTCGTTTCCACTACTATCTTTTTTAACGATTTGGGACCCAGTTTTGGGGCAAAGTGATTTGGGGACGGCTTTGATAGTGATTTTGCCAGCTATTTTAGTATTTTTAGTGCAGCCAGAAGTGAAAAAATGGTTTAAATTTAGTTTGGTTGGATTGGCAGTTTTAATGGTGGTTTTTGTAAGTTTAAATTTGGTTGGTTATCAAAAAGAGCGTTTGGGTGTTTTAAATTTTATTACTAGATCTGAAAGCTGGACGCCGAGTAGCAGCGACGACATCAACAAAATCTGCAATCAAACTAATCTATACAATACCTGTCAGTCGATTTCACTAATTGCCAACAATCAGCTTTTAGGTAGCCTGGAGTCTTTTCAAACTAGTCGCACGCTATTTTTACCAGAACGTCAAACTGATTTTATTTTCGCTTCAATTAGTCATTATCTTGGGATTTTAGGTAGTAGTGCCGTGATCATTTTGTATTTACTGTATTTTATTATGCTTGGTAGGCTCTTAATCGCAGCTCATGATCATCAGTTTTATTTGATTTTGGCTGGAAGCGCGACGATGTTGTTGCAGATCACTTTAAATATTGGTATGAATTTAGGTTTATTTCCAGTGGTCGGCTTACCTTTACCATGGCTTAGTTACGGTGGCTCACACATTTTAGGTAGTTTTATGTTACTGTCGCTTATGACTAGCACCCCAAAAAGTCGTTTTGAGAGTTAGATTTGTAGGTAAATTATTGTAAACCAGCGGCACCAGTTAGTTTACGTTATGAAATAGCATAAATACTCCCAACAACTAGACTCTTGAATAAAGTTCACCACCGCGAGCTTCAAAGTGGTTAAATATTTCTGTAATAGAATACTTTTATCAAAAACCAAGATTTGTAATTTTGACTCCACGTTTATATCTGAGCTCCTGAGCTACTTAAAACCTTATTTTGCAAGTAAAATTATCGCTTTTTATTTCTCAAAGCTCAAGTAGTTGTGCAGCAATTCCGTATCAAATGGAGACGTCTTTTTGGGTAAAAAGTGTAGAAAAAGAGGCTAGATTGGCTTAATATTTATTTTCGCTTCTGGGCTACAAATAGCTCGAAATTCTACTTCATATTTTCATCCATCATAAATAGCTGAGCCCAAGTTTATTGAATCTAAATGAGCTACATTGCTTTAAAATATCTTGCTTTTAGACGATGGCAAATCTGACTTAGGTTATAAAAGCTAGGCTCTCTTTACAAACTTTGACTTTCAATTTATACATTTATACAAATAATCATTGTATTTTAAGGTTAATTGTCGCTATAGTCTATTTCGTATTTGCCTATAAAATATATCACAAATGTCATTTATAATATGTCTGATTCAAAAATAAGTCCAACTTTTATAGAAACCTACACCACTCGAGTGGATACAATTTTTGGGGTTACGGCCTTGGTGATAGCTCCAGAGCATCCACTACTTGAGAGTCTGACCAAAGCCGAACATAAAAGTCGAGTAGTTCAATATGTGGAAGAAAGCAAAAAAAAGACTGAGCTAGAAAGAACTGATCTAAACAAATTTAAAAGTGGAGTTTTTACTGGAAGTCACGCTAAGCATCCGCTTACAGGAGAGAAAATTCCAGTCTGGGTGGCCGATTATGTGTTACCAAACTATGGTACAGGTGCGGTCATGATGGTGCCAGCTCACGATCAGCGGGATTTTGAGTTTGCCAAAAAATACTCTATTCCATTTCAAGAAGTTGTTCAAAACCAAGCTGGTGATATCGCTTTTGATGAACAGGCTTTTACAGATGAAGGGGTTTTAACTAATTCAGGTGATTTTAATGGTCTTTCTACGGTTGATGCTCGCCACCAAATCGTCGTAAAACTCGAGGCTGAAAAAGCTGGAACCTTTAAAGAGCAATACAAACTTCGTGATTGGTTAGTTTCAAGACAGAGATATTGGGGTTCGCCAATTCCAATTATCTATACTCCAGCGACGCAAATCCAGGCTTATAACCAAGACCGGCTACTTAGCAGGCAAATTGGTACAAATCTAAATCAAAGCTTAGCGGTGCGCCTCGAGCCAGACACTGAGTTTATGAAAAATCTACTGATAAAAGCTGAAGCAGCTGGGCAAGCAGTGGTCGTGGATACCTTAGTCGTAAATGAAAATAATCAAATTTTTATTCAAAAACGCAGTAGCGACCGCAGACTTTATCCAAACCACTGGGATTTTCCAGGTGGACACAAGGATGAAGGTGAAAATATTTACGGCAGTTTTGTCCGTGAAGTCAAAGAAGAAACCAATTGGGATGTAGCTAAAGTGATAGCTTTTGTAGGTAGTCAGGAGTGGATTGTGCCGCTCGAGTCTCGAAAAGATGGCGATAACCCTCATAAAATTATTTACCAATTCTTGATTCAAGTAGCTAATTTAGATGAACTCAAACTTGAAAGTGGTAAAGCGGTAGAGGGTCGCTGGGTTAGTTTAAGTGACTTAGACACCTTTTCTGATGACGAAAATTTTAGTATTTATATCAGAGATAGTTTAGTTAAAGCTTTTAATTTGCTGGAAATTTTAGAATCAAATACAGCTATAAACTCTGGCACAACTAAACCCGAACTAAAACCTCAGGTAGTTATAGTTCACGGCGGCAACAGCTACAAAGGCACTGAGCATGCAGATTTGACTCAGGATTTAGATCTCGAAACTGATCTTATCAACCAATACGGTCTAAAACTGGACGGCGAGGATTTTGCATGGTATAAAAACACTCAATCAGAGCTTGAAAATAGTGGATTTGAAGTATTTTATCCAAAAATGCCAAACAGCCACGATGCTAGCTATCAACTATGGAAACAGTTTTTTGAAGTCAACATTGTGCCAAAACTTAGCAGTGAAAGCTATTTAGTGGGACATAGTCTAGGTGGATTATTCTTAGTTAAGTATCTAAGCGAAGTTAAGTTACAGGTTAAATCCTTGCATTTGGTAGCTCCAGCCTGGGATGAAGGTGATTTTAAGCAAACACAAAACTGGGATACAGTGGCTCAAAACTGTGAAAGTGTCTATATTTGGCATTCTAGTGACGATCAGGTAGTCCCAATAAACGAAGCCATCAAATATCAGCGGTTTTTACCCAACAGTATACTTTTTAAACTTGAAAATAAAGGTCATCTTTCTCAAAATAGTTTTACGGAGCTTTCAGAATTTATACAAAATTATGAGCAAAACTCTTGGACAGATTTTGAAGATCAAAAATATAGATTAAGTTTGGATAAAAATTTGCCTATTACTTTGCCAGTCGATGTAGATTTTAGACCAGATGGTCAAAGCCCACTAAGATACAGCGACACTTTTGCCAAAGTGAACTGTCCAATCACTGGACTAAATGAGTTAAGTGGAGTTTTTAGGGAGAAAGACACTATGGACACTTTTGTTTGTTCTAGTTGGTATTATTTACGCTATTTAGATCACAAAAATCAGCAAGAATTTGCGAAGCGGGGTCGGATACAATCATGGATGCCAGTCGATATTTACATTGGCGGAGCGGAGCACGCTGTTTTGCACTTGCTTTATGCTAGATTTTTCTACAAAGCTTTAAAAGATGGTCACTTAGCTTAGGTAAGCCTTGACATAAATCTAACTTTTATATTAATCTTTAGAAAAGCAATGGATAGTTAATTGTTATTTAGAAAATAGTCATTGGTTATCCCATTTTACATAGTTAAAACCTAATGAATGCAACAAAGAAGCGGCTCACGA